>CAVKGN010000008.1:0-2901 GCA_963655595.1 uncultured Oscillospiraceae bacterium
AATGCTCGGTACGGACTATATCAAGAGCGGCCTCTTCCGCATCGGCACAAGCCGCCTGGCAAACCTCCTGGTAAGCGACATTCTGGGCGAAGAGACAAAGCCTTTCTAACCAAACCAGCAATCACATAGTCGCGAGAAACGATCTGTGACCTATTCATTACAACCCCCGGGGTAGTCGTTCCTACCTCGGGGGTTGTGGATAAATACTTGCCAAGATACACACCTGTATCTTGGCAAGAAACACATCTGCTTCTTACCAAGAAGCATACCTGCATCTTATCAAGTATTTATCCACTACCCCAAAGACACGAACGAGAAAGCGGCTTTCAGGAACGACTGGCGCAGTGAGACGAAATACGAAGCCAGAGTAAGAGCTGACGTAAGGGCATGAAAAAAGCCTTATTCATGTAGAATAAGGCACTCCTAAAAACCTAAACAAAGAGTGGGGAAAATTATATCTTACGATTGACCACGTAGTGGAGATAGTCTCTCAACGAGGATTTCACTGACTCGTTTTTCCAAGCCGAGAGAAGCGTTTCAGCCTCGTTTACAAGCTCATTCATCTTGTTCTCTGCGTAGTCGATACCGCCGTTTTCGAGGGTAAATTGTACGAGTTTGGCAATTTCTTCCTTGGTGGCTTCACCTTGTTTCACGCGTCGCGCCCATACATTTGCTTGCGCATCATTTGTAGCTTGCAGGGCGTGTATCACGGGCAGCGTGAGCTTACCCTCTGCCATGTCGTTGCCAGTAGGTTTGCCTATCTGGGACGTGGGGAAATAGTCAAAGATGTCGTCGCGAATTTGAAAGCACATACCTACCAATTCGCCGAAACGTTTGGCGCGTGCCACGTAGTCAGCATCTCCGCCGGCGGAAATAGCACCCAACTGGGCGCAAGCTGCAAAGAGAGCTGCCGTTTTTCGGGAGATGACACTGAAATACGCCTCTTCGCTGATGGTCTCACTTCGCACGTTGGCAAGTTGGAAAACCTCCCCTTCGGAGAGTGTGCCGCCCAGGCGCGAAATGATTTCTACAACGTTGATATTCTGCGTGAGCGTAGCCTGTAAGAGGGAGGCCGACAGGAGATAGTCGCCCACCAAGACAGCCACCTTATTGTCGTAGACCGCATTCACAGAACGCTGTCCGCGACGCTCGTTGCTCTCGTCCACCACGTCGTCGTGTACGAGTGAGGCCGTATGCAGGAGTTCAAGCGTTACGGCAGAACGCAGGGAGGCTTCCGTCACCTCTCCCAGTTCCTTAGCCATCAGCAGTACCAAAAGGGGACGCATCATCTTTCCCTTGCGCTGGCGTATGTAGCCAAGCGCCTGCCCGAGGAAATCGTCCTCGTGGGCCAGAGCCTCATCAAAAAGAAGCTTGTAACGTTCAAGTTCCGCTTGCACGGGCTGCCGCAGGGCAGATAAATTGTCCATACCTTAAAGTTTGCCATGCAAAGATAGCTCAAAAAAGCGTACTTTTGCCGCAATAACTACCATTTTGCCATGGAAACGCTTTATTTGCTTGATGCCTACGCCTTGATATACCGCGCATACTATGCGCTCATCCGTTCGCCGCGTACCAACTCGAAGGGACAGAACACGTCGGCCGTGTACGGCTTCGTGAACACCCTGCGCGAGGTGATTCGCACGGCTAAGCCAGACTACCTGGGCATTGCCTTCGACCCCAAGGGCGGCACATTCCGCCACGAAGCTTACCCTGCGTACAAGGCTCAGCGCGAGGCCACGCCTGAGGACATCAAGTGGGCGGTGCCTGTGATCAAAGATATCATCCGTGCCTACCACATCCCAATCCTGGAGGTGCCAGGCTACGAGGCCGACGACGTAATTGGCACATTGGCAAAGAAAGCCGCTGCCCAGGGATTGGAAGTACACATGGTGACGCCCGACAAAGACTACGGGCAGCTCGTAGCTCCTAACATTTTCATGGATCGTCCCGGCCACGGCTCGGCAGGCATGGAGAAAATGGGCGAAAAGGAAGTCTGCGAAAAATACGGCATTGAGTCGACAGCGCAAGTTATCGACTTGCTTGGCTTGATGGGCGACACGGCGGACAACGTGCCAGGCTGTCCCGGCGTTGGCGAAAAGACAGCCGTGAAACTCATCACGCAGTTTGGCTCCATCGACAACATGCTCGCCAACACATCCGAGCTAAAAGGCGCATTGAAGAAGAAAGTGGAGGAAAACACGGAGCAGATAAAATTCTCAAAGTTCCTCGTCACTATAAAAACGGACGTGCCCGTCGACCTCAACCTCGACGAACTCAAAATGTCCGACCCCGACCTCGACGCACTCCGGCCGATTTTTGAAAACCTGGAATTTCGCTCCTTCATCCAAAAGATGGACTCCCCCACCCCAAGTGCGCCTCAACAGACCTCCGAGTGGGGTCCCCTCTTTAACACAGAGCAACCAACTATTCAGGACGAGAAAATACAAACGCCTCACAAAACGCTTACAGACGTAGATCACAAATACATTTTCATTGATAATAAAGAGAAAGCAAAAGAACTTTGTGATTTATTATTGACGTTTGCGACTGTAAGTATTGACACAGAAACCACCTCAATCGATGCCATTTGCGCAAAACTCGTCGGAATGAGCTTTGCGGTGGAGGGCGGACGAGCTTGGTACGTAGCTGTTCCACGTGAAACGGAACAAGCGCGGGAGATGACGAAGATTTTCCGTCCGCTCTACGAAAGCGAGAAAATTCTCAAAGTGGGGCAAAATCTGAAATACGACCTCACGGTGCTTGCCTCGTACGGCATCGCCCTCACCGCCCCAATGTTCGACACCATGTTGGCACACTACCTTGTGCAACCCGAACTGCGGCACAATATGGACTACCTTGCGGAGATTTACCTCAACTACCGCACCATACACATTGAGGAAC
>CAVKGN010000008.1:3728-11890 GCA_963655595.1 uncultured Oscillospiraceae bacterium
CGCGACGAACGGCGCAAGGCAAAGACAGCCAATTTCGGCATCATCTACGGCATATCCGCTTTCGGTTTGGCCGAGCGCATGGAGGTGTCACGCACGGAGGCAAAAGAGCTGATTGACAGCTATTTCGCCACCTATCCGATGGTGAAAACCTACATGGAAAGAAGTGTACAAACAGCCCGCGAGCAAGGGTACATCGTCACCCAGTACGGACGCCGCAGATATCTGCCCGACATCAACTCGCGCAACGCCGTGGTACGCGGTTATGCAGAGCGCAACGCCGTGAACGCACCTATCCAAGGCACCGCCGCCGACATCATTAAGATAGCCATGGTGCGCATTGCCGAACGCTTCAAGAAGGAGGGCATACGCTCAAAGATGATCCTGCAAGTACACGACGAACTCAACTTCTCCGTCTTCCCCGACGAACTCGAAAAGGTGAAGAAAATCGTAACCGACGAGATGGAACACGCCTGCACCCTGACCGTGCCGCTCATTGCCGACTGCGGCGAGGGGAGAAACTGGCTCGAAGCGCATTGATACCCCATAATAGGCATTTTCAGAGGAAAGGCTTTGCTCAGTTATTTTGGAACGTTAACTTTGCAAAACACCAAGAAGAGGGCGAGGAATACCGCCTATTTGCGCCGCGGCCACTGTCCACCATACGGAAAGTTTGCGACGCATAGACACAATATGAAGATAATACTCAACCCCAAATACGAAGCATTGCGCAGCTACCTGCTGCACCTTGAAGAGCACTTTGAGAACGAAGGGCACGACATCCATTCGGGGCGCAACGTGATACGTTCGCTCAAAGTGGACGGCTACACGCTCTGCGTAAAACAGTTTGCGCCGCCGGGATTTCGCCGCAAGGTGCAGCAGATTTTCTACAAAAAGTCGAAGGGAAAACAGGCTTACCTCTCTCCCCTACTCCTGCGCGAGAGAGGTTTTGAAAGTCCTGAGTCTGTGGCATTTGTAAGAGTGAGACACGGGCTCTGGCGAACAACGACCTACTTCGTAAGCCTATTGTCAACCTACCGCTACAACATGCTCACGGCACTCGACCTGCCGCAGGAGGAACAGCGTGAGGTGATAGAGAGTTTTGCACGCTTTGCCGCCCATCTGCACGAGGACGGTTTCCTGCACCGCGACTTCTCGTCGACGAACATTCTCTACGACAAAATCGGCGAACGCTACCACTTCTCGCTCGTAGACACCAACAGTATGAAGAGCGGACGAGCCGTGAGCCTCGAAGCCGGCTGCCGCAACCTTGCCAAACTCACGGGCAACGACGCATTCTTTGCCCAACTGGCAGAGTGCTACGCCGCACAACGCAAGGCTGACGCCATAAAATGTGCACGTCTCATCAACGAAGCACGACAAAAGCGAAACACGCGCAACAAATAAGCCTCGGCGCAACCATACGAGGAAGAAAAACACCGTGTAAACACACGGACACGCAGCGAGCGCAAAGTGAAGATTTTCCAACGGATTTCTTTACTTTGCGCTCGCTTTGCACTAAATTTGCCTTAATTTTCAAGTCACTGAAACACACTGTCGTTGATGCACGTCACCCACAAAAAGCCTTTACGCACCCTTGCCGCCCTCATTGCACTATGCGCAACGAGCAGCACCGCATGGGCGCAGCAAGACCCTGCCTACGTGCATTACTGGCTCATTGAACCGCAATTTAACCCCGCCGCTGTGGGACGCACACCTCAGCTGAGCATCACGGCAGCCTATCAGAGCCATGCGTCGGGCTACACCGACGGCGGAAGCACAATGTACGCCGGTGCCGACATGGCGTTTCAACTGGGAAAGACGCGGCACGGCGTGGGCGTTTACTTCCAGAACGATGCGTTTGGCCTGTTCTCGAACAAAGAGTTCAGCGTGCAGTACGCCTACCACCTGAAACTATTTGGTGGCACATTTAGCATCGGCGCAGAGGCCGACATGCTCAACGAAAGCATCAACGGCTCGAAAGCCGACCTGGGCGACGCGAACGACCCGGCATTCCCCACCACCGACCTCAGTGGCTCAAAGTTCGACCTGAGCGTGGGCCTCTACTACGCACACCGCAACTGGTACGCCGGAGCGGCCATGCAGCACGTCACTTCCCCCACGATTCACATGGGCGAAACGAACGAGTACAAGGTGAAAGCCCTGTATAATTTTACCGCCGGATACAATATTAAGCTACCTAGTCCGTTCTTTACTATAACCCCCTCTACCCTGCTGCGTTACAGCGGTACGGCGTTCCGTGCCGACATCACCGCCCGCGTGCAGTACGCCAAGGACAAAAAACGCATCTATGCAGGTCTGGGATACAGCCCGCAGCACAGCGTTTCGGGCTTTGTTGGGGGAATGTTCCACGGCGTGGACATCAGTTATTCCTACGAAGCCAATACATCTGGCATGGGACTGGGTGCGGGACAGCACGAAGTGACGCTGGGCTACCGCCTTGACCTAAACCTCGGAAAGAAAGGGCGCAACGTGCACCGCAGCGTGCGCTGGCTTTGATACCACAACACATTGAAACAGCATACACACAGATAAATGAAGCATTCATTCCTATCCATACTGACACTTCTGGCCGCCTGCGGACTCCTTGCCTCGTGCATGGGAAGCAGCAAAGCCATGATGAGCGGCGGCGAGGTAACTGGCTCGCGCGCAAGCTCATTTACCGAACCTACCCCCTACGGCATGATTGAGGTGAAGCGCGGCTACCTCAAAGTGGGACTTGAAGAGAACGACTCACTTTGGGGCACCGTGACACCGCAAAAGGACATCTCGGTAGACGGTTTCTGGATGGACCAGACGGAAGTGACTAACTCCATGTACCGGCAGTTTGTGGAGTGGGTGCGCGACTCCATCATTCGCGAACGTCTGGCCGACCCGCAGTACGGCGGCGACGAGACTTACAAGATTGAGGTGGATCGCAACGGCGACCCCGTGAAGCCCCACCTCAACTGGACGAAGCCCATACCCTGGCGCAAACCAAGCGAGGATCAAGAGCGCGCCCTCAACAGCGTGTACTACACCCACCCCATCGACGGCACGCGCATGATCGACACGAAACAGCTGCTCTATCGCTACGAGATCTTCGACTACGAGAAGGCCGCCCTGCGCAAATACCGCCTCAATCCGGCTGAGCGCTCGCTCAACACCGACCACCCGACCGACCCCGACGAGGTAGTGATGATCTCGAAGGACACAGCCTATGTGGACGACAGCGGAAACGTGGTGCAGCAGACCATTGAGCGCCCCCTATCGAGCCTTTACGACTTCCTCAACACCTACATAGTGGCCGTTTACCCCGACACAACCGTGTGGGTGAACGACTTCCCCAACGCCAACAACGAGCAGTACATGAAACTCTACTTCTCGTCGGCCAACTACAACGACTACCCCGTGGTGGGCGTGACGTGGGAACAGGCACAAGCCTTCTGCGCATGGCGCACAAACTACCTGCTGCGAGGCATGGGCCCGCAGGCACGCTACATCCAACGCTACCGATTGCCGACCGAGGTTGAATGGGAATATGCAGCCCGTGGCAAGGAGGGCAACCCCTACCCCTGGCAAGGCATTGAGGCCAAAAGCAAGGAAGGTTGCTTCTACGCCAACTTTAAGCCCGACCGAGGTAACTACACCGACGACGGCAACCTTATCACCTCGCGCGTGGGCATCTACGGTGCTAACTCCAACGGACTCTTCGACATGGCGGGTAACGCCGCTGAATGGACAAGTACCGTGTACACCGAAGCCGGCGTAGACGCAATGGCCGACCTCAACCCGCAGCTCTCGTACAACGCAGCTAAGGAAGACCCCTATATGCTCAAGCGCAAGAGCGTACGCGGCGGTTCGTGGAAAGACCCCATGTCGTACATCCGCTCCGCCTGGCGTAGTTGGGAATACCAAAACCAGCCCCGCTCGTACATTGGTTTCCGTTGCGTTCGTTCGAAAGCAAACACCACAAGTGCCACGGGCAGCGCAAACAGCAAGAAGCGGAAATAAAAGGGCCGCAGCCTGACAATACGCACATACATTCTCCAAAGAAGCATATACACAAATGAGCAAGATAAACTTTGTAGTTCGCCTGCAACACTGGATGGACAGTGTGCCGGGACAGACCTTCCTCAACTACGCCTACTCATGGGGTGCGGCAATCGTTATTCTTGGTGCACTCTTCAAACTCACCCACTTGCCGGGCGGTAACTTCATGCTCTTCATTGGTATGGGTACGGAGGTGGTAGTGTTCTTCCTCTCCGCTTTCGACCGTCCGTTCGACAAGCAGGAAATCGGCAAGGAACTCCCCGACGACTACGAGACTGACGAAGAGATTGAAGCCAAGCTTGGCCTTACCGACGAGGAAGAGGAGGAAAACAGCGAAGAACCCTTCACGAGCAACCAGACTGCAGCCCCCGCCGCTCCAGCAACGCCCCAACCTACCACTGTCTTTGTGGGTGGAGGCTACGTTGCAGCAAGCGGTGCAGCCCCTGCGGCAAGCAATGCAGCTCCAGAGACTCCCCAATCTGCGGCCACATCGAGCGACGAAACAGAAAAGCCCTCTGCCGCCCAAGCCGTACGGGAAGCCATCTCCGCCCTTACCCCCGAAGGCGCAGAACCATTCGAGAACGAGGCAAAACGCTTGGCTGAGATTATCCGCATGGCAAACGACGAACTCCTGCAACGCGCGCAGGCAGCCTTGTCGCCCGAGATGGAGAGTGCCACACAGGAATACATCGAGAAGCTCCGCACCCTGGCAGAAACCTTCCAGAAGGTGGACGAACAAAGCGCACGTCTCACGCACGACAGCGAAGAGATGGCCAACCTCAATCGCACCCTCACGGCCATCAACAAGACCTACGACCTGCACTTTAAGAGCATCTCGCAGCAGGTGGGCACTATTGAGCAAATCAATGAACAGACGCGCCGCCTCGCCCAGCAGATAGAGGAACTCAACGGCGTGTACGGACGTATGATTCAAGCCCTTACAGTAAATATGCGCATGCAGCAGCCCGCCGCTCAGCCTCAGCAGCCCATGCCGCAACAAGGTGCATACGCTCCGCAACAGCCCTACAACACGGGATGCGTGCCGCCCCAACAGGGCAACGGATACCCCCAAAACTACGGCAACGCACCCCAACAATAAGCAGCCGTTGCACCAATCGCCCCAGAAGCGGCGAAATACATAACCGAACTATACCCTATCACAAGATATGCCCTCATCCGTAAAGAAGAGACCCGTTTCGCCACGCCAGAAGATGATCAACCTCATGTACATCGTGTTGTTGGCTATGCTGGCTCTTAACGTGTCGAGCGACGTACTGAAAGGCTTCTCGCTCATTGGCGACAGTCTGAAACGTACCACGGGCAACGCCATGAAGGAGAACGAGGCTCTCTACGCCGACTTTGCTACCTCGTACAAAGCCAACCCAGCCAAGGTGAAGCCTTGGTACGACAAAGCTATGGAAGTGAAGCGCATGAGCGATTCGCTCTACAACCTTGCAGGCGAGCTGCGACTTGCCATTGCCCGCGAGGCTGACGGCAAGGACGCTGACCCTGACAACTTGCAAAACAAGGAAGACCTGGAAGGCTCTAACCGCGTGATGCTGGCTCCGGCACGAGGCAGGGGCAAGCAGCTATACAACGCCATCAACTCTTTCCGCAACCGCGTGTTGGCACTTGTGACCGACCCGCGCCAAAAGGCTATCATCGCCTCAAACCTCTCAACCACCGTTCCTCGCTCCGAGGACAACGTGGGCAAGAACTGGGTACAATACATGTTTGAGGAAATGCCTTCTATCGCCGCCGTGACCATGCTGGCCAAACTGCAAAGCGACGTGCGCAAGGCCGAAAACGAGGTGGTGCACACGCTGCTCGCCAACATTGACGTGAAGGACATCCGCGTGAACCAGATAAACGCCTACGTGGCTGCTGAGGCTACGACACTCTACCCCGGCGACCAGTTCCGCTCCAAGATATTCATGGCGGCTATCGACACTACCCAACGGCCCGAAATCTACGTGAACGGCCGCCGCATAGCCGCTGACGGAAACTATAACTTCAACGTAGGTGGTCCTGGACAATACTCTTTCTCTGGCTACATACTCATGCCGAACGCTTCGGGCGAGATTGTACGCCGAAACTTTACGCAGAAATACAACGTAATAGCTCCGCCACAAGGGGCAACCGTTGCAGCCGACTTGATGAACGTGCTGTACGCGGGATTTGACAACCCCATTAGCGTGACCGCCGCTGGCGGAAATGCCGGACTCCACCTGAGCATGACGGGTGGCTCACTCACCCAGCGCGGCGAAGGCAAGTACACAGCTCGCCCGTCGAAAGTGGGCGAGAACGTAACCTTTACGGTGACAGGCACGGTGAATGGGAAGACGCAGAACATGGGACAGTTCACCTTCCAAGTGCGCAAGCTCCCCGATCCCACAGCATTCATCCAAGTAGGCACCGACCGCTTCCGCGGCGGACGCATTGCCAAGGGTACAATCCTCGGAGCCGGTGGTCTGGGTGCAGCCATCGACGATGGTTTGCTCAACATTCCCTTCCGCGTGCTCAGCTTCGAGACAGTGTTTGCCGACCGCATGGGCAATTTCCGTCCCGAGCCTTCCGCAGGTGCTAACTTCACGGAAAACCAGCGCAACCTGATGCGTGAACTGCGCCGTGGTCAACGCTTCTACATCTCAAAGGTACGCGCGCAAGGACCTGACGGCATTGTGCGCAACCTGAACGGCAGCTTGGAAGTAATCATCAACTAACCCAGACAACGCCGCCTCCCCTACCCCAACCGAAGAAACTACACACAAATATGAGAACATTCATCACGCTCATTCTACTGATATGCATGGCAACTCCGTTCGAGAGTCATGCCCAGCCCCCACGTCGTCGTGCCGAGCAGCAGCAAAAGGACCAGCAGCAGACATCGCCGCAAGGGGCTTCGTACCGTGAATTTCCCACCGCACAGGCCATGCCCAGCGATGCCGCTTGGAGGCGCGACCTCTACCGCACGCTCGACCTTACGAAGAATGAGAATGCTGTGCTTTACTACCCCACCACACCGCAGGACGGGCGCGAGAATCTCTTTACCTACCTTTTCAAACTCCTTCTGCGCAAGCAGATCAAGGCCTACGACTACAAGCTCGACGGCAACGAGGACTTCTCGCAAAAGAACGAAGTGTCGGCAAAGGAGATCATGGATCGCTATCACATCTTCTACGAGTCGAAAGGCGACAAGGTACGCGTAACAGACGCGGACATTCCCTCCGATGAAGTAAAAGCCTATTTCATTAAGGAAAGCACCTATTACGACCAGCATACGGCCTCGTTCCACAGTCAAGTGACAGCCATCTGCCCCGTACTGAAACGCGGCGACAGTGACTTCGGTGGCGAACTGGCTCAGTACCCTATGTTTTGGGTGAAGATGGAAGACGCTGCACCCTACCTCGGCAAACTCATGCTGATGGGGTCTTCGCTGAACAACGCCGCCACAATGTCAGCCGACGACTTCTTCACAATGAAGTGCTACAAGGGCGACATCTACAAAGCTGTCAACTTGCAGGACCGCCTTCTCTCCAACTACTGCCTGGACGACTCCGCCATGGCACGCGAACAAAAGCGCATTGAGAAACAGCTTACCGACGTACAGGAACACGTTTACGGCCGCGACAGTGCCTACTACGCAAAACTACGTGCCGACTCCTTGGCGCAGGTTCAGGCCGACTCCATAGCTGCTGCCGGCAAGGCGGCTCGCCGCACTTCGTCCGTATCGCGCCGCAGCACAACAGCCCCATCACGCCGCTCCACAAGCGTAAAGAGTTCAAGCAGTAGCTCATCAAGCAAGTCCTCGTCCACGAAAACAAAGACAACGAAGACGAAGTCAAGTGCCACACGCACCAAATCATCAAGCAGCGGTGGCGGACTGAGCGTACGTCGTCAACGCCACTAATCTGGCGAGCTGGAATAACACTAAATTTCCGGTAAAGCTCCTATAACTATAACATAGCCCGAAGTCCCTGTAAAAAGACTTCGGGCTATGTAGTTTTGAGAGATTAAGCCTTGCGTCCACCCACCATGCGAAGGTTTCCGAAGGCGTCGTTGCGTAGTTCTACTTGCTCAAAGCCGTGACTTTTTAACAAGTCGACTGTCTC
>CAVKGN010000008.1:12449-34754 GCA_963655595.1 uncultured Oscillospiraceae bacterium
GGTTCGCCCTTGATCAGCCGCTCCGAAAGATTGGCGAGGCGCTCACATTGCTCTGCTGAAAAATCTCTATCTTTGCCCATATAAACGTCTGTGCGGCTCATGCCAAACGCATCCTCTGCAACAAGGAGCGTGATGGCGCGTGCTTCTCCCTCATCGTAGAGAGCGAGCAACTTTTTGCGCAACGAAGTGAAAGGGGAGTCTTGCATAGAAACTTTGTATTATTGATTAACCGAAACGATTCCTTTGGAAGAGAACGAGAAATACATGCGCCGCTGCATTGAGCTGGCGCAATACGGACATTCACACGCTGCCCCCAACCCAATGGTCGGGGCAGTAATTGTTCACAACGGCCGCATCATTGGCGAAGGCTATCACGCCGTTTGCGGACAGGCACACGCCGAAGTCAACGCCATCAATTCCGTATCGGCGGCCGACAAGCCCTTACTTAAAGAAAGCACGCTGTACGTTAGTTTAGAACCATGCGCACACTACGGGAAGACACCGCCTTGTGCCCTCCTGATTGTCCGCACGGGCATTCCGCGTGTTGTGGTGGGCTGCGTCGACCCCTTTGCCAAGGTGCAGGGACGCGGCATCAGCATACTTCGTGAAGCAGGCATCGACGTCACCGTAGGCGTGCTCGAAGAGGAATGCCGCGCGCTCAACGAACGCTTCATCGTGGCGCAAACCCTCCGCCGTCCGTTCATCACCCTGAAATGGGCGCATTCGAGCGACGGCTTTATCGACACATGGCGCGAAGAAGGCAGCGAAGAACTTCCAGCCAAGCTGTCCTCGCCGTTCAGTCTGATGCTCGTACACCAACTCAGAGCATCCTGCCAAGCCATCCTCGTGGGACACAGCACACTCCGCATGGACCATCCGCAACTCAACGTGCGCCACTGGACCACAGGCGGCAAGGAACAACCCTTGCGAGTGGTACTGGGCCGTGTGGCCGAGGGTGAACTTCCCTCAGGCTGGCTCGCCTTTGCCGACATTGAAACGGCTCTCGCAGAACTCTACCGTATGGGCGTTCAGTCGCTGTTGGTAGAAGGGGGCACGCAGACGCTTCAAAGCTTTATCGACAACGGACTTTGGGACGAAGCTTATGCGGAACATTCCCTCCACGTTCTCGGAAGCGGCGTACCAGCGCCGCGTATGCCGTTCGGCGTTCGCTCAGACATTGAAGAGCATTTCGGCTCTACCTTCGTGCATTACCACGCCGACACTCTGCAAAGTTAACACATTCCTTACGTTGGGCATCATCGCCACTCTCCCACTCTACTCCACCCTAATCAACCGATGAAACAATCTCCCCTCACAAACAACCTTATCATCATCAACGTGATATGCTACCTGCTGCAACTCGTACTTGAGCGTCAGGGCATCGACCTCGTGCAGCTGCTCGGCCTCCACTTTGTGCTGGCTTCGGAATTTCACGTGCACCAGCTGATAAGCTATATGTTCCTCCACGGAAGTTTCACGCACCTGTTCTTCAATATGTTCTCCCTGTGGATGTTCGGGCGCGTCATTGAACAGAACCTTTCCTCCAAGCGTTTCCTGCTTTACTACTTCGTCTGCGGCATTGGGGCTGGTCTGTGCCAGGAACTATGGCAGACGGCCGACTATTTCATTGAAGGCTTTCAGAACTACGAGGTAGTAAATACGGGCAGTTCACTCATCCCCATGGCCGACTTCCTCAACCTGTGGACCACCATCGGCGCATCGGGCGCCTGCTACGGTGTACTTCTCGCTTTCGGTATGCTCTACCCCAACGAGCGTATCATGTTGCTCATTCCCCCTATCCCTATCAAGGCAAAGTATTTCGTAGCTGGCTATGCTGCCATTGAACTGTTCTCCGCTTATGCCTCAAACGACAACGTAGCCCACTTTGCCCACCTCGGCGGTATGCTCTTTGGCTGGCTGCTGTTCCGCTTCTGGCGCAAGAACGCGCAGAGGGCACAGAACATCTACCATACCAGTTCCTCATGGGACAACTGGCAGAAGCGCACTCGTAAGGCCTCATTGTGGGAACGCCTTGCCGCACGCTTCCGTCCGACTAACAAGACAACCGTGGGTAATGCGCACCACACTGCCTCGCGTAACGCTGACTACGAGGACAACATACGTTCTAAGGAGGAAGAGGCGCGCATGGACGAGATACTGGACAAAATCCACCGTTCAGGCTACGACAGCCTTACCCCCGAGGAGAAGAAGGAGCTCTTCCGCATAAGCCGCCGCTAACACTGCCGTATGAAGACCTTTCTTTCTACCTTATCTTGGATCGCCGTGCTGCTACTCTGGGGGGCAGCAGCAAGCGTCTACGTCAACCCTGGAACCTACGGAAAGTGCTTTGCCATCGTCGGTCTGGCGTTTCCCGTGTTCCTCGCTCTGGTCATCGGCATGGGGCTACTTTGCCTGCTGTTCAAGCCACGCCTGGTGTGGATTTCCTTGCTGGGCATTGCGGCGTGTGCTGGTTCCGTACGCGACTATTTCCCCCTCAACCTCAGTTCACCGCCTCCCAAGAACGTACTCAAAGTGATCAGCTACAACACAATGGGACTGGACAAATGGAAGATGGACGCCAACAAGCGCGACTACGAGGTGATGCGCTACTTGCTTTCGCAACAACCTGACATCGTATGTATGCAGGAAGTGGGAACCGAACCTGAGGCGCGCGGTGACACCGTTCGGCTCAAAGAAAACGCGGAACGCTATGGCTACTATTTCCGCTTTGGCTATGCCCAAAAGAACGTGCTTGCTATAGCCTCGCGTTTCCGCATTGTAAAGACCGAAACAGTGTGTTCCTCGGAGTCAAACGGGGCAGCGGCGTTCTACCTCCTCCGCCGCGACAACGACACGCTGATAGTAGTCAACGCTCACCTGCAAAGCATGCACCTCAGCGATAAGATGCGCGACGAATACGCCAAACTCGTCAAGAACCCCAAAAGCGGAACAAAAGACATCCATTCTAAAATTGCCCTGCTGAAACATATTGCCAACAACGGCGTGACGCGTGCCCAGCAGGCTGACTTACTGGCCGCGTTCATTGACCGCCACAAGGACAAACCGCTTATCGTTATGGGCGACTTCAACGACACGCCCATCTCCTACGCTCACCACAAGATATGCACGCGGCTCACCGACGCCCTGCGCGCTACGAGCAACGGCATAGGCCGGTCGTTCAACCGCAACGCCATGTACGTACGCATTGACAACGCTTTCTGTTCCGAGCACTTCAAACCCTATGCCTTCCGCATTGACAACTCCGTCCCCTTCTCCGACCACTACCCCGTCATCGGCTATTTGAAGGAACAATAAGGGCTAACAGCTAAAAGAGGGCCGCAGCGAAAATGCCGCGACCCTCTTCCCTTTCATAAACCTAAAAACTTATTTGCAGTGAAATCTCTTTCCGTCACTCCTTGACAAAGGATGCGCCCTTTTTGGCAGCAGACTTGCTCACGATGAACAGGCGCATGGGAGTGTATGAGTAAGAGCGGGGTTCTCCTTTCTGGCTCACGGCGTAACGCACGCTGAGTTTGCCCGCCTCGCTCTTCATGCTGAGGAGTTTTATGTTGGTGTCCATGTTTGTAGGCTGCGCCAACAGGGCAACCACGCTTTGTGTCTTCCAGTCAATGGTGGTGGGCAACCCGTTCTCGCCCATCACGGCAGCCATACCGAAAAGGCTTTCAAAGTCTTCCTTGTTTGTCACCAAGCGCGAGGTATAGTCCGTCACGTCGTTACGTAGAAAGTAGCGTTGGGCTTCCGTGTACTCCACGTTGGCGTTGTCGCTTATCAGCTGCGTGCTGTGGCACGAAGTGAGCGCAGCGGTAAGCAGGAAGAGAGAGAATAATGTTGAAAAAGCGTTCTTGCGATTCATATCTGTAAGAGTGTTTGTGTTAGTTTCTGTGCTTAAAACGCCGCCGCTGTGAAATCCTTGCACGACGGCACGATTTTTTCAGGAGATACAATGCCCCGACAAGGCCGAAAGGCAGTTTATTCACACGCATTTTAGCACATTAGAAATAATTGCGTACATTTGCGAGACACACAAGGGGCAACTCCCCTACCCTGTCCGACGCTACCGCCGCGGCAGGGAACGAGAAACACAACCTATACAAACCTTTTATTAACCTTATCTGTCTAATACGCCTATGTACCCTGACAGCGTAGTGATTGCCGTTGTTGTTATCGGCGTCATCGTCATTCTTAGTATCTTCTTCCACTTTGTCCCCTTCTTCCTTTGGCTGAGCGCAAAGGTTTCGGGCGTGAAGATTTCCCTCATCCAACTGTTTCTGATGCGCATTCGTAACGTGCCGCCAAGTGTAATTGTACCCTCGCTCATCGAGGCGCACAAGGCTGGCTTGCGCACTGTGACACGCGACAACCTCGAAGCCCACTACATGACGGGCGGACACGTGCAACGCGTGGTGCACGCCCTCGTGTCGGCCTCGAAGGCGAACATCGACCTTTCGTTTGAAAAGGCTACTGCCATCGACCTTGCCGGTCGCGACGTGTTCGAGGCCGTGCAGACGAGCGTAAACCCCAAAGTGATTGACACACCTCCCGTAGCCGCTGTGGCTAAGAACGGTATCCAGCTCATTGCCAAAGCTCGCGTAACGGTGCGCGCCAACATCCACCAGTTGGTGGGTGGTGCCGGCGAGGACACAATCTTGGCTCGCGTAGGCGAAGGCATCGTGTCGAGCATTGGTTCGGCTGAGACGCACGAACAGGTGCTCGAAAATCCCGACTCTATCTCTAAGCTCGTGCTGTCTAAAGGCCTTGACGCTGGTACAGCCTACGAAATTCTCTCCATCGACATTGCCGACATCGACGTGGGCAAGAACATCGGTGCCACCTTGCAGATGGATCAGGCCAACGCCGACAAGAACATTGCGCAGGCCAAGGCCGAGGAACGTCGTGCTATGGCCGTAGCCAGCGAACAGGAAATGAAGGCCAAGGCTCAGCAGGCACGCGCCGAGGTGATACAGGCCGAAGCAGAGGTGCCCAAGGCTCTGGCACAGGCTTTGCGCGACGGCAACATGGGGTTCATGGACTACTACAAGCTCGAAAACCTGAAAGGCGACACCGCCATGCGCGACACCATCGCCAAGATTGACCCCAAAGGACTGTTTCCTCAGAAATAACTCCGTAACAAATAAACATTCACCCACATAACTACAATCTAAACGTACATGAGAAAAGTTTTACTTGGCAGTTTGCTGGCTCTTGCAGCCATTGGCAGCCCAAGCGAGGCTTGGGCCGATTCCATCGAGGCTTCCACTTCCGACAGCCCCGTATGGTACCGCATCTACACACCCAACCGCCAAAATCTTACACTGACTTCGCGCGGAGACGGTGCCGTAATGAAGAACACGAAAGGGGCTACATCTCCTTACAGTGCCAACATGCTCTTCCGCTTCGAGAAGAACTCCGACGGCACATACTTCATCCTCAGCATGGACAGCACGTATGTCAGCACCACCACATCAAAGCCGAGCGGTGCTTCGCAGAACGTGTTTACCACCTCTAAGACCAAGCCCTCGGCTGGCTGGACAATCACCGAAACGGGTTCAAGCACCGACCTCTACACCGTGGTCAACGGCTCGAACCAGTGGAACATGAGTCAGGACGCCCCCAACTACTACCTCTACAACTGGGGCAGCGGCACAAATACCAATGACGGTGGATGCCAGTTCCGCTTTGAAAAGCAGACGCTCACTGATTTGCAAGAGGCACAGGCGCTTGCACTCAACGTCCTCAACAACACTACGGAGGGAACTAACCCTGGACAATATCCCAGCACAGCACGTACGGCTTTCCAGACAGCCGTTACCTCAGCTACCACAGAGGATGAACTCACTGCCGCCAAGGAGACCTACGCCGCAGCAATGATCAACGTGGTGGCCGGAAAGACCTATTATATTGTGTCTGGTCCTTCTGCCAACTACTGCGAGGGTAAATACCTCTACTGTCCGGGCAGCGGGCAGCAGTCGCTCTTCGGCGACAAGTTGGTGGCTGCAAGCTATGGATGGACGTTTGTTGACGCAGGCGACGGACAGTTCTACCTTCAGAACTACAAGACGAAAGAATACGTAGAGCCTACCAACACTGGCTATGCAGGCAACAACACCACGATGTCGGCAACGGCAAGTACAAAGTACACGGTGAAGAGCTTGGGCGAATACGCATTCAACATCATCCCCGACGGCAAGAACCCGCTCCATGCACAGAACGATGGCTCCTGCCTCGTAACATGGGCTGGCGGACTGAACACAGCCTCAGCTTGGCGTCTTGAAGAAATCAGCAGCGAGGACCTTGCAGCTGAGCCCGCCATCTCATCGGTTAGCGTAGGTTCTGGTACGCAGAACTATGCTCCCGGCAACACGGATCAAGTTCTGTTCACGTCTACGGTCAACGTAACTGGCTTCAACGGCGACGTCAACTTGACCAGCTTGACGGTTGACTTCGGTACAAACACGAGCAAAGCCGCTTCTGACCTTGCAAACATCAAGGTTTACCAGCTCAACAGCACAGACTTTGTTTGCGCCGAAGCTTCACGCGATGCTACTCTCCTCGGCACACTCGCTGCCGTGAGTGGCACTACGGCTACCGTAACCTTCGACTCTCCCCTTGCTTGCGCAAGCGGT
This sequence comes from uncultured Oscillospiraceae bacterium, assembly GCA_963655595.1. Lineage (GTDB taxonomy): Bacteria > Bacteroidota > Bacteroidia > Bacteroidales > Bacteroidaceae > Alloprevotella. Next base: position 19,094 of record CAVKGN010000008.1, read on the forward strand.
GCTACGAAACTTGTCGTAACGGCTGACATCAGTAGCGATGCCACTGTGGGCGACTCCATCGACGCCGCTCTGGCAAGCCTTGCCTACGGCACGGATAAGACTTACAGCGTATCCAACGGCAACCCCGAAGGCATTGCTCGCATCTACGACGTGATGTCGCAGCCCTATAAGAGCTACGACCTCGGCTCGCACTACTGGCGCATCCCTGCCATGGTTATTCTGAAGCATCAGCAGGGCGACAACGCCAGCAAGAACGGACGCATCGTCACTATGGCCGACAACCGTTTCAGCCACAACGGCGACCTTCCCAACCACATCGACGTGTACGAACGTCACTCTGATGACAACGGTAAGACTTGGACTGACCACAAACTCGTAGCTGGTAGCGACTCTGACCACAAGCTCGTGGGCGTAGCCGGCAACGGCTTTGGCGACGCTGCTCTTGTTGAAACGAGCAAGGGACGCCTCATCGCCATCATGGTGGCAGGTCAGTACTACTTCAGCTCTACTAACGATCGCAGCAACTGCAACATCCCCTTCATCATCACCTCTGACGATGCTGGTGAGACTTGGAGTACACCTCGCGATCTTTACAGCGAACTCTACAACGGTACTTACGAACAGGGTCAGGTTCTCGGCTCGTTTGCCGGTTCTGGTCGCGGCATCGTGCTGCAACGCCAGAAGGTTGATTCTCTCAACGGCCGCGTAATGTTTGCCATGAGCCACCGCTTCAGCGGCACGGGCATTCAGGAGTACATCATCTACTCCGACGACGAAGGCGCCACTTGGAAGATGTCGCCCAAATCGGCCTACAACGGCGGCGACGAGTCGAAACTCGTAGAACTCGCTGACGGCACGGTAATGATTTCTGTTCGCCAGAGCGGTAATCGTGGTTTCAACACCTCTACCGACGGCGGTATGACTTGGGGCACACAGACCACCAACGCCAACATCTCTGGTAACGCTTGCAACGCCGACATCCTCTACTACAACAAGCACGTACTGCTCCACTCTTATGTGAACAACGGCAGCCGCAAGAACCTCACCGTGAAGGCCTCCTTCGACAACGGTAAGACCTGGGGCAACGGTATTGTTATCTGCGCTCCCTCTTCGTGCTACTCCACAATGGATATCACCAAGGACGGCCAGGTGGGCATTCTCTACGAAGACGCATCTTGCAGCACAGGCTTCGCCCTCACTTACGCTTCGTTCCCCATCGACTGGATTGTACCGGGTGGCGATCCCTCGAAACTGGCTTTCGAGACAGCGGTAGCCAAAGCCCAGACTATCGCAGCAAGCACGGGCTACACGGACGTAAAAGACGCTAAGGCTGGTCAGTACAGCCAAGCCGCTATCGATGACGTCAAGGCCGCTATCCCTGCCGACCAAAGCGCAGTGACGGACTACGACGCAGCTACCGAGGTCATTGAGGCAGCCATTGCAGCCTACGAACTCACGCTCGTTGCCATCGATGGCTATCCCATGACTACCACATTCACCATCAGCAGCTACGAGACCATTGCCAGCAATGCGTCCTACTATCTGGGCACAGACGGCAAGGCAGCAGCCGACAACACCACTGAATGGCAGATTGTTCCCCTCACGGGCGGACAGGTAGCCATCAAGGTAGCCAATGCTGAGACTGACACCTACTTCCAGCGCAGCAGCAACACCTGCACAACGGGTTCATCTTCCTATGCCTGGACACTCACTAAGGGCGATGGCGACTACTACTACATGAAGTCGTCTACGAACAACAGCACGTACCTTGTGATTAGCACCTCCGATGGTTCGCTCAACTTCTGGAGCAACACCACAGGAAGCAGCGCATGGTCCACAAAATGGGTGTTCACTGAAAAGGGTGAAGTCACGGGCATCAGCGACATTCAACCCGCTACCCAGGCAGCTCCCGTACGCTACTACGACCTCAACGGACGTTTGCTCAAAGCAGCTCCGACACACGGTATTTACATCACCTCTGACCACAAAAAGCACGTGGTGAAGTAATCCTACTAACTACACCTAACGAAAACAGGCTGAGAACCTTCAAAAGTTCTCAGCCTGTTTCCGTTTTGTCTGTGTCTGTCAAGCGTATTCCTTGGCCTGTTCCGTACCTTTCAGCACGGCGAGTGCATTGAGCGCAAGCGCTTCCATCTCGTCCTCGCCGGGATATATGTGAACGGGGGCGAGGTATTCCACGCGTCGACGAATGCCCTGCGTAATATAGTCGCAATGTGCCATACCGCCTGTGATAAGGATGGCGTCCACCTGCCCGCATAGCACGGCTCCCTCGGCGGCTATGGCCTTGGCGCACTGGAATATCATGGAATCGATGAGGAGTTTAGCCTTTTCGTCGCCATTCTCTATGCGCTGCATGATAAGGCGAATGTCTGTTGTGCCGAGGTGAGCCATCAGCCCGGCCTTGCCGGCAATGCGTCTAATGAGCTGCTGCTCCGTGTAAAGCCCGCTGTAACAAAGGTGTATAAGGTCGACGGAGGGCAGCGTACCAGCGCGTTCGGGCGAGAACGGTCCGCCGCCGTCAAGGGCGTTGTTGGCATCAATGGCGCGTCCATTAGAATGAGCAGCTACCGATATGCCACCACCAAGATGGCAGACTATGAGGTTGAGGCTGTCGTAGCTCACGCCGTGTTCCGAGGCATAGCGGCGGGCAATGGCTCGTTGGTTGAGCGCATGCCAAATGGCGTGGTGCTGCATGACGGGCGAACCGGTCAGGCGGGCTTCGGGCAGCAGTTCATCCACCGTCACGGGGTCGGCTATGAACGCTGGGCAGGGCTTTGCCTGATATTGCGCCAGTTCGTAGGCAATTAGGCAACCCAGGTTGCAGGCGTGTTTGCGAAAGGCACGATCTGTGTCCTCACACATCTTTTTGTTTACCCGATACACGCCGCTGGGGATAGGTTTTATCAGTCCACCGCGACCGATGATGGCGTCAAACTCAAAGGGGATATCGTTCTCTTTGAGCCACGCAATGATAAGCCCGCGACGGTACGTCTGTTGGTCGTGGGGCGTGGGGTGGAGCGACAATTCCTCGGGGGTGTGACGGAGTGCTTCCACGCGGAGCGGCTTTTCGTTGGCGTACACGCCTACTTTCGTGGAGGTCGACCCTGGATTAATCACGAGTATGCGGCAGGGTGGGGGAGTTTGTGTTGTAGCAGTATTCAGTTTTGTAGTCATCAGACTGACAAGTGTAGATGTTTGTTCGTAGGGAGCCTTGGCAAGCTATCGAGTCAGCAACTCATCGTGGCCAGAGCGAGGCTGTGGAACTTTGCCTCTGCGTCGTCGCCCCTTGACGAGAGCACCACGGGGGCGAGTGTGCCTTGCAGGGTGCCGGCTATGCGTGCGTGGGCAAAGAAGGGCAAGGCTTTGTACAGAACGTTGGCGCTCTCTATGTCGGGCAGGACGAGCGCGTCGGCTCTGCCCTCAATCTCTGAGCGAATGCCCTTCACGCGCATGGCCACAGCATCGCACGAGGTGCGGAGGTCGAGCGGGCCATCCACTATCAGTTCGCCCCATTCGCCTTGTTTGGCTCGCTGGCTGAGGTCGGCGTAGGTCAACGTGTGCGGGAATTTTTCGCTGGCCGTTTCTGTGCAATGCACCAATGAGATGCGCGGCACACGGATGCCGAAGGCGTGGAGCATGCGTGCTAGGTATTCCACCTGCTGCGCGCGTTGCTCGGCAGTGGGGTAGGGGATAACCGCTGCGTCGGTGAAGAAGAGGAGTTTGCCGTACGTCGGCATATCTGCCACGGCAATGTGCGTGAGGGTTTGTCCCAGCGGAAGAATGCCCCATTGCTTGTTGAGCACAGCGCGCAGAAGGGTGTCGGTGTGTACCAGTCCCTTCATCAGCACGTCGGCGCGCTGCTCGCGTACCATCTGTACGGCTTTCTGGGCGGCGTCCTCGGGGGTAGAGGCTTCCACATAGTGCAGTCCCTCTGCGCCGTGACGCTTCACCGCTGGGTGTTTGGCAATCTGTTGGCAGTCGCCTACAAAAAACGCTTCGGCAAAGCCTTCTTCCACCGCACGCAGTACGGCGGCCACGGTGTTGTCGTCCGAACCGCACACCACGCTGAGGCGGAAGCGGCGGTTGAGGCTGCGCAGGTGCGCCGTCATGTCATCAAACGATCGGATGCTTTGCATGGTTTCTTCTCCTTGGGGGCAACGCCGTAGCGTGCGACGGTGTGTTTTGTTCCGGCCGCAAATGTAGTAATTGATGGCGTAACAAATTGCACACATTCGGTTGTTTTATGCAAAAGCGGGAGCTCTGGGCGCCAAAGAGGGCAGAGAAAAGGCATAATCCGCAATATTTTTCTACTTTTGCTCTACTAAAAGAGATGGGTGAGAGGAGTAGAGAAACAGAAGCACACAAGCCCTTGTAGTTCAATGGATAGAACACCGCTCTCCTAAAGCAGTGATATGAGTTCGATTCTCATCGGGGGTACAACGCGCCGCTGGCGCACAATTCTATACGAGGCACCAAGGGTTAAGTGATTTCAACGCCCCTTTCCATACGGAAGGCCAGCGACTCACTTAGCCCTTGGTGCTTTTTCGTCCCTCTCCGTCCTCCCCACAAGCTAACACCCCACTACCATGGCAAAACAAGACACGCTGACCCCGATGATGAAGCAGTTTTTCGACCTCAAAGCGAAAAACCCTGACGCGATACTGCTCTTCCGCTGCGGCGACTTCTACGAAACCTACGCCGACGATGCTACCACCGCGGCGCAGGTGCTGGGCATTACGCTGACTCATCGCAACAACAAGGGGACAACGAACACGGAGATGGCGGGGTTTCCTTACCATGCCCTCGACACCTACCTGCCGCGCCTTATCCGCGCTGGTTTCCGTGTGGCTATCTGCGACCAACTTGAAGACCCGAAGCTGACGAAGAAGCTTGTGAAGCGTGGCATATCGGAGCTTGTCACTCCGGGCGTGGCTATGACGGACAACGTGCTCACGGCACGCGAGAACAACTTCCTTGCAGCCGTTCACTTCGGCGTGAGCGCAGTGGGCATCGCCTTTCTGGACATTTCTACGGGCGAGTTCCTGGTGGCTGAGGGGACAACGGAATACATCGACAAGCTTCTGGCGGGCTTCCTGCCCAAGGAAATCCTTGTACAGCACGGACTGCGCACGCGCTTCGAGGGCTTGTACGGCTCTAAGAACTTTATCTTCGACCTCGATGACTGGGCTTTTACGTCGCAAACAGCCAACGAACGGCTCACCAAGCACTTCCGCGTGCGCAACCTCAAAGGGTTCGGCGTAGACCACCTGAAGGACGGCATCGTGGCAGCAGGGGCAATCCTCTGCTACCTGGAAATGACGCAGCACACGCAGACGGCGCACATCACCTCCCTGCGACGCATTGAAGAGGACCACTTTGTGAGGCTCGACCGCTTCACCACGCGCAACCTGGAACTGGTGCAGCCCATGGCCGAAGGGGGCACGTCGCTGCTGCAAGTGTTGGACCACACGCTCACTCCGATGGGCGCGCGCATGCTCCACCGCTGGGTGATTTTCCCCCTGCGCTCGGTCAAAGAGATTGAGAAGAGGCAGGACGGCGTTGAGCAGTTCTTCCGCGTGCCTGACTTTCGTGAGCTGTGCGAAATGGAACTGCCGAAAATTGGCGACATGGAGCGCATCGTGAGCCGCGTGGCGGTGGGACGCGTCAACCCGCGCGAGCTGCAACAACTGCGGGCAGCCCTGGAAAGTACGGCCCTGCTGAAATATGCCTGCACGCACAACGAAAGTGCCGCCATAAAGGAGGTGGGCGAACAGCTCGACGCGCTCACAGCCCTGCGCGACACCATCAAACGTACCCTCCAACTCGAACCGCCCCTGATGGTGAACAAGGGGGGGGTGATTGCACAGGGGGTGAACGAGGAGCTCGACGACCTGCGTGCGTTGTCCACATCGAGCAAAGACTACCTGATGAAGATACAACAGCGCGAGATCGATGAGACGGGCATACCGAGCCTTAAAATAGGCTTCAACAACGTTTTCGGCTACTACATAGAGGTGCGCAACACGTTTAAGGACCGCGTACCCGAGGGCTGGGTGCGAAAACAAACGCTTGCGCAGGCTGAAAGGTACATTACAGAGGAGCTTAAACAGTACGAAGACAAAATTCTCAACGCAGAGGAGCGCATCCTGGCCATTGAGGCGCAGTTGTTCACCGAACTCGTGCGCGAGGTGGCCAAATACATTGCCCCCTTGCAGGCCGACGCAAACGCACTGAGCCACTTGGACTGCCTGCAAAGTCTGGCCAGCGTGGCACGCCGACAACACTACGTGCGCCCAGTTGTGGACGAGTCGCTCACACTCGACATCCGCGAGGGTCGACACCCCGTAATCGAAACCCTTATGCCGCCGGGCGAGGAATACGTGTCGAACAACGTGGAGCTCGACACGGAACAACAGCAAATCATCATCGTGACCGGACCGAACATGGCTGGTAAGAGCGCGCTGCTACGCCAAACGGCGCTCATCACGCTTATGGCCCAGATGGGATCATTCGTGCCGGCAGCGTCGGCACACGTGGGCTTGGTGGACAAGATATTCACGCGCGTAGGCGCAAGCGACAATATATCGGTCGGAGAGAGCACGTTCATGGTAGAAATGAGCGAGGCGTCGAACATAATGAACAACCTGACGGAACGCTCCCTCGTGCTATTCGACGAACTCGGCCGTGGCACGTCGACCTACGACGGTATATCCATTGCCTGGGCCATTGTAGAGTACATACATGAGAACCCCAAGGCGCATGCACGCACACTGTTTGCCACACATTACCATGAGCTGAACGAGATGGAGCGTCTGTTCCCACGCATCAAGAACTGGAACGTTTCTGTACGCGAGGTAGAGGGTCACGTAGTGTTCCTGCGCAAACTTCAACGCGGAGGCTCTGAACACTCCTTCGGTATCCACGTGGCGCGCTTGGCAGGTATGCCGCCCAGCATCGTGAAGAGGGCGGAACAGATACTGGCGGACTTGGAGAAAGCCGGGGAGAAGGCTGGCAATGCCGTACCGCGCGCCGAGATAGGCGCAAAGCAGGAGGAGGGCGTACAGCTTAGCCTCTTCCAGCTCGATGATCCTGTGCTGAGTCAGATACGCGACACGCTGCTGCACATTGACATTGACCACCTCACGCCGTTCGACGCGCTCTGCAAGCTGAAAGAAATTCAGGGCATACTTCGCGGCTGACGCACCGCCTCAATAACGCATTTCGGGTTCCGTTACAAGCTCATCGAGTTGAGACTGTAACGGAACCCGCTTTCTTTTTTAGTTTACGCAGCCCGCGGAGTTGTGACAATTACCCCCGGACTATTTGTCGTTCATCGTACGGTGTACACACGTCTGTCGTACGATGGACGTGTGTCTGTCGTACGGTGAACGCACGTCAACTGTACGACTGACGACAAATAGTCCGGGGGTAAGTTCAATTATCAGGCGTATGAAGGCCAAGAGCCTACATGCCAATCACGATGCGCTGCACGTAGTAGACGGCAATACCAGCCAGGTAGCCCACGAAAGCAATCCAGGAGATATGCTTCATGTACCAGCCGAAAGTAATCTTCTCCAAGCCCATCACAACCACGCCTGCGGCCGAACCAATGATAAGCATAGAACCGCCCACACCAGCGCAGTAGGCGAGAAGTTGCCAGAAGATGCCGTCGAGGGCAAAGTCGCCAGCTGCTGCCACGGGGTACATACCCATGCAACCAGCCACGAGGGGCACGTTGTCCACAATGCTCGAAAGCACGCCAATAATACCCGTCACCATGAAGTGGTTACCAGCGAAGGCCACGTTGAGGCCCTGACCAAGCTGCACGAGCACGCCGATTGTTTCGAGGCAAGCCACTGCCATAAGAATGCCGAGGAAGAACAGAATAGTGCTCATGTCGATGCGCGAAAGCATGTTTGTTACGCGCTTCTGCATAGCGCCTTTCTCCTCTGCGTGGCTCAGGTTGCGATAGAACAGCTCAGACACCGTCCACAGCACGCCCAGCACAAGCAGGATGCCCACAAACGGCGGCAGGTGGGTGATGCTCTTGAAGATGGGTACAAAGATGAGACCGCCCACGCCGAGGAAGAATATAACCTTTCGCTGACGCGCTGTGAGTTCGCTGGCAGCCGTAGCCGCAGCGGTAGACTGCGCTACCTTCAGCTCGCCTTTGAGCGAATATTGCAGGATAAACGCCGGAATAACCATCGACACGACGGAGGGAAGGAGCATTTCCTTGATAACCCCTGCGGCAGATATGAGACCCTTGTTCCACAGCATGATGGTAGTGACGTCGCCGATGGGAGAGAATGCGCCGCCCGAGTTAGCGGCGATAATCACGAGCGAAGCGTAGATAATGCGGTCCTTGTGGTCGGTCACAAGCTTGCGCAGTATCATAATCATCACGATGCTGGTGGTAAGGTTGTCGAGAATTGCCGAAAGCACGAACGTCATGCATGCAATTCGCCACAGAAGTCCGCGCTTGCTCTTTGTACGCATCATGTCGCGCACAAAGTTGAAGCCGCCGTTTTGGTCAACAAGCTCCACAATGGTCATTGCGCCCATAAGGAAGAAGAGCGTTGTGGCCGTGCTGCCCAGGTGCTTCTCAATCAGGTCGCTCACAACCTGCGGCATCTTTATGCCGAGGTCGTTGCCGAGATACTGGCCAGGATCAGCCATGAAAATAGTCCAGCAACCCACAAACATCAGGAGGGCAATGGCAGCCTTGTTGATCTTGGTAAGGCTCTCAATGGCTATCAGGAAATAGCCTACTACGAACACTGCTACAATCAGTGTGGTTAGTGTTGTCATTCTTTGATTATGCGTTAAAAGTTTGATTTTGTGCGGCAAAATTGGGCAAATTTCGCCTACACGGCAAACATTCACTGTGAAAAAGGGGTGAAACCTCCCTAAGCGACGTTTTGCCTCAACGCACCGTCTTGCGGCTGTTGGAAGTGCCGTCGGCGTAGTGCGTAGTCTCAACGAAAACGCCATGAGCAGGCTTGCTCACGCTGCGACCGCTAAGGTCGGTGTAGCTCACTCGCACCACGTTGTTGCTGTCAGCCTTTACGGAGCCAACACTTGCGGCCACGTATGCACTGGCATCCACCTTGGCCTGTGCGGCATTCACCACGCGCTCCGTATATACGTCGATGAGCAGTGCCACCACGTCGAGCTTTGTCAAGTCCTGGATAACGTCAGCCTTGTCTGCCTCTATTAAGTCAATCAACGAGAAGTGCGCCGAAGTGGGGTAGGGGGTATAGGCTTCGAGGACGGAGGGAAGAGACACGTCGTTGCCGCTGAGGCGCGTGGTAGCAATCACTACATCGTCGTAGACAAAACCCGTTAAGGTTTCTGCGCCTTTGATGAACGGTTCAAACTCAGGTTGGGGGAAGTAGGGGACATCTGCGCCTGAGAGGTAGTTGACCTGATCCCACATTGAGCCAGTGCCCTGCAAGCCGTTCGCCAGTAGTACGTACTCCACCCTATAGCCTGCATGGCCTATGGCACGGGGGAAGGTAGCAGAGGCGGAGACGTCCACCTCACTCCCATCCTCTGAGAGGGTAGCCGTGGCCTCCATGTTTGCCTGTGCGTACACCTTTTCCGTAGCTATCACGTCTTTATTGATAGCAAACGGGATGACATAGCCCGGAGAGGGGTTGGACGAACCGAAATAGGGGTCGATAAGGTCACCACGGTCAAGCGTGCAAGAGGGATACTGGCTGACGCTGCTGGGAAATTGCTTAGCTGACATCACCTCCATGCCATCCTTGTTGTGATAGGCAAGGGCGATGAAGTTGTCGGGGTGCACGCGCTTCAATATCTTGATACTGGCATTGCCTCGGGGGCAATTGCCGCACCATGCGCCGGTGAACTCCTCAAGCACCACATTGTGATGAGGGATAAACGCACGCACGTCGAGCGACGTGGTGTCGCTGCTTAACGAATAGCTATTGGCTGCTCCGTTCACCTTGGTCACACTGACTGTCACGGGGTACTCGCCGTCGTCGGCAAGGGCAGGAAGAACGAGGCCGTAGGTGGTGCTTGCGCCAAACTTGCCAGGAAGAACGCTATCAGAGGGCAGAGTGACTGTCTGCGAGTGGTTTTCGCCATTAAGCGTGTAGGTGAGCTCTACGCTCTGCACGCCCTTTGCGCCATGGTTCACGAGGGTCACGTCGGCCGTGGTCTGCTTGTCTCGCACGGTGTAAACCGTTTGGGGAAGCGACACCGACGCACTGTTGTTGGGCACGTTGCTCAGCATAACGTTGAAAGCAAGGTTTCCTATCTCGGAGGATTTGTCCATCCAGCCGTAGTACTTCTTCTTGGTGTGGATGTAGAAACCGCCAGGAGCGGAGTTATCACAAACAGGCAGGGGAGCGGCGGTGACACTGTCGTAGGCGGTGACCGTAAATGAGTAGCCCACGTAAATGCCTTCGGCGGTAATGGTATAAGGCTCGTCGAAAGCGATGTACTCCTCGTTGAATGCCTTGCTGAGTTCCGCACTCTGCTTGCATACGTCGGGCTGGTTGACTCTGTCTCCGTCGAGCGTGAGCGACTTACTCATCCACACGCTGAAGTTGCAGATGCTGTCGCTCTTGGGTATATACACGCAGACGCCCTGAATGGTTGTACCAACGAGTTCGGGGCTGTTCAGCCGAATGGCCACATCGTACACATCCTTTTTGCCCGTGCCGAAAAGGGATACATTTGCATTATCATCGCAGTAGCTGAACTCCATATTGCTTGTCTGCGCAAGGGCGGGAATGCCCATGAGTGCCAGGAGGACAAGAAGGAGATATGTTTTGATTTTCATGTTGTTTTATTACAAACGGCTGTGGGTTGGCACGCCGTGCAGGACTCATACCGCCTTGCCGCGCCAACCCACACCGATGAATGTTTGGGGTGAGAATTTCTGTGTTTACTTTATTACACGTTTCACGCTCTTCACACTGCCGTCAGCCAAGCGCAACGTCTGGATAAAGACACCGTGACTGGGCTTGCTGATGCTGCGACCGCTGAGGTCGGTAAAGCCGAGACTCTTAGCGCCAGCTAGACTGGCCTTAGCTGAATGCACGCTCTCGGGGTCTTCGTCCTCCGTGTAGTACACGACATCGGACTTCGTCACTGTGTCGCCGCCCTTATAGATTACCTGAACGCCAATTTTTGAGAAGCCTTCAATGTAGAGGTTGACGTTGAATACGCCAGCGTAGTTGTTGAAGTCGGCCAAGTCAGAAAACTCAAAGGGGATGTCGGTCATGGGCTCGTTGAGAGTAGCGTAGTCCTCGGGTGAGAAGGTAAAGGGCTCACCATCGATAATCACGTTGTAGAAGAGCTTGGAACGGTCGAGCACCTCGCCACTTGTGGCAAACTCGCTAACAATGAAGGAGTACGTGCCGTAACCCAGGTCCTCGGTGTAAGGCTCAAAGTAGTAGTTCGAGGGGTTGACGGGCGTATAAGCCTTGTCCTCCCATGGGGTGAACGACGGAGTGTCGTAGATGGCCACGCCATTGGCTTGGTGATAGCCCTGGTTCACGTAGAACGTGCTGTCGGCCACATAGGTGTAACCGCCATTGCCGTCGTCGATACGGGTAAACACGATGTTGTCATCGATAAAAGGTTCGTCGAAGTAGTCGCCCGTGCCGTCGCCGTAGTCATAATAGGTGGGGAGGTGGAAAATGGCTTCGAAGAAGTTGTAACTCTCCGTCACCGTGTCGATTCCCATAAACTGGCCGCTCTCAAAGGTGAGCTTGTCGCCGCTCTTCGTACCCTTGATCCAAGCGTCGGCCTTGTTGGGACAAAGACCAGCGAGGTACACGTCGTTGCCGTCCTCAACAGCTGTAAGCACCTTGCCGTATTCCTGACCACTCTCAGTGTACTTGATAGATACCTTCTTGGCGCCCTCGGTGCTCTTGGGGGCAACGGGAGTCTGATGGAACGGGTCGAACTGCAATACGTAGTCGCCGTAGCCATACCACTGCCCCGACTCGTCGCACATGCCGAGCATTTTGCTGTCGCGGGTAGTGTTGACAAAGTAAAGGGTATCGTTGCGGAAAACGAACTTAGCCAACTGGTTGTCGTCGGGGACGAACGTAGTGTACGTGCCGTATTCGTCGGTCTCCTTTTTCGCTTTGAGACGATACAGGTAGCCGTCCTGCTCAGTGCCGTCGGAGTAGCTCTCGTGACAGAAGTGGACGGGCAATTGCAGCTCAAGCGTATCGTTAGTCGTGCGGGTGGTCTTTACCCATGTATCGCTGAAATAGGCATTGATGGGGTCCTTAATGTAGACGTACTTGCCGTCGGGCGACTCCACGATCTTGCCCCAAAAACCGTCGACGGTCTGGTCGGCAATACTGCCCATGATGTCCACGAAACTCTTGCCAGAACGATAATAATGGTCCTTGAGCGTGCCCTCAGGCTGTTTCGTAATCACATCATCGGAGGATGACTCCGTGGAAAGCACGTGATTCTTTACTGTGATAGGGGTGTGCGCCAATTTGGCGGTTGCACGAATGCCCGTCGGAACTACGGGACGAGCTGAGACTGTCCCGCGGGTAGCAGTCTGGGCGTAGGAAGCAGTAGCCAGCAAGGCAGCTGCAAGGGTAACGTAAATGTGTTGCATAAGCTGTAAGACGTTATCGGTAATAAGTTATTTACATCTGAAAGCAAAAGTAGGCAATAAGCTATATACGGCAATGAATAATTGCATATACTTTGCTTTTTGCCACCACTTGAATACGTTTTGCAGAAAATAGCAACCTACGATTGACGTAATGAGGGGGATATCCACTTGCACAACTTAGTGGATATCCCCCTCGGCACAGGAGACAACGTTTACTTCTGCTCTTCAAGCAAACAAGGCCGCACCTTTTGAGTTACACCAGCCTGCTCGTGTACGACCGCGACCAAAGGCTGAGGATCGGCGGCGTGCTTGGCCACCATCACCTTGTAGTCGCCCTCCTCCACCTGCCACTGGCTGTCAGCCTCGTTGAACGACGCAAGACTCTCGTAGGGGATTTCAACAGTTACGTCCTCGCTTTCACTTGGCTGCAAGCTGCGCGTTTTTACAAAGCCCCTCAATTCGCGCTCAGGCTTTTCCATATCGCGCCCCGGAGCCGACACATAGACTTGCACCACTTCCTTGCCTGCAACCTTTCCCGTGTTTGTTACTCTCACTGTGACCTTTACGTTGCCCTGTCCGTCAACCGTTACACTCGGTTTGCCATATTTGAAGGTAGTGTAACTCATGCCGTAGCCAAAGGGATAAGCCACGGCTATGCCGCGCGTAGTGTAATGGCGGTAGCCCACGTAAATGCCGTCCTTATACTCCGTGAAGTCGAAGTTGGGCATAGGCTCGCGCGCCACGCTATCCTTTGTCATGGCCATGCTCGACATGAGCAACTCATTGCTGATGCTATCGGGACAGGGAAAGTAGAGTCGGGACGGGACGTCGTTGTAAGCCAACGGCCACGTCATGGGTAAACGTCCAGAGGGGGACTCTTTACCCACAAGCACGTCCGCCACGGAGTTTCCCCCTTCCTGTCCGGGCAACCAGGCAAGAAGCACGGCATCGGCCTTATCCGTCCAGCTACGGGTTTCAATAACGCCGCACACGTTGAGGACCACAACAACCTTTTTCCCCATGCGGTGAAAGGCACGACTCACCTTATCGAGCATAGCCTGCTCTGATTCAGAAAGATTGAAGTCGTCGGTCAGCTTACGATCGGCAAATTCGCCCGAAGATTTGCCGATAGTGACAATAGCAACATCGTTGTTGCGAGCCGCTTGGAGCAAGTCGTTTTCATCGAGCGACATCTCTGGCACAAGCGGCTTGGGCAACAGAGCGGCAAACGGTCCCTCGGGCATCACAAGTTGGGCCTTGGCTTGCGGCAGGTAGCTCTCGTAGATGGCGCGCAGCGTTGTGTCGACGCTGAGACCCGCATTTTTCAGTCCATCAAGCAGACTCACCACATATGCGTGGTTGACATTACCTGACCCCGAGCCACCGGCAATGAAGTCGTATGAGGAACGGCCGAAAAGGGCTACGTTCTTCATCTTCGGCGAGAGCGGCAACGTTTGCTTTGCGTTTTTCAGCAACACCATGCCCTCCGCGGCGGCACTGCGTGCTACAAGTGCATGCTGGCTCAGGGCAGGATTGTTGTCCGGAGCGAGTCCCTTGAAGCGGTTGGTGCGAAGAATGTATTCAAGCACGTGCTTCACGTTTCGGTCTATGATGTCGAGCGACAGATGTCCGTTGAGGACAGCCTTCCTTATTTCCTCGCGCTGAGAGAGTTTGCCGGGCATGAGCAGGTCGTTGCCTGCCTCCATCTGCGCCACCGCACTTTCGCCGCCAAGCCAATCGCTCATCACCATACCCCGGAAGCCCCACTCCTTGCGCAGTATCTCCGTGACGAGGTCGCAGCGTTCGCTCGCCATAGTACCGTTTATCTTATTATAGGAGGTCATCACCGTCCAAGGGTGCGCTTCCTTGACAGCTATCTCGAAGGGACGGAGGTATATCTCGCGGAAGGTGCGCGGCGAACCTATCACGTTGTTCGCAGAACGATTGGTTTCCTGATTGTTGAGGGCAAAGTGTTTCAACGAAGTACCGACATTGCAGCTCTGCACTCCCTTGATCATCGCTGCACACGTCTTTCCCGCCAACAAAGGATCCTCGGAGTAATACTCATAGTTGCGGCCGTTGAGCGGGTTGCGCTGAATATTGGTTGAGGGAGCAAGCAGCACGTCCACGCCATAGCTTCTGGCTTCTTCGCCCATTGCCTTTCCCACTTGCGCAACAAGGGTAGGGTTCCACGTGGAACTCATGACGGTGGACACGGGGAAGTGAGTGCAATAGTAGGTGCGGATCTCTCCCTGCCTTGTGGAGTCTATTCGCACCCCGGCAGGACCGTCGGCAAGCACCGTCGAGGGAATGCCAAGCCGAGGGATGGCATTGAGCTCGCCTGCCGCACCCGGCACGAGGGAGGACGAATTGCCGACTGTCACCTTGGCATCTGTGGACTGATTGCCCCCAGAACCGATTAGCAGACTGAGCTTTTCATCGAGCGTCATGGCCTCTATTACTTTCTCAACAGGGTCTACTCCCAAACGGGGCGTCTGTGCCTGCGCATTGTGCGACACCAGCGAAGCTCCTAACGTGGCAAGCATGATAATCTTCTTCATTAATCTATCCGTATTTGCTTTCTGATTGTAAAGGTAAGAAGTATGCCTCATGCTACCTCCCCTCTCCAAGCCCCCCTAACGATTGTTAGAACTTTGTAACAAGGGGTATAACTGTACGCCTGGCAACTACCATCTACCACGTGCGGTACAGACATGAAAAAAGCATTGCCCACACGTGGCGGGCAATGCTAATGCTATAAAAATGCGAAGTAGAAAGCTCCGGATTAGAGCTTAGGACCAGCGGCAACGAGAGCCTTACCGGCTGCGTTGGTCTCGTACTTCTTGAAGTTCTTGATGAAACGAGCTGCGAGGTCCTTAGCCTTCTCTTCCCATACAGAAGCGTCAGCGTAAGTGTCGCGAGGATCGAGGATCTTGGGATCAACACCGGGGAGTTCCGTAGGAACAACGAAGTCGAAGTAGGGAACAGTCTTGGTGGGAGCCTTGTCGATAGAACCGTCGA
>CAVKGN010000009.1:0-373 GCA_963655595.1 uncultured Oscillospiraceae bacterium
CCTCTGATTTTCCCTATGTTTCAGTCGGTTTTGGGGCGGATGGGGGGATGGATAGGCAGGCAGCATTTAGAGTCTAATCCTAAGACGTCGATTTAGCCCAGCACTGCACGGCAGTCGCAAAAAGCTTGGGTAATAAGGAAAAATGCCTTATCTTTCCCGTCGCAATCAAAATATAGCGTATATGAAAGGCAGAAGATACCCTCTCGGACTGCAGACATTCAAGAATATCATAGAGGGCAACTATGTGTATGTTGACAAGACCGACCTGGTGTATGAGTTGGTTCATGAGCGGAAGTATTGCTTCCTGAGCCGTCCTCGTCGATTTGGTAAGTCTCTCCTTGTCACTACTCTCCAAGCCTACTTTGAGGGGAAA
>CAVKGN010000009.1:383-13782 GCA_963655595.1 uncultured Oscillospiraceae bacterium
GTTCAAGGGATTGAAGATAGAATCCTTGGAAACTGAGTGGGAGAAGTACCCCGTTATACATCTTGACATCAGCAAAGGGAAGTACTTTAGCATGGAAAGCCTCACCGAAACGCTTAATAAGGTGCTTTCCCCCTACGAGGCCATGTATCAGTTGACTCCTGGCAATGTTGAGGCTTTTAATGTCAGGTTGATTAATATCATCGAAGCTGCCAAACGACAAACAGGCAAGAAGGTGGTGGTGCTCATCGACGAATATGATGCCCCCATGCACGACTGCATGAAGGATGAAGGCTTGCAGACGCAGATTCGTGACGTAATGCGCAACTTCTTCAGTCCCTTGAAGGCCGAAGAGGATATCCTTCACTTCGTCTTTCTTACAGGTATCTCCAAGTTCAGCCAACTGAGTATTTTCAGTGAGCTGAATAACATCACAAACGTCAGTATGTGGGATAAATACAGCAGCATTTGCGGCATCAGTAAGGAGGAACTCTCGGAGAGTTTCCACGACGATATAGAGAAACTGGCCGAGGCCAATGACATGACCTACGAGGAGGCGTTGACTGAACTGAGATATAACTACGACGGTTACCACTTCAGCGGGAATGGGGCAGACATCTATAATCCTTATAGCTTGTTCAACTGCTTGGAGACCCAAGAGTTTGACAGTTACTGGTTCTCCACAGGTACTCCTACGTTCTTGATAGAGCTGCTGAAAGAGAAGAACATCGATCTGTTGCAGTTAGACGATATTTGGACAACTTCTGACCGTTTTGATACTCCCACGGAGACGATTGTTGACCCCGTACCCGTACTTTACCAAAGCGGTTATCTCACCATCAAGGATTACAATCGCTCAGCGAAACTCTACAAACTTGCTTTCCCCAACGAGGAGGTGCGCAAGGGCTTTTCCAACAGCCTTTTCCGCTACTATGCTCCCGATGGCATGGGCGACCGTGATGCTATCTATGTGGCTTGGGCCAAGAACTTTATCCTAAGCCCAGAGGATAACATGGAAGCTTTCCTCCCTCATCTCCAAACGTTCTACAAGAAGTTCCCCTATACGTTGGTCAACAACAACGAGCGTCATTACCAGGCCGTGCTCTACACCATATTGTTAATACTTGGCTGCGATGTTACCCCAGAGGTACCCACGTCCGACGGCAGAATAGACATGGTGTTGAAGACCAAGCGCAGCATATATCTGCTGGAACTGAAATACAAGAAGGATGCTGAGACGGCGATTGAGCAAATTGACCGCAAGGGCTATGCAGCCGCCTTTGCCGACGACAAGCGGACGAAATACAAGGTGGGCATTAACTTTTCGGAAGACCGCAGAACTATTGATGATTGGAAGGTAGAGCAACTATCGTGAAGGCGACCGCGTAGGTCGTGCCCCTAATTCTTCGGAGATATTATATAAGTGTTAGGACAACCCGGTGCTGTCCTAACACTTACTTTTTCTTCATATCGAAGCGGTAGGCCAGGCGGAGCATGGCGTAGGAGGGTAGGGCGTTGTGCCACGTTTCGGTGATGCCTTGGGCGTTGACGGTTCGTGTCACGTTTGAGAGGCTGTGAAAGATGTCGAAGCCTTGCAGCGTGAGGCGTAGTTTTCCGTGCATGAAAGCCTTGTTGAGCAGGGCGTTGGCCACAAAGCGGACGTCGTTCATCGTTGGGTCGCTGTATCCCTCGCGTTCCAGCAGGTTTAGGTCGAGCGTCAGGTTGAAGTCCAACGGGAGTTGGATAGAGGCACCGAGCGAATAGGTTAGGTCGAAGCTATTCACGTCCACGAAGTTCTCCCGTCGGCTCGTGGCGTGCAGGTAGCGTCCGTTCACGGTGGCGTTGAGCTGCACCTTGCCCAAGCGCATATCCAACTTGAAGCGTTCGTTCACGCCGAGGTTGCGAACCGATGAACGTGCCGACACGTAGTCCACGCTGTTCAGGTAGTCCAGCTTGAAAGCGTTGTGGAAGAGGAAGCGTTGCCGCTTGTCCAGCCGGCGGCCGTAGTCAACCGATGCGCCCGTTTGCCAGTTGCCGTTCACGTTGCAAGGCTTGTAAGAGCGAATACCCGTACTCTCGTTTATCGTCTGCCCGTAAGCCAGGGCGTTCCTCGTCAGACTCCAGTAGGCGGCTACGTTCCCCGTCATGGCGGTCTCCCTTTTCCAGAACGAACGACGCAGGTCGATGCGGTGGTTCGTGGCAATCTTCAATTCCGGGTTGCCCTGCATAATGTTGAGCGGGTCGGCGTCGTCCGTATATCCCTGCATAGAAATCACGTTCGGCAACGTGTGACTCACCTTATACTCCGCGCTGAAATCGTCCATTCGGTACGCCACTTCGGGCTCAAACAGCCACTTGCTCCGCCGCGGGTAAAGGTCCAGCGCGCCGCGGTGGTAGCTCAGGCGGTCGTGCTGCCAAACGGCCACGGGCTTTATGTGTATGTGCTGCTTGTAGTCGTTCCAAAAGATGGTGAACTCCGTGCCCGCCAGGTGCCGCATCGTGTTGCGGCGCGTCCATACACTGTTGCTCTTGTCCATTGTCTGGTTGAGCGCCTCTACGGTGGAGGGCAGCAGGCCGAAGTCGGACATCTCCGTCCCCAGTGCGTCCAGGCGGTAGCGGGGCGAATTGGAGTCGGCGTAGTCGTCAGTGAATGTGTAAAAACCGTCTATATATATTGCGTCGAGCTTGGCGCGGTAAAGCGCGCTCCACTTGGCGTTGATGGCAAAGTCCTGATTGGGCGTATACCAGGCGCGGCGTTCGTGCGGCTGTTCGCCGTTGGGCACGTAGTACAGATAGTCCGAGAAAGCATCCTGCGTTTCGCGCCTCACGCGGACCTCTCCGTTCACCTGCATATAGTCGGGCGTGTGGGGTATGGCGTAAAAGCTGTTCATGCTCAGTGCCGTTTGCCACGTGTCCTTTTCGACCGATGTCTTGCTACGCGACTGGTTCATTAGCAGCGCGTTCAGGTAGGCACTGGCCGAGGGGGCAAACACGGCGTCGCTGCCCGTGCCTACGATGTTTGCAAAGAGCGTGTCGAGCGAGGCAGAACGGTACGCCTCGTGCGGATTTCCGCTCAGTTCGGCGTGGCGGCTCTCTTCGTTGTTTTTGCTGTGCTGGTATAGCCCCGATACGTTCAGCGTCAGGAAGTTCATCTTGTTGCGCAACTCCAGGTTGTGCGAACTCTCCACGCCGTAAGTCCGCAGCCAGCTTTTGTCGGTGCTGCGTGCAAATGTGTTTGCGCCTTGCGTCAGGAACGTCTCGCCCGACGTAGCCGTTTCGTTCGTGCTTTTCTGGTACGTCGCCTTGGCGTTGCCCGTATATTTCCATCGGTTCTTCTTGTCCTTCACAAGGGCCTCAAAGCCGCCCTTCACCATATCCGTTCGCCCGCCCACGGTCGTTTGCGGGTTCCATTCGCCGCTTGTCCCCGGTTCGCGCGTGTCGTTGGTATTGTTGGCGTTGCCGTACAGGGCCAGGCGGGAGTTTGTGGTGAAGCGCAACCCAAACAGGCGTCCCATGTAGCGGTCGTGGAGTCCGTAGCCAGCCTCGGCGTTTGCCGTCCAGCCAATGGAGTATTGCCTTTTTAGCCGCACGTCCACCACGAGCGGGAGTTCCTTTACGTCCTTCTCCTGCGTGATGTAGCTGTAAGCGTGCGCCTTGTGGTACGATTTTACCTTGTCCACCATGTATGCGGGAAGGTTCTCAAGAGCCACGCGCGGGTCGCCGCGAAAAAAGTCCTCTCCGTTTACGAGCAGACTGCTCACGTGTTCTCCGTTCACCGTGATTTGTCCGCCGCTTACGCTGAAGCCCGGCAGCATTTTCAGCAGTCCGTCGAGCATCGAGCCGTTTTGCAGCTGAAAGGCATCGGCGTTCCACTCCAACGTGTCGCCTTTCACCACCATCCTCACCTTCGACGCGCTTACCACGGCCTCGCCC
The DNA here is from genome assembly GCA_963655595.1 of uncultured Oscillospiraceae bacterium. GTDB lineage: Bacteria > Bacteroidota > Bacteroidia > Bacteroidales > Bacteroidaceae > Alloprevotella. The sequence goes on from CAVKGN010000009.1 coordinate 4,314, forward strand.
AGTTCCCTCTCAGTCAGGCTTCGTTTCTTCGCCTTGTGCATCAGTAGGGGCGGCAACTGCATCCACGTTTCGCGGTGCCCAGCCTTGGCCTTGTAGTTGAGCGTTAGGGGTTCGTAGCCCTCCCGCCTCAAGCGAAGGATGTACCGCTTCCCCTTGCGAAGCCTGATGCCTCCCGCCGCATCAATGTTGTGCGGAAAACCATACGAGCCCCAAACGCCGCTGGTCACCATGCTAAACGCCGCAGCACTGTCCGCATCCAGAAAGTCCACGCTCACGTCGCTGAGCAGCTCGTAGGTGAAAGCGTCTTTCACGAAACCTCTCACCGTTACGCTGTCTTTCTCTGTTTGCGCCTCGGCCGAAAGACTGAGGCAGAAGGCAAGGACTGGAACAATCAGCCAGTTCCAGATACGTGGGATGTCTGTGGAGAACTTTCGGCTCATAGCGGAGTCTGGTTAGTTTCGGCAACAAATATAGGTCTTTTGCCTTGGCAGAGCTAAGCCTGCGCCCGTCAAAATTATCCCTGCCCTGGTAAAAGTCCTCCCTGGGAGGACTCGAATCCTCCTTGGGGGGACTCCAGTCCTCCCGCGGGGGACTGCAATCCGCCCGCGGGGGATTTTATCAAGCCCCGTTTTCGGAAAAACTACGGGCGGCTTACGGGCAACTACGGCAAAGGGGCGCAACGAGCAGCGTGTTCGTTGCGCCCCTTTGAGGGGTGTGGCGTGGTTGGCGCCTTATTTTTCGTCGCACTCGCCCAGGCGGTGCGATATGCGCATGGCGCAGAAGTTCGGTCCGCACATGGTGCAGAACTCGCCGTTTTCGTAGTGCGCCTCCTTGTAGTACTTCTCGGCAAGGTTGGGGTCGAGGCTGAGGTTGAACTGATCCTTCCAGCGGAACTCATAACGAGCCTTGGACAGGGCGTTGTCGCGCACCTGTGCGCCGGGATGCCCCTTGGCAAGGTCGGCAGCGTGGGCAGCAATCTTGTAAGTGACTACGCCTGTACGCACATCGTCGCGGTTGGGCAGCGCAAGGTGTTCCTTGGGCGTTACGTAGCAGAGCATGGCCGTTCCGAGTGCACCTATAATCGATGCCCCGATGGCCGAGGTGATGTGGTCGTAACCTGGGGCAATGTCCGTGACGAGCGGGCCGAGCGTGTAGAAGGGCGCGTTGTGGCACTTCTCAATCTGGCGCTGCATGTTCTCAGGTATCTTGTGCATGGGCACGTGGCCGGGACCCTCGATGAAGGCCTGCACGTTTTTAGCCCAAGCCCGCGTGACGAGTTCGCCCATGGTGTCGAGTTCGGCAAACTGCGCCTTGTCGTTAGCGTCGTAGATGGAGCCCGGACGAAGGCCGTCGCCGAGCGAAATGGCCACGTCGTACTGCGCACAAATGTCGCAAATGTCGTCGAAATGCTCGTAGAGGAAGCTCTCGCGGTCGTTTTGCAAGCACCATTCCGAGATGATACTTCCGCCGCGGCTCACCATGCCCGTCATGCGTCCCTGCGACAGGTGGATGTTCTTGCGACGGATGCCGCAGTGAATGGTGAAGTAGTCCACGCCCTGCTCGCACTGCTCAATGAGCGTGTCGCGGTAGAGTTCCCACGTGAGGTCCTTGGCCTTGCCGCGTACCTTCTCCATGGCCTGGTACATAGGCACGGTACCTACGGGCACGGGACTGTTGCGGACAATCCACTCGCGCGTTTCGTGAATGTTTGCTCCCGTGGAAAGGTCCATAATGGTGTCGCCGCCCCACTTGCAGCTCCATATCGCCTTTTCCACCTCCTCTTCGATTGAAGAAGTTGTGGCGGAGTTGCCGAGGTTTGTGTTGATTTTCACGAGGAAATTGCGCCCAATGATCATCGGCTCCGCTTCGGGGTGGTTGATGTTGGCGGGAATAACGGCGCGCCCGGCAGCCACCTCGTCGCGCACGAATTCCGGCGTGATGTGTGTGCTTATGCCCAGGGCCTCGCAGTCCATGTTTTCGCGGATGGCCACGTACTCCATCTCAGGGGTCACAATGCCCTGCTTGGCCAGCGCCATCTGCGTAATGCCCTTGCCAGCCTGTGCGCGCAGCGGCAAGTGGTGGTGGTTGAAGCGGAGCGAGTCGAGCGACTTGTCGTTGAGGCGTTCGCGGCAATATTCCGACGTGAACTCCTTGAGCCTTTCCACGCCGCCGCGCTGAAGGATCCACTCCTCGCGCAAACGGGGAAGGCCGTTCTTGAGGTCGACGGTGTAGGCAGGGTCAGAGTAAACGCCGCTGGTGTCGTAAACAAGTACGGGGGCGTTCTCCGTGAAGTGCTTCTTACCCTCCGCATCCTTCGTGACGGTGGGCATGAGTTTCACCTTGCGCATAGCCACGCGCAGGTTGGGGAAGAGTTTGCCGTTGAGGTAGACCTTCTCGCTGTTGGGGTATTGTATCTTGGCTTTATTTTCCATGAGGTATAGTATATATTATATGTCTGCGTTTAAGAAGTTTTGCATCATCGCCGCGGGATTGTCAGCCCGCAGTATGGCGCCGCTCACGGCCACGCCCTGCACGCCCACAGCCAGTAGCTCAGGCACGTCGGCCAGCTCAATGCCGCCGATGGCGCAAAGGGGAATGCGCATTTGCTCCTGCTGCATTTGCGCCAGGATGGAGCGGTAGCCGTCCAGGCCGAGGATGGGGGAGAGGTTCTCCTTGGTGCGGGTGAAGCGGAACGGGCCACAACCGATGTAGTCCGCGCTTTGCGCTTTGAGTCGCTTGATGTCGTCGAACGTGTTGGCTGTGCCGCCGATGATATACTCGTGACCGAGCACTTCGCGCGCCTCGTTGACCGGCATGTCGTTCTTGCCGAGGTGCACGCCGTCGGCTTGGATTTTCTTGCAGAGCTCCACACGGTCGTCAAGGATGAACGTGGCGCCGCGCTTGCGGCATTCGGCCAGCAACTCCACGGCAATGGGTTCGACCTCGTCGTCTGTAGCCCCTTTCATGCGGAGTTGTATCCACTTGCAGCCGCCCTCGAGCGCAAGCAGGGCCGACTCCTTATACGACACGGCGGCCGTTTGGTGAGTGATGAATTGTACGGGAACCATCGTAAGAGATGAATGATTGGTTGACGGTGAACATAAACAGGGCATACGCGCCCAAGCTTTCCTTCGCTGGCATGATCCAGTGCAGGTTATGAGGGTATAATCTCAGCACGCCCAAGTGAGCGTACACCCCTTAGCTTTGTTCAGGTTGGCAAAAGTACAAAGATTTTAGTCCCTTGCAAAAAAAAAGCCATTTATTTGCGCCGCTCTGCATTTACGCCTATATTTGCAAGGTACAAGCAGGGAAAACAGGCGTTTGCCCGTCCCGCTCGTGCCTCACACGAAAGGAATACAGCGTATGAAAAAAGCATTACTTCGCACTATACTCATTCTCACCCTCATAGCCCTGCCGTTCGCAGCCAACGCAGCGAGCGCGGCCGCTCCCTTTGACGAGGCGGAAGGCTTGACGGCGATTGAAACAACGGATGAAGGCGGCCACTTCGACCTCTCCGTAAGCGGGAGCGCCTTGCAGATACACGCCGTTGGTTTGCAGGGACAGGTGGTACGCGTGTACGACGTTGTTGGCAAGTTGAAGGCAGAAGTGCGCATCGACAGCAACGACAAAACAGTCCGCGTGCAGCTCGGTAAGGGCATCTACCTTGTAAACGTGAACAAAACAACCCGGCGCATCAGCGTAGCGGGATAACTCAGCAAAGGGAAACAACGGGGTGGCGGTAACAATAGAAGCGTTGAAAAACGCAGGCACACGCACGCAGGCCTTTGCCGAAATGGTGAAGGAATATTCCCCCAGGCTCTACCCGGCCGTACGCAGAATCGTGCAGTATCATGAGGATGCTGACGACGTGCTGCAAAACACATATTTAAAGGTATGGCAGTCGCTCGACGGTTTTCGGGGCGACTGCCAATTGTATTCCTGGGTGTACCGCATAGCCGTGAACGAGTGCCTCACACTGCTGCAAAAGCGGCGGCCAGCCGAAAGCCTGAGCGACGAGATGAGCGAGACCGTGCGCACACTCGAAAGCGACCCCTACTTCGACGGCGACGAGACGGAACTGCAATTGCAGAAAGCCATTGAGCAACTGCCGGAGAAACAGCGTATTGTGTTCAACCTGAAATACTTCGAGGAGATGAAATACGAGGAGATGAGTCAGCTGCTCGGCACCAGCGTGGGCGCACTCAAAGCCTCCTATTTCCTTGCCGTGAAGAAGATTGAGAGTTATTTTAATGCGCTGGATTAAACCATTCGGCAGGCTGCAAGTCTAACAGACAAAACGAAGACAACGATGAAAAAGTTCGATATCAACGCAAAGCCCAGCATGCACAACCCGTTTGTGATGCCCAGTGGCTATTTTGATACGCTTACGGCAAACGTTATGATGCGCGTGAGTGCGCTCGACGCCGCCGTGAGCAGCCAGAACCGTTGGATAAGCTGGATACCCTGGCTCGGTGCCGCCTGTGTGGCTGCCCTCATCGTGCTGTTCTCACAGGTGAAGCCTGCCTCCGCAGTAGACAGCCAAGCCGCCTCGCCTGCCGCCGCACAGCACGTGTACGCCAACACCAACACGAACGCCGACGTGGCCTACGACTGCATAATGATGGCCGATGCCGATAACCTTGCCGCCTATGAAAACGATTATTGACAAAGCACTCCTTGTAGGGGCAATGTTCCTGCCCCTGACACTGCTCCCTGCCCATGCGCTGACTCCCAGCGGCGACAAACGTACAGAGTGTTGCCAACCGCAAGACCCGAGGCCGCCGCGCGACGGTAAGAACTTCGACCCCGAACGGTTCAAGCGCGAACTCTCCGACTTCATCACCCGCGAAGCAGGACTTACGCCGGCTGAGGCTCGTGCCTTCCTGCCCGTTTACTTCGAGATGAAGGAGAAGCAGCGCAATATTGAGCACCAAAAAGGACGCTCACTGCGCAACGCGGCGGAGAAAAACATGGATCAGCGCGACTGCAAGCGCGTGCTGAACGAACTGGCAGAACTCGAAAAGAAGTCGCTCCGCATAGAGAACCAGTACATGCAACGACTCGAAGCAATCGTCGGCGCACGGAAACTGGTAAAGGCAATTGACGCCGACCGTAAGTTTGGCCGGCACGCTTTCAAACAAATGGTAAAGTAGGGGAAATGCCCCATTAAGTACGAGAATAAGAACCGGCACGGCCACGCGTCCGACGCCCTCCCGCTCCGGTTCTTGTTCTCTGTTTTTGTTCATACGATGGAATACACAGACAACCAAGCCCTAAAACTCGCATACGACATTGTAGAAAACACCGACACGCACCTGTTCCTCACAGGACGCGCCGGCACGGGTAAGACAACCTTTCTGCGCGAACTGCGCAAGACCACGAAGAAGCGCATGGCCGTGCTTGCCCCCACAGGCATTGCAGCAATGAACGCCCACGGGGTTACGCTCCACTCCTTCTTTCAACTGCCCTTCGGTCCGTACATCCCCGGTACCACCCTCACCGGCGACGGCAATCGGTACACCATGACAAAGCAGAAAAAGGCGCTTATAAGGAGCATTGATCTGCTCGTAATAGACGAGATAAGTATGGTGCGCGCCGACTTGCTCGATGCCGTCGACAATGCCCTGCAACGCTACCGCCACAACGGCCTGCCCTTTGGCGGCGTGCAGCTGTTGCTTATCGGCGACCTGCAACAGCTTGCCCCCGTGGCAAAGGACGACGAGTGGGAGATGTTGAGTCCGTACTACGCCAGCCCCTACTTTTTCAGCAGTCGCGCCCTGCAAAGCACCAACTACGTCACCGTAGAACTCGAAAAGGTCTACCGTCAGAGCGACGCCCACTTTCTCAGTTTGCTCAACAACATCCGCGAATGCATTAACGTGCCAGAAACCTTGCTGGAACTGAACAAACGATACAACCCCACGTTTGTGCCCGACGACAATGAGGGCTACGTGCGACTCGTTACGCACAACTGGCAGGCACAACAGGTAAACGAGCGCGAACTGGCCAAACTCACGGGCGACGTGCGGACGTTCGACGCCAAGGTGGGCGGAAAGTTCCCCGAATACTCCTTTCCCACGGAGCAGACGCTCGAACTGAAAGTAGGCGCACAGGTGATGTTCGTCAAGAACGACTCAAGCGGAGAGAAGAAATACTTCAACGGCATGCTGGGTAAGGTGACCGCCTTCCGCAGTGACGGCGGCATGAACGTGCGTCCCGACAACGGTGGTCCAATCATTGAGGTGGGACTTGAAACCTGGCGCAACACGCACTATGCGCTCGATGACGAAACAAAGGAGATAAAGGAAGTGGTCGACGGAAAGTTTCAGCAATACCCCGTGAAACTTGCCTGGGCCATTACCATACATAAAAGTCAGGGCCTCACGTTCGACCGCGTGATGATTGACGCTTCGGCTTCGTTCGCCCACGGACAGACGTACGTGGCACTGAGTCGCTGCCGTACGCTCGAGGGCATTGTGCTGACCTCCCAAATACCCTCCACGGCCATCATCGAGGACAAACTCGTCAAGGAGTTTACCGAGAACGTGCGTCGCAACCGCGTGACGCCGGAGACGCTTTCCGTCCTGCGCGACAAGTTTGGGGCAAACCTCTTGATGCAACTCTTCTCATTCGACAAGGAACGGATGCAGATGGCACAGATAGTGCGCCTTATGCAGGAGTTTCTCTCTCGCATCTATGCCGAAACCACCAACCAAGCGGAGACAGCCTTACAGCAATTCGACCAGCGCGTGATGAACGTAGCAGGCACCTTTCAGCAGCAATACCGGAATATTCTGCACGAAGCGGCGGGCGACGTGGCCAACGAGCATTTGCAGGACCGCATCGTCAAGGCTTGCGCCTACTTTGGGCAACAACTTGAAGAGTTGCGCGAGTTTGTGGAATTGTTTGCCGCTTTGGAGATTGACAATAAGGAAACGCTGCGCCGCAGGGACAATTATGCAGACAGCATGCTGACGTTGCTCACGCAACACGCGGCACTATTGCAGCACGTGGCGGAAGGCGGTTTTGCTCCGAGCGAGTTTATGTCGTTCCGCGCCAAACTCCTCCTGCAAACAGACGAAACCCTCAGCGGCGAAAAGAGTGGCAAGAACGCTAAGACGAAGAAAAAGGCGAAGACGGAGAAATACGCGGTGCCGACCGAGGTGAAGAATGCCGAACTCTACGAACGACTGCGTGAATGGCGGTTTGAAAAGGCGAAGGAGGAGAAGGTGGCGCTCTTCATAGTCATGAGTAACAAGGCACTCATGTCCGTGGCAAACTTCATGCCCGTCACGGTCGACGAATTGAAGAAAGTGCCGCATTTCGGCGAAAAGGGAATAAAGAAATACGGCGAGGAACTGTTGCAGATAGTAGCCAGCTACGTCAGAAAGACTGAGGAATAAGGAACTCAATCTCTTCCGGCAACACACCTATCTCCACCATTTCGGCCTTGTCCTTGAACAGGCGGCCGTCGATGCTCATTGGCGCACCCGAGACATTCGTAAAAGTGATGTTTCGCGTGCGCCAAACTTTTACGCCTCGATGGCTGAGAAATCGGTTCGTGAAGAGCAACCACAGCCCCTGGAACACCTGAAACGGTGCAGGCTTTGCCACAAGCGTTACGTCGAGCAGGCCGTTGTAAGGCACAGCACTCGGCGTTTGTCCGTAGCCGCGCGCCGAACCAATGCACACGCCCATGGCACTTTGCCGCTGGTCTTCGCCGCTGAGGTGGAAGCAAAACTTGAAGCTCATCCTCTGGAACAAGAGCAGCAGCGAGGAGAACAGACGCGAGAGCGTACGCAGTCCCAGTAGACGCTTGCTGGTGCGGAGCGTCTTGGTGATGGCGGCGGCAATACCCAGGTTGATGCAGTTGAGGAAGTAGAGTTTTTCTTCTGCGCCTTTCGTGGTGGTAATCAGTGCGGTACATACGTCTACCTTGCGCGTATGATAAAGTGCTAAGTCGTCAATGGCCTTGCGAAAGTTCTCAGGCTTCATCCCCCAATATCGGGCAAAGTCGTTGCCAAATCCGTTCGGTATCACCCCCAATACGGGACGTTTCCCCGTGGGTGAGTTGGCCGACATAATGCCGCAGAGAGCGTAGTTAAGAGCCGAGTCGCCGCCCACCACCACAATGGTGCTGTACCCAGCGCGTGTCATCATAGCGGCGAGACGCTCCACGGAGGCAGCGTTCTCGCTCTGCACATAGTCGAACGGCAGGGCTTTCTCGCTGAGGCAACGCAGGATCTTCTTCCAACGTCGGTGCGTGCGGAATGAATTCTTCTTTGGGCAGTAGATCACGCCCCATGAGTGGCTTGGCATAGGGGATAGGGTATTGGTGGAAGGGTAGGTTAGTGCTTCTGTGTATTAGGGATTGTTTTCGAGCAACTCTTTGGGTAGTACGTCGGGCGTGATGCTTTCTGCTTTCATCCAGTGAATCTCAATGCCTCGGCGCTCCATGCCTCTGAACCACGTCATCTGCCGTTTGGCAAACTGGTGAATGGCTATTTCAAGCTGTGTGAACATCTCCTCATAAGTGATCTTCCCCGTGACGTAAAGCGTGAGGTATTTGTATTCAAGTCCGTAATATATAAGGTCTTCCGGATTTATTCCTTCATTGAGCAAAGCTCTCACTTCATCAACCATGCCGCTATCGATACGCCCTTTCAGTCGCGAGGAAATGCGGCTGCGGCGCGTCTCTCTGTCCACGTCGATGCCAATGTTCCAAGAGGTGAGGGTGGGGAAGGGACGGTCGTCAACGGGCGTGTGCTTGTAGTACTCCGCAATCTCAATAGCCCGTATGGCACGTTGGGGAGAGTCTACGTCGGTTGTGTTGTGAAGTCGTTTGTATTGGCTGAGTATTTCTGTGAGTTCCTTGAGCGTGCGCCCTTGCAACCGCTGCCGCAGCTCTGCGTTTTGAGGCACGGGTGAAAGGCGGTATCCGCGCAGTACGCTTTCGAGGTAAAGCCCCGTGCCGCCGCATAGAATAACCCGTTTGCCACGCGAACGGATGTCGTTGTAAGCTTCGAGGAAGTCCCTTTGATACTCGTACACGTTATATTTAGTCCCAGGCTCCGCAATATCAATCAGGTGGTAAGGCACAACAGTCCCATCGACGCGGTAGTCTTCCAGGTCCTTGCCCGTGCCAAGGTCCATGCGGCGATACACCTGCCGGCTGTCTGCGCTGATTATCTCGGCGTTGAGAGCTGCGGCGAGCCTCACGGCCACCTTTGTCTTGCCCGATGCCGTCGGTCCTAAAATCGTGAGTATGTCCATTATGTGCGGAGTAAACGGTGAGATAAAACGTTTTCCCTACGCTAATGCGTTGGAAAACACAGGGGCAAAAGTAGTCATTTATACGGTCGCTTTGGGCTAATTTAATAGCTTTTAAAGCCCTACGCGGTAAAATCTCCCTACATTTGCAGCAGTAAAGAAACGTAGACTATTGTCCATGAAGCTCAGGAATATCCTC
>CAVKGN010000009.1:14004-25270 GCA_963655595.1 uncultured Oscillospiraceae bacterium
AGCAATGATGCATTCTCTTGGCGGCTTCACGAGGGCTTCAATGCGCAGTTTGGGCTGAGCGTGACGGCAGGGCTTGGCAAGCACTCTCCCCGAGGCGCAGGCTTCGGACAGACGGCGGCATTTGCCTATGTGTTGCCGCTCGGGAAGAAGTTTTATGCGGCCGCAGGCATTATGGCAAACAACTTCGACTGGGGCGCATTCCGCCGCACCGACGTAGGAATTGGCGGCGTAATAGCCTATCAGCCCAGCGACCGCGTCACCCTCTACGCCTATGGGCAAAAGAGTTTTCTGCCCCGAACCTCCGGTGCTCGGGGATTGCACCACGACGCCTTCCTGCTCAGTCCATTCGATTTTCCCCGCGACCGCATCGGTGTGGCTGGCGAGTTTAAGATAGGCAACAACGCCATGATAGGCATCAGCGTAGAACGCGCGAGCTATTAGCCCAGTTTGACGCACAAAACATTTTGAACAAAAACACGGATACCCATGCGCCAATCAGAAGAACGTTATATCAGCTTGCTGACCGACTTCGGCTTCAAGCGTATTTTCGGCACTGCGCCCAATAAAGACCTACTCATCAACTTTCTGAACTCCCTGTTCGAAGGCGAACAGGTGATAACAGACGTGCACTACCTTAACGGAGAGCACGTGGGCGACGTGTATGCCGAGCGCAAGGCCATCTTTGATGTGTACTGCGAGAACGAGCGCGGTGAGAAATTCATCGTGGAGATGCAGAACGCCTTTCAGCAGTTTTTCAAGGACCGCTCGCTGTTCTACTCCACCTTTCCCATACGAGAGCAAGCCCCGAAGATATCAGACTGGGACTTCCGACTTGAACACGTCTATGTGGTAGCTCTGCTTAACTACGATATGCGCGAGCCTTCCTTCGATGAGGCGGACATCAACCACGACGTGGGGTTGCTCGACAAAAAGACTCACCGCGTGTTCAACGATAAGCTGACTTTTAAGTACGTGGAGATTGCAAAGTTCTCAAAGTCGGAGGACGAACTGGAAACCCTTTTCGACAAGTGGCTCTATATTCTCCGCAACTTGTCGCGCCTTGACCGTCAGCCCGTAGCTTTGAAAGAGAGGGTATTCTCCAAACTATTTGAGGAGTCCGAAATAGCTCGCTTCACCCCGACGGAACTTCATGAATACGAAGACAGCCTGAAAGTTTACCGCGACCTCAAAAACTCCCTTGACACAGCATTGCTGCAAGGGCGTGAAGAGGGACACGCCAAAGGTCTGGAAGAAGGCATAGCTAAGGGACGCGAAGAGGAACGCACAGCAATGGCTCGTGCAATGCTCTCCAAGGGCATTCCAGAGGGTACAATCGCTGAGATAACGGGGCTTCGAGTTGAGGACATACGCAGACTATAAGGCATAAAAACAGACGTGTTGTCCTTTGCCAACATGCCCCGATTACCCGCAAAGGCTATTCATCAAGATTATGTGGAAGTATTATGCTCTGTTGTCCGCCTTCTTTGCCGCTCTGACGGCAGTCTTCGCCAAGATTGGGGTGAAAGACGTTAATTCCGACCTCGCTACGGCTATTCGCACCACGGTAATTCTGTTTATAACGTGGGGAATAGCCCTGCTTGGCAACCACACGTGCGACCTGCGTGGCATTCCCTCTCGCACGTGGGTATTTCTTGTTCTTTCGGGGGCTGCCACAGGTTTGTCGTGGCTCTTCTACTTCAAGGCCTTGCAGCTGGGCGACGTTTCGCGCGTTGCCCCCATCGACAAACTCAGCGTGGTCATCACCATTTGTCTTTCGTTTATGTTCTTGAAAGAACCAGTAAACGCCAAGGTAATCATAGGTGCCTTGCTGATAACGGCTGGCAGCATCGTCATGCTTTATAAATAAGCGTAGTAGGATGAAAGTGCTGATAATAGAAGACGAGCGCAAATTGTCCGACAGCATCGTTGATTACCTCAAAGGCGAGAAGTATCTGTGCGAACAGGCTTTTAGCTTTAATGAGGCTATGGAGAGGGTACGCCTCTACGACTATGACTGTGTACTGCTCGATTTGATGTTACCCGGCGGAAATGGACTTGATATCCTGCGCGACATCAAGCGGCGCAACAATCCAGCGGGGGTGATTATCGTATCAGCAAAGGACTCGCTGGACGACAAACTGAACGGGCTGCGGATTGGAGCGGACGACTACCTTGCCAAGCCCTTTCACCTTGCCGAACTGAGTATGCGAGTCTATGCCGTCATTCGTCGCCGAGAGTTTGGGGCGAGCAATGTGTTAGAATGCGGCGGCGTAAGTGTCAACCTATTGGAAAAGAGCGTTACGGCAAATGGGCGCCCCCTCACGTTGACAAAGTCAGAGTACGACCTGTTGCTGTTCTTCATAGGTAATAAAAACAGGGTGTTGTCGAAGGGAGCCATCGCCGAACATCTGAGCGGCGACATTGCCGACATGATGGACAACTTTGACTTTATCTATACGCACATCAAGAACCTGAAAGCCAAACTTGCCGAGGCTGGGCTGAGAGACTGCATACAGAACGTATACGGAATGGGCTATAAATGGACAGCAATATGACTCGCGTCAACGAACAAGTAAGGGCAAAGAAGGCTAAGAGCCTTATGAGCAAGTCGATGACGCGTTTTCTCGTGTGTGTGGCTGCGTTGTTCGTGCTTGCTGCTCCTGCGTTCTATCTTCTCACCAAGAATTATTATGCGGAGGATATGGCCGACCTGGTGGAGGCCGTGACGGCAGGGAAGGGCATTCCCGATGTTGACTTGGAGGAGGATATACTGATGGGCATCATGTTGCAATACCTGCTCATTACGGCCTTGTTGTGTGTGGGTATCGTGCTGACCATACGTCTGCTGTCGAGGAAATTGTGGAAGCCTTTCGACACAATGCTCCAGCTCACTGAGTCTTTTAAGTTGGAGCGGATGCAGATTCCCGAACTGCCGAAGAGCGACGTGTCAGAGTTCGAAAGGCTTAGTCAGACCCTGCGCAAACTGATGGAGAAGGATGTGGACTGCTACGTTGCCCAGAAGGAATTTACGGAGAACGCTTCGCACGAGTTGCAGACTCCCCTGGCCGTGTTTCAAACCAAGCTGGAACTGTTATTGCAGCAGCCTGGACTGACGGAGGGGCAAGCGGAAATCATACAGGATCTCTTCCAAATTACGGCGCGCCTTTCTCGGCTCAACCGCAGTCTGCTTTTGCTCGCGAAAATTGACAACGGGCAGTTCGGTACAAAGGAACGTATACAGCTCGACCAGTTCGTTGACAATCTCCTCGCCTCGCTTGAAAGTGTCTCGGGGCAGTTACGCATAGACAAACGGTATGCTCACGAGCAGTTGTGCGTCAATGCTAATCGCACTTTGTTGGAGTGTATGGTCAATAACCTTTTTATCAATGCCGTAAGGCACACTGCTTCAACTGGGACTATAACGATAAGCATAGCCTCCAACAGTCTGACCATCTCCAACACTTCCGATGAGCCGCCGTTGTCGTCTTCCTTCGTTTTCACCCGTTTCTATCGTCCTGTACAAAGCAAAAGCGGTAACGGCCTTGGTCTAGCCATTGTTAAGGCTATATGCGACTACCACGGCTGGAACGTTGAATATAGCTACAAGGACAAACAGCATTCTTTTTCGGTAAGCTTCGGCTGAATAAGCCGCGAGCAGTTTTTTATCTTCAAGATTTCCCCAAAGTCACGTCTTACTTTTGCACGACGAGCTGTGTGGCGTGTAAGCATACTGCCAACTAACGTGGCTCATCGTATGCATACATTGTGCTTATGTGGAAAATCTTCTATTCGGCCTGCAAACTCCGTCTCGCTTTTGTTCTTTGCGCCTTCGCTATCGCTTGTGACGGCACGGCGGCTGAAGAACTTGCCGACAGTATGCCAGTAGCCAAACTTCCCCGTCCGTATTCGCCAGAGAAGGCAAACAAACTTGACAAGTTCTCCTCGTCGCGCCTATATCAAATGACCTATATTGGTGTCCCCTTAGTGGCGGCAGGGCTGATCGTGAAGGGCGAGGACGACCGTTTCCGGAGTCTGCGCAATGACTATATGCCTATGTTTCGAAACCACGCCGACGATTACATGCAGTATGCACCAGCTGCCGTGATGCTTGGGCTGAAGACTGCGGGAGTGAAGGGGCGTAGCTCATGGGGAAGGATGCTCGTGTCGGATGCGTTTGCGGCATTGCTAATGGGCGGTGTGGTAAATACGTTGAAAACTACGACGCACGTCACCCGTCCCGACGGTTCAAACAATCACTCCTTTCCCTCGGGGCATACGGCTACGGCTTTCATGACAGCCACCATGCTTTCGAAGGAATACGGGCACAAAAGCCCCTGGATAAGCGTGGGGGCTTATACCACGGCCACGGCAACGGGGCTGATGCGCGTGGCTAACAATAAGCATTGGCTGAGCGACGTGCTGACGGGGGCGGGCATCGGAATACTCACCACCGAAATGGGCTATTGGCTCGGCGACTTGATATTCAGGAAAAAGGGACTCAATTACGCGGCAGAGGCTGATTGCCAACTGGACAGGACTGACAACCCCTCGTTTGCAAGTTTATACGTGGGGCTCAACGTGCCTCTTAGCAAGTACGACGTTGACGAGCACACCGTCTTCCGCACCTCCTCGGGCTCTGCCGTCGGGTTGGAAGGGGCCTACTTTTTCAATCCGTATGTGGGCGTTGGTGGAAGGTTTGCAATGTCGAACACAGCGTTGATTGTCAATGGCGACAAGGCGGAGAACAATTCATTCGACGCTGTCTCCGCGTGTGGCGGAGGTTACGTCTCCTACCCGTTGTCGCAGCGGTGGTCAGTTGGCAGCAAACTCCTGTGCGGTTTTGTACATTATCCGTGCTTGAAACTCACCAGTGTCGCCGTGGGGGCAAGGAACGGCGTATGTTTCGGCAGCGGACTTGCCTGCACTTTCAGGGCAAACCGCAACTATGGTATCAGGTTCTTTATCGACTACAACTTGCAGCCGTCGCACAACAAAGCAAGCGGAGAATGGATGAATACATTGGCCTATGGTGCTTCGTTTGCATTGTTCTTATCGCCAAAGCCGCCACATCGTAGCTGAACGAGGTGGCGGCTTTGGCGGTAATGTCCGAATGTGTTAAAGTCTTATTTCGCAACGAGTTTCAGGCAGGCCCATCCGTCGAGTACGTGCTGGTCTACGAGTTCGAGGCCTTGCTTCTCGGCTTCGGCAAGGAGTTGGGGAATGTCCGTGTCGTAGAAACCGCTCATATAGATGTGTCCGCCCTTTTTCATCACGGGGACGTAGTGTTTAAGGTCGTTGAGGAGAATGCCGAGGTTGATGTTGGCAATGACTAAGTCGAACGGCCCCGTTCCTTGCAGCGATGAGGCGTCGCCCAGTTCCACGTCAATGCCGTCGAGGTGGTTGAGCTGGATGTTTTCGCGCGAGTTTTTCACGCACCACTCGTCCACGTCGATGCCCAGGCAGTGGCGAGCGCCGCGCATACGGGCAAGGATGGCCAGAATGCTCGTGCCGCAGCCCATGTCAAGCACTTCTGCGCCTTCAATGTCGTCGGAGAGCAGGCGGCTAATCATTTGTGAGGTGGTGGCGTGGTGACCCGTGCCGAACGACATTTGCGGGTTTATCTTTATGCTGTATTCTGCCTCTGGCACGTCGGTGTGAAACGTGCTCGAAATGACGCATCGGCCGTCCACCACCAGGGGCTTAAAGTAGTTCTTCTCCCACTCTTCGTTCCAGTCCTTGTCTTCTGCCTCGCGCTGCGTGTAGGTTATCTTCACGTCGGGCAGGGGGAAGTTTGCCAACGCCTCGTCGAGAGCCTCCTGCGAAAACAAGGCCTTCTGTATGTAACACTCAAAGCGTTCCTCAGCGCCTACCTTCTCAAAGGCCGGCTGTTCGGGATTGGCGGAATGTCCCACGGCGGTCTCCTCCAAGTCGGCTGTGTGTACAAAGCTGTCGAACCCTATCTCGGCCAGCACGGCTGAGAGCACGTCGTCGGCGGCCTCGCTTGCCGGCTGCGTGGCAAAAGTGAACTGTAAATACTGCATGATTTCTTTCTCGGAATGTGTGTTGAATGATAGGTGCAAAAGTAGGCATTATTTGCCGTTCCGCCGTTTGCCGCCCGAAAAAGGGAGATGAAAGGTTTGAAAATGAGAAAAGTAGGTTAACTTTGCCAGCGGTCGGCGCAAAGGCGCGGCGAAGAATGCCCCTTTTGCGCCCAAAAACCTTAAATCCAAATACTCACAATAACAACTGTTTTTACCTATGGATTGGTTACAACAACTCTTTTCGACGACCGATTCCGTAGCGCACATCGTGCTGTTGTTCTCTCTTGTCATTGCCGTCGGCGTAGTGCTGGGCAAGTACAAGATTGGCAGCATCTCGCTGGGGGTTACGTTCGTGTTGTTCGCCGGCATCGTGGTGGGACACATCTACCACCAGATGGGTATTGCCGACCCTGACGGAGGCTATGCCTGTCCAGCCAAGGTGCTCAACTTTATCCAAGACTTCGGACTGATACTGTTCGTCTACTGTATTGGTTTGCAAGTGGGCCCGAGCTTCTTCCAGTCGTTCAAGAAGGACGGCGTCCAGATGAACCTTGTGGCCATCGGCATCGTGCTGCTCAATGTGGCTACGCTGCTCGTGCTTTACTTCCTCGTGTTCGACACAAGCAACAAAGCGAGTCTCCCCATGGCGGTGGGCGTGCTTTATGGTGCCGTGACCAACACGCCTGGTCTTGGCGCGGCGCAGGAAGCCATCAATACGATGGGCATTGACATGCAGGGGCAGAACATTGCCGCCGGTTACGCCTGCGCTTATCCCCTTGGTGTTGTCGGTATTATTGGTGCCACCATCGCTATCCGCTACATCTGCCGCATTAAGCTCGACAAGGAGGAAGAGCAGATACGCAGCATGCAGGAGGACAACCCTCACGCAAAGCCTCACCACCTCTCCCTGCGCGTGGAGAACAAGGCCCTCGAAGGCAAGACCTTTGCGCAACTTACGCAGTTCCTTGGTCGTACCTTCGTCTGCACGCACTACAAGCACGGCGACGAGATAATCTCGCCTACCAGGGACACGTCCATCCACATAGGCGACGAGATGAACGCCGTCTGCGCCAGCGACGACGCTGAGGCTGCCATCGCCTTCGTAGGTTCCGAGGTTGAGGTTGACTGGCAGGCTGAGAAGGCTCCCATCGTGTCGAAGCGTATCCTCGTGACGCAGCCCGAGGTGAACGGTAAGACGTTCGGCGAAATGCATTTCAGCTCTATGTACGGCGTGAACGTCACTCGTATCACGCGTCAGGGCATGAACCTCTTTGCCGACCGCTCTCTGCGCATTCAGATTGGCGACCGCCTCATGGTGGCAGGCCCTGAGGATAGCGTAAATCGCGTGGAGCGACTCCTGGGTAACTCCGTGAAGCGATTGGATCACCCCAACGTGGGCGCCATCTTCCTTGGCATTCTCCTCGGCATCGTGTTCGGTAGCATACCCTTCGCTATCCCAGGCATGGCCACGCCGCTCAAACTTGGTCTGGCAGGCGGACCGCTTATTATTGCTATTTTGGCTGGTGCTTATGGCTACAAGTTCCACCTCGTTACCTACACCACCACCTCTGCCAACCTGCTGCTGCGCGAGATTGGTCTTATCCTCTTCCTCGCCGCCGTGGGCATCAAGGCGGGTAGCAATTTCTGGGACACTGTGGTACAGGGCGACGGACTCACCTACGTGTGGGTGGGCTTCATCGTGACGGTTGTCCCCATCCTCATCATGGGCGTGGTAGGACGTTGGCGTTTCAAACTCAACTACTTCACGCTGATGGGTATCATTGCCGGTTCCAACACCGACCCCCCTGCACTGGGCTACGCCAACCAGACGGCCAACAACGATGCCGCTGCCGTTGGTTACTCCACCGTGTACCCGCTGACGATGTTCCTGCGTATCCTTGTGGCACAGGCACTCATCCTCATTATGTGCTGACCCTTGCGCCCAGTCGGGGTGCATAGCAGCTAACTGCTTGTCCGGCAAGACGGAAAGGCGCGCCAATTCGGCGTACGTCCCTCCGCCTTGCCGGACTTTTTCGTTTTGTTCGGGCTGAAGCGAAGCGCTCGCATCGCGGAAAGGTTCCGGCGACGACCGTTGCTAATCCTGCGGTAGTCGTTCCTACCCGCGGGCTGGTCGTTCTTACATACGGGGTAGTGGATAAATACTTGGCAAGAAGCATACCTGCATCTTGCAAGATACATATCTGCTTCTTGCCAAGAAACATACCTGCATCTTATCAAGTATTTATCCACAAGCCCCGAGATCGTAACGAATAGCCGGCGGATAAGCACGGATAGCTCGCTGACAGAAATGAGCCTTCGGCACCCTCGGCGACAGGGGACAAAGAAAATCCGCCCTGCTCGTTGGGGCAGGGCGGATGTATGGGAAGTTGTTTGGAGTTGAGACCTTACTTTTTCAGCGCATCGCGTATCTCGCGCAGCAGCTTCACCTCCTCCGAAGGCTCGGCAGGGGCTTTCGGCTCAGCGGGTTCCTCAGCCTTTTTGCGCGAAAGCTTCATGAGCAAGCGCACCAGCATGAACACACAGAAGGCAATGATGAGAAAGTCAAGACACGTCTGAAGGAAATTGCCGTAAGCAATGCTCACCGGCTCGCCGCCCTCGTTGAGCGGATTGACGGGGAGGTTGTATTTCAGGTCCTTGAAGTCAATGCCACCAATCAGCCAACCGATGGGGGGCATAATGAGGTCGTCAACAATGGAACTGACAATCTTGCCGAAAGCACCACCTATGATTACACCGACAGCCATGTCGACGGCGTTGCCCTTCACTGCAAAATCTTTGAACTCCTGCAAAAAAGAAGATTTCATGTTGTTCGTGAATTTTTAATCGTAATACGTGCTGCAAAAGTAAAAATGATTTCGTATTTTTGCGGTGGAAAAAGAGAAAAAAGAGGTAATGTCCTGAAAGCAAGACCGCTTGTTTCTCTCGCTCCGCATTTTGAGATCATTCACTGAAATATTAACCTCTTAAATAGTTAATTCATAACTCTTTAAAATCATGATTAAAGTAGGTATTAACGGTTTCGGTCGTATTGGCCGTTTCGTGTTCCGTGCTGCTCAGAACCGCAGCGACATCCAGATTGTAGGTATCAATGACCTTTGCCCCGTAGATTACTTGGCATACATGCTTAAGTACGACACAATGCACGGTGCATTCCAGGGCACAATCGAGGCTGACGTGGAGAAGAGCGAGCTCATCGTAAACGGCAACCACATCCGTGTTACTGCTGAACGCAACCCGGCTGACCTTAAGTGGGACGCTGTTGGCGCTGAATACGTAGTTGAGTCTACTGGTCTCTTCCTCACTAAGGAGAAGGCTCAGGCTCACATCCAGGCTGGTGCTAAGTACGTGGTTATGTCTGCTCCTTCTAAGGACGACACTCCCATGTTCGTTTGCGGTGTAAACTTCGACAAGTACGTTAAGGGCACTCAGTTCGTGTCTAACGCTTCTTGCACCACTAACTGCTTGGCTCCTATCGCTAAGGTGCTCAACGACAAGTTCGGTATCACTGACGGTTTGATGACTACCGTTCACTCTACTACTGCTACTCAGAAGACCGTTGACGGTCCCTCTATGAAGGACTGGCGTGGTGGTCGCGCTGCAAGCGGCAACATCATCCCCTCTTCTACTGGTGCTGCTAAGGCCGTAGGTAAGGTTATCCCCGAACTCAATGGCAAACTCACTGGTATGTCTATGCGTGTTCCTACTCTCGACGTATCTGTAGTTGACCTCACTGTAAACCTCGCTAAGCCCGCAACTTACGCAGAAATCTGCGCTGCCATGAAGGAAGCTTCTGAAGGCGAACTCGCTGGCGTGCTCGGTTACACTGAAGATGCTGTTGTTTCTAGCGACTTCCTCGGTGACACTCGCACCTCTATCTTCGACGCTAAGGCTGGTATCGCTCTTACCGACACTTTCGTAAAGGTTGTGTCTTGGTATGACAACGAGATCGGTTACTCTAACAAGGTGCTCGAACTCATCGCTCACATGGCCAAGGTTAATGGCTAATTGAAAGCGGAACGTAAGTTCGCATCCTGAACTGAAATCCACAGGGCCGTTGCAACGCCGAGCGTGTTGCAGCGGCCTTTATTTTTATCCTCTCTGCCAATCTCCCTCATTATTAAGAATATGTCCACGATGAGAAATCGCCTCTTGTTGCTACCGCTTTTCCTATTTCTTCTGCCTTTTGCTGCGTCGGCGCAATGGCTCAAAAAGCCCCTGCGCTACGTACAGCCCGACAGCGTGGTGACGTGGAGCTACGACGGCTTGGGCTTCAAACAGCTCGCCCAATCGATTGACTCTACAGCACGCCCCGACGTGTGCCGTCTCTCGCGCAACGACCTCAAACAGCGCGACGCCCTGCTGCAACGTTGGCAAGCTGGGGCGGCTGAGCGCAACGTGGTGGGCGGCGACGGCGATGCATTCCTCGAACCGCAGGGACTCAGTGCTGCCAACTGGGCAAAACAGGCAGCGAGACTCTTCCTCCTGCAAGGCGACGCCACGTACATGGACGAGGTGGAGAGGGCATTCTACAACGTAGTCCTGCGCACGGCATACAGCCAAAGCCTCTCGTCCGCCTCGCTCGAGAAGTGGCAAGCGGCGGTGCAGCTGCTCAACTTCCCAGCCTTGATGTACGCCGTGAACCATAAGGGCGACGAACTCAGCGTAAACCTCTACACCAATGCCACGGCAACGCTCCCACTGGCCGGCAAGCGGGTAGGGGTGGACATGATAACGAACATGCCCCTTACGGGCGGCGTGAAAATCCGTCTTACTGGACTCGCCAAACGGACGCCCCTAACACTCCGTCTGCGCATCCCCGACTGGGCAGGGCTTCGTTCCTCCTCTGTCTGGCATTACGAGGGCGCGGACAGCCTCGTGCCGACCATCTTCGTGAACGGTCATGAGATTTCCCCCCTCCCGGTGGACCGTAAGGGATACGTAACCATCTCGCGCAAGTGGCAGTCGCTCGACGAAGTGTACATCGACTTCCCCATGCAGGCGCAGTACGTCTTTCCTGCTTCCGCCACCCGCCGCACCAAGGGCCAGCCCGTCTACGCCCCAGCCGCCGTCCTGCAATACGGCCCGTTGGTCTATTACCCCAAAGAGGACTCGCGCGGCAACTATTTCCTTCCCTCCCGCGGCGCAGCCATGGAGGAAGAACTAACGCCCCACAGTTTCCCTATATTCAGCGGCACAATGTACAA
>CAVKGN010000009.1:25733-33936 GCA_963655595.1 uncultured Oscillospiraceae bacterium
CGCGTGCTCGACATTGGCTGCGGGTGCGGACTGATTGCCTTGATGGCGGCTCAGCGCAATGCGGCGGCTACGGTTGTTGGCGTGGAAATGGACTCGGCTGCGGCGGCGGATGCGGCGAAAAACGTTGAGGCGAGTCCCTTTGCTGCACGGGTGCAGGTAGTTTGCGACGACGTGCTGCACTATGCGGCGGGAGAGGGAGTTGAGGGCTTCGACCATATACTGTGCAACCCGCCGTACTACGAGGAGGACGTGCTGTCGCCCGTGGGTGAACGAGCTATGGCGCGGCAGACGCAGGGCGGCGGACTTACCTTTGCGGCTCTGATGCGTTGCGTGTGCAGTCTGTTGCGCACGGACAGTTCCACGTTTAGCGTGGTCTTGCCCCGTCAGGCGATGAGCCGTTTTGTGGCGTTGGCTATGGCGCACGGGCTTCACGTGGCGCGGCGCACCGATGTGGTGACGCGCCCTGGCAAAGCGGCTAAGCGGTCGCTCATAGAGTTTACTCGTTCCAAGCCCTCGCAGACGCTCGTGTCTGAACTCTCGCTTGTGGGAGACGGGGGCGGACGCTCCGAGGCGTACAGCCAGTTGTGCGCCGACTTCTACCTCTGACGAAGAGGCGTGCGCTGAAAACTACAAAAAAGCGTTGCGGGCAAGGTGATCAATGTCACTTTGCCCGCAACGCTTTTATGCAGTGGGGGAGGGTGTTATGCCTCCTCCTTCATGTGTCGTACGATGCCGTTCTTGGCAGCCTTCACGAATGTGAGGATGTCCTCAATCTCGCTACTCATAGGTATCTGTTCGGGGATTTTCAGCACGGCGTCTTCGAGGCTGAAGTTGCCCGTGTAGATAATGCGGTACGTGTTGGCAATGTGGCGGATGATGCGCTCCGTCACGTTGACGTGCTTCAGCACTACTGCGTTCACGCCGTGGTAAGCTGCGGGGTTGCCGCCGAGGATTACGTAGGGCGGCACGTCCTTCTGCACGCGGCAGCCGCTCTGGATGAGCGAGAAGCGACCTACGCGTACGTGCTGCTGCACCACCACGCCCGTGCTCTGGATGGAGCAGTCGTGGAGTTCGCTTTCGCCAGCAATGCAAGCGCCGATGCCCACCACGCACTTGTTGAACACGTGTACGTCGTGGCAGATGTGTACGCGGTCCATCAGGAAGTTGCCGTCGCCGATGATGGTAGCCTTGTCGGGGCTGCTGCTACCGGCGATCACCACGTTCTCGCGTATCTGGTTGTCGTTGCCAATCACCACCTTGTGGGCGTTGCCCTGCGTGTAGTGAAAGTCCTGCGGCGTTGCGCCGATAACGGCGTTTTGGTAGACTACGTTGCCCGAGCCCATCGTGGTGCCTTCGAGTATGCTTGCGTGTGCCTTGATGACACAGTTGTCGCCGATAACCACGCCTTTCTCAATGTAGGCGAAGGGGGCAACCTCGACGTTCTCTCCGAGTTTGGCTTCGGGCGAAACGTATGCTAAGGGACTGATCATAATGTTTTTGTGGTTTATATTAGACTGGTAAGGTTATTTCGTGCTCGTGCTGCTTTCTGCCGTCTCGCGGCCGCCGCCGAGAGCCTGGTAGAGGCTGATGGCTGCCTGCACCTTGTCGAACTTGTCGGAGATGAGCGTCAGCTGTGCCTGGATAAGGCTCTGCTGTGCGGTCAAGGTCTCGAGATAAGTTGTGCTGGTGCTGTGCTGGAAGAGCTGCTGCGTGCTTTCGAGAGCCGTGGTCAGTTCAGCCACCTGCTCCTTGCAGGCTGCCTCCTGCTGGCTTGCGCTCTGGTACTGAGCCAGTGCGTTGCTCACTTCCTGTCCAGCGTCGAGGAGCGTTTGCTGGAAGGTGTTCTGCGCAGCTTCGTATTGCAGTTGCGACACCTTTAAGTTTGCTCTAAGGCTACCGTTGGCAAACAAAGGCTGCGTGATGCTTCCGATGAGCGTAGCCAATATCTTGCCCGGGTTGACGATGGCGCCGGCGCTGTTCGTCCAGCTGCCCTGAGCGGTGATGTTCAGCGAGGGGTAGAACTTCGACTTGGCAATGTTCACGCCATAGAAGGCCGAAGCCACCTGCATCTCAGCAGCATGCACGTCGGGGCGGTTGGCAAGGAGTTGCACAGGGATGCCCGTAGAGTAAGTGCTGGGGAAAGCGTCAGCGTTGAACGTGCCACGGCTGATGGGGTGGGGCGCTTCGCAGAGCAGGGCGCACAAGGCGTTTTCGCTCTGCGAGATGCTGTTCTTCAGCGTCGGTACGGTCGACTGCAAGTTGTAGTAGTTTGCCTTGGCCTGCGACACGGCAGCCTGAGTGGTCATGCCGCCAGTCTTCATGAGTTCCATAGCGCGTACGTTCTCTGCCCAGATGTCGATGGTCAACTGCGTAGTCTTCAACTGCTCGTCGAGCATTTGCAGCGTGTAGTAGAGGTTTGCCACGTTGGCAATGATGCTTGTGCGTATGCTCTGCTTGGTGGCTTTCGTCATTTCAAGGTTCGACTCGTACTGCTTGCGCGTGTTGCGAATGCCGCCCATGTTGCCGAGCTGCCAGCTTGCCGAGATGGGGAAGGCATACGTCTTGCTTGCCTTCTGGAAGTCCCAACTCGAGAGCGTTCCCTGCGGAGAGAAGGCGAGGCTGGGGAAGTAAGCCAAACGCTGGATTTTCAGCATGGCCTCAATCTGCTGTATGCTGAGGTCGGCGTTGCGCAGGTTCGTGTTGTTGGCCAGTGCCTTGCGAATGAGCGTTTGGAGTTGGGGATCGGTGAACACTTCCTCCCAGGGCGTGTTGCCGTAGTTGGTTGTGTCGGCCTGCACCACGGAGTAAGCGGCAGTTGTGTCGCGATAGAGGCTGTCGATGCTCTGCGTCAGCTGCTGCGGACGTTCGTAGTTCTTATAGAGATTACAGCTTGCAAACAATGCAGAGCAACCTAATATATAGAGTATCTTCTTCATGTTTTGGAGATGATGTTGCGGCGGCTTTCCCTCCGCTCTGCGCCGTGCCTTAGCGCGGCGCAGAGCATGCGGGAAGTAGCGCTGCAATCTGTTTTACTTACTGTATTGTTCAATGTCGGAGCTTGCTTCGCTGTTGTCCATATCCTCCCAAGTGATGGGCTTCACCTTCTCTTGCAGATATTCGAAGATCACGAAGAGCGAAGGCACAATGAATATCTGGAACAACATACCGATGAGCATACCGCCGATAGCCGTCGTACCGAGCGAGCGGTTAGCGTTTGCACCTACGCCGAACGAGAACATCAGCGGGAGCAGACCGATGATCATGGCCAGAGAGGTCATAAGGATAGGACGCAGACGGGCGCCTGCACCGAGCACGGCAGCCCAGGAGATGCTCATGCCCATCTTGCGGCGTTCAAGGGCGAACTCTACGATAAGGATGGCGTTCTTTGCCAACAGACCCATCAACATAATCAATGCAATCTGCACGTAGATGTTGTTAGCAGCTTCGCCCAGGATAGGTATCACGTTGTTGAGCGCGCCCATGCCCTGAATGAAGAGGAACGAGCCAGCCAAGCCGAAGGGCACTGACAGCAACACGGCGAAGGGCAGGATGTAGCTCTCGTACTGTGCCGAGAGGAGCAAGTAGATGAACACGAAGCAAAGCACGAAGACGATTGCCGTGGTGCTGCCTGAGTTCGACTGCTCTTCACGCGTCTGTCCAGAGAACTCGAACGAGTAGCCTGTGGGCAAGCTCTGCTGAGCCACTTCCTCGATGGCCTTGATAGCCTGACCTGAGGTGTAGCCCGTGGCGGGGTTACCGTTCACAGCCATTGACGTGTACATATTGAAACGGTTGATGTTGTCAGGGCCGTAGGAGGGCGTAATGGTCATGAACTCCGTGATGGGAGCCATCTGCGAGCCGTTGCGCACCTTAATCTTGTAAAGGCTTTCGTAGTTGGCGCGGTCAGCCTGTTCGCCCTGAATCATCACACGGTATATCTTACCGAAGCGGTTGAAGTTCGACGCGTAGAGACCACCATAGTAGCCTTGCAGCGTGGTGAGGATGTCGCGGGGCGAGAGGCCTGCGCGCTTACACTTCGCAGCGTCGATGTCGATCATGTATTCGGGGAAGTTCGTGTTGAACGTCGTCTGAGCCGATTCAATTTCGGGGCGCTTCTGCAAGTCGGCGAGGAACTGCTGAGCCACGCTGTAGAACTTGTTCAGGTCGCCACCGGTACGGTCCTGCAAGTTGAGCGTAAAGCCGTTCGTCACACCGTAACCTGTAATCATAGGCGGCTGGAAAAAGAGCACCTGAGCGTCCTTGAACACGTCGCGTGAGCGGAGGTACAGGTTGGCAAATACAATCGTAGAGCTCTCTTTCAGTCCGCGCTCGCTCCAGTCTTTCAGCTTGATGATGAACGAACCGTACGACGGACCTTGACCACCGATGAAGGAGTAACCCGATACGATGGTGCTCACTTCCACTGCGGGGCATGAGCGTACAAGGCTGTCCACCTTGTTCAGGTAGGCCTCAGTGCGGTCCTGCGAGGTGCCAGGAGGCATTGTCACAACGCCCATGATCGTACCCGTGTCTTCGCTGGGCACCATGGCGGTCGGGGTGATGTTCATAAGCCAAACCAGACCGGCGATGCTCACTGCCACAAGTCCCAGTGTGAGGTACGGACGCTGGATGAACGTCAGCACGCGCTTCTTGTAGCTCTTCTGCATCTTCTCAAAGCCGTTGTTGAACGACTTCTGGAACTTCTTCGTAGTCAGACCGATGAAGGCCAACAGGGCTACGATTGAGAGGATGATCGTGATAACGGGGTGCGATTCGAAGTTGAAGCCGCCGAAGATAAGGCCAAGGATAGATATCACCACAAGGATGAGCGTGATGCTCGGGTGGAGTATGCGGCCAATGCTCTCAGCGTAGCGCTGATACATCGTCTGGCCAGCAGCCTTGTAGGCTTTGCCCATGCGCTCGCCGAGCGATTCGTCTTCCTCGCTGTGAGCCTTGTGGGGCTTCAGCAGGATGGCGCAAAGGGCAGGGGAGAGGGTAAGGGCGTTCAAGGCGGAGAAACCGATAGCGATAGCCATTGTCAGACCGAACTGGCGGTAGAACACACCAGACGTACCCGACATGAAGCTCACGGGGATAAACACGGCCATCATCACGAGCGTGATGGACACCAGGGCGGAGCCGAGTTCGCGCATGGCGTCGATAGATGCCTTACGCGACGACGTGTATCCTTGGTCGAGCTTGGCGTGCACGCCTTCCACCACCACGATGGCGTCGTCCACCACGATGGCAATGGCAAGCACCATAGCCGAGAGCGTAAGCAAGTTGATGGAGAACCCGATGGCGTAAAGCACGAAGAACGTACCAATCAATGCCACGGGGATAGCCACGGAGGGGATGATGGTGCTTCGCATATCCTGCAAGAAGATATACACCACGATAAACACAAGGATAAACGCCTCGATAAGCGTCTTAATCACCTCCTCGATAGAGGCGAAGAGGAAGTCGTTCACGTTTTGTGCCACCGTAATCTTCAGTCCGGCGGGCATGTCGCTCTCTGCGCTTTTAAGCAGCTTTTCGCAGTCCTGCACAATCTCCGTTGCGTTCGAACCAGCCATCTGCGACACCATACACGTCACGGAGTTGTGACCGTTCACCTTGCCTGAGTAGGCGTAGGTCATACGTCCCAGCTCCACGCGGGCCACGTCCTTCAAGCGGATAAGCGTACCGTCGGTGTTGGCCTTGATAACCATGTTCTCAAATTCGGGAGCCTCGCTCAGGCGGCCCTTGTAGCGCAGGGTGTACTGGAACGTCTGGTTCTCGCGTTCACCAATGTTACCCGGAGCAGCCTCAATGTTCTGCTCGGCCAATATGCTGCTGATGTCGGCAGGCATCAGGTGGTACTCAGCCATCTTCTCGGGGTTGAGCCAGATACGCATAGAGTAGTCTGCACCCATCACCATGGCGTCGCCCACACCCTTCACACGCTGAATCTGCGGGATGATGTTGATCTTCGCGTAGTTCTCAATGAATGCAGGGTCGTACTTGTCCGTCTCGTCGGAGATGGAGAAGATCATCAACATAGAGTTCTGGCGCTTCTGAGTAATCACACCCACCTGCGTCACCTCGGAGGGCAGAAGGCCCTGTGCCTTCGACACGCGGTTCTGCACGTTCACGGCAGCCATATCCGGGTCAGTACCCATCTTAAAGGTGATGGTAATGGTGGCCGAACCCGTATTGGTGGCCGTGGAGGTCATGTAGTCCATGTTCTCCACACCGTTAATCTGCTCCTCCAAGGGGGCAATCACGGAGTTGAGCACGGTTTGTGCATTGGCACCCGTATAGGTGGTGCTAACCTGCACGGTAGGCGGCGCGATGTCGGGGTACTGCACGATAGGCAGCGAGGTCAAGCCTAACACACCCAGTATGACAATCACAATAGATATTACGGTTGACAGCACCGGCCTATTGATAAATCTGTCTAATGTCATTTTCTTTATATGGTATTTAGGGGCGACGGCTCGCCTTGCGCACTGCGCGGGCAGCCGTTGCCGTCTTCACTTTTGAGTCAATAGTCTCGCTCTGGCATCAGTGCTGGCCGGGCATCTTGCCGTCCTTCATGGCCTGCTGCTCCTTCTTCTGGTTAGCCTCGGCCTGTGCGGGGGTGATGGGGTTGATCTTCTGTCCGTTCTTGAGCTGGTTCACGCCGTCAACAACGATACGCTCGCCAGCACGCAAGCCGCTTGTCACCACGTAGGTCTGGCCGTCGTTCTGCGGCAGCACAGTGATTTCGCGCGGAGCCACGGTCTTATCGGCATTCACTACGTAAACAAACTTTTTGTCCTGAATGTCGTACGTTGCCTTCTGGGCAATCTTGATAGCTGCGTCGGAGTGTGTGGGCACAAGGATAGAGCCCGTACCGCCCGAGCGGAGCACGTGGCCAGCGTTGTCGAAGGTGGCGCGCATCTGCACGGAACCAGTCGTCTGGTCAATCACGCCGCTCACGGTGCTAATCTCGCCCGTCTGGCTGTAAGTGGTGCCGTCGGCAAGCACAAGGCTCACGGCGGGCATCTTCTTCAGGGCTGCGCTTACACCGCCCGTCTCGCGCGTCAGGGCAAGGAGCTGCTTCTCAGTCATTGAGAAGTAAACGTACATCTTCGAGATGTTCGACACAGTAGTCAAGGCCGAAGCCGACTGCGAGCTCACGAGGCTACCCACACGGTAGGGGATGGAACCCACCACACCGTCGGCCGGACTCGTCACCGTGCACCAGCGCAGGTTGTCCTGTGCGCTTTGCAGCTGTGCCTCGGCGGCTGCGAGCTGTGCCTCGTACGAGGCGAGCGTGTTCTCAGCCATCTGCATGTCGTAGCTCGATATGATGTTTTGCTTGAAGAGCATGCGCTTGTTCTCCACCGTGAGCTTCTGCGTAGCAATGTTGGCGCGGCACACCTTGATCTGTGCCTGAGCCGACTTCACGGCTGCGCGATACTGCTCAGAATCAATGAGAAAGAGCGGCTGACCTTTACGAACGGTTGCACCCTCGTCAACGAGCAGTTTTACGAGGTAGCCCGACACCTTCGGACGGATCTCAATGTCCTGCATACCCTTGATGGTGGCAGGGTACGAAGTTTTCAGGTCCGCCACCGTGGTCTGTACGGTCACAACAGCGAAGTCGTTGCTTGCTTCGCCCATCTGGTTCGACGATTTGCTGCCGCAGCTCACCAGAGCCAAGGCGGTAATCATACATAAAGCGATTTTCTTCATGTGGGTAGTGGGTAAGAATAAATTGTGTTTGTATTGTTTTCTTTCGTGTTTGGCTTGGGGTGCGCCATACGGGGCTTTCCTTGCGGCCCGTCCCGTACAAAAGGGTACAATCCCCCCTAAACCAGTGCAAAGTTAAGGCAAAAAAACTCATACGCGTCGTAAAGTTTTCGCCCTATACGCCTTTTTAGTGTTTTTTAGGGGTGCCCGTGCCGCCTTGCCCGTCGTATTGTTTGGCCCATGTGGCAAAACGGGGAGTTTACATGCAAGCACTGCGATGCTCCTTGCGGAAATTGTGAGCACTGTCTATGAAAATAGCATACAAATGGAAAACGTGTCTACAAAATCAGGAGACGATCGCCGTTCGTCAGGGCTGGAAAAATCGGTCTGCCGCGCTGGTAAAGCGCTCCCTGCGCCCGTGAAAGTCCTCCCTGGGAGGACTCGAATCCTCCCCCGGGGGACTCCAGTCCTCCCGCGGGGGACT
>CAVKGN010000010.1:0-32634 GCA_963655595.1 uncultured Oscillospiraceae bacterium
TAGTCCAGGCGCACCGTTTGCGACCAGTTTGCCGTGCCAACCACGTTGCGCGCCACGTTGTCAGTCACCCCCGAGTAGTCTACGCTGTGCACGTAGGCAACTTTTGTCCCCAGTTTGAGGACCACCTTCTTCTTGGGGTCGACTGGCAGGGAATAGGAGAGTTCGCCGCTCGCGTCCCAGTTTCCGTTGATGTTGTTGGGGCTGACGGTCAGTACGCCCGTCTCCCGGTCGTACACCGACTGCATGGTCAGGGCGTTCTGCGTGATGTTGAACTTAGCCGTGGAGGTGAGCTGGTGCGAGCGGAGGTTGCTCCATTTGTACGTGGCGTGGAAGGCACTCTTCCAGCTATCGTGGAGCTTGTTGCCCGTGACGAGGATGTTCTGCGGGTTGCTGTCGTCGCGGTAGCTGATTTCAAAACTGATGGGCTGCGCTTCCGTGTAGAGCGAGTAGCCGAGGGCGAGTTCGTGATGGGCAAAGCCGCTGCCGCCTCGGCGAGCTACGTCCCACGAGGTTGAGCCCTCAACCGATGGACGGAAGAATACCCCGCGGCGCACCAGGGAAGTATCTACCATTGCCGGGCGGCAATAGTCCATGCCCTCACGCTCGAAGCGCAAGGGCAGGTTGATTGTCCACTCCCAGTTGTTGCCAGCCGCCTGCTCCTTGCGCAGGTAGAGGCCAGCCGTGTGGTAGTTGTCGCGGAGCGTGGAGTAGACGCTGTTGTTACCGTCGAAGGCCGTTTCGTGCCAGTCGCCGAACGAGGGTAGGGAGGGGAACTTGGTGTCGTCCTCCTCGTTCCACTCGTTTAGCCGGTCGAGGCGCGTCAGCACGCGGTTGCGCTTCACGTGGCGACGGGTGTACTCGTAGTAGGGCTGCACCGCCCACGAGCCGCTAAGGGGCTTCCAGAGCGACACCTTGGCCGTGGCGGAGGACTCCTTGTAGGGCAACTCCTCGTAGCGGTTTTGGAACTTGTCGCCCGAGCCTGTGGCAGGATAGCAAAACTTCTTGTGCTGGTACACCCGGTGCATGTTGTCGATGCACAGCCCGTTGGCCTCGATGAGCAGCACGCCCGTGCGGCCAGGCAGGTTGATCGACGTTTGCACATCGAGCGTAGCGGTGAGTTCGTGCCCCGTCTCCTGTTTGTGCGTGTATTGCTTATTGAGGATTTTCGACTTCTTTTCCGCCGAAATCTGTGTGGATTGCAAGCTGTCGAGGGTGCTTTCGAGTTCCTCAGGCGCCACGGAGTACATAGCCCGGACCGACGCCTGTTGCTCGCTGCTCTTGGTGTAGTTGACCGACGGCTTTATGCGCAAGTTTGTTCGCTCGCCAGTAAACTCAAAGGTGTGGCTCGTGTTGAACGTGTAGCTGTGCGTGCGCTTGCGGCTGGCCGTTTGCGCATAGATGTTTCCCTGTTCGAGAAACGACTCGCCGAGCGCGTATTGCCCCTTGACAATGTCGTTGTGGCGGAATTCAGCGTTGCCTTCGAGCTTGAACTGCCCCTGACCGCCCGTCAGCTGATAGCCCATGCCAGCCAGGCGCGCCGCACCGATGCCCGTGCCGCTCTTGGCGGGTTGCCATTCGCTGCGCGCGTCGGGCTGGGCAAACTCGTTCACATTGTTGAGCGAGCCGAAGAACCACAGTTGCGACCGCGACGTAGCACGCAGTGCGAACAATCGGGCCAAATAGTGGCTGCCCATGCCCCCTGCCGCCTCCGCGTTTATGTCCCAACGGGCATGGCGGCTCTGTGCGTCCGTTGTGGCAGCAGCAGAGTCGGGCTCTTGCGTTTGGGCAAGGGCAACAGGGCTGCACAGCAGGAGAACGAGGGGGAGGAGAGTGCGTTTCATGGGCGTATGGGACGGAATAGGCTTATTTGCTTAGCTTAACCCTGGGGCAGAGCTTGACAAAGTCGCAGAACGTGCATTTATTGCCGTTGCCTTCTGTATCGAAATCGGTGTCGGGACTGATAATTTCGGCGATGACGGCCGTGAGTTCCTTGCGGAAGTCGTCGGCAAACCGACGGAAGTCGCAGACCAGCGTCTTTTCGCTGCTCTTCTTGTCGTCGCTGTCCTTCTTACCGCTGATGCTGATAGCAGGCGAGAAACCCTTGTTGTTCATGCGGTGGACGTAGTAGAGCAGCGGCTGAATGGGGAGTTCTTCCAGAGCTTTGGGGTGCGGATGGTCGAGCATCATGAGCGAATACATGAACGTTTGGCGCACATAGTTGGACTCGTCTTTGCCGTTGATGGGAGCATTGGGGAAGAGTTTGTCGAAAGAGGTGTCATTATTGGGCGTGCCGCCCGTCTTGTAGTCGATGATGCGCAGACGACGGGTGCCGTCCGTGCCCTGCTGCACGTCGAGTCTGTCGATATAGCCAGAAAGTTCAATGTCAATCGTTTCGCCCTCGTTGCCATAGGGCACTTTGAGCGTAGTGCTTGCCTCGTATTCTGGGGCAATCAGGGTTGTCTGTACAACGTCGGCGGCATTTGCCTCGTAGCGGAGCAACTGTTTGATGAGAAGCAACACCGTGCTTTCGAGCAACTCGTTCCATTCCACTTCCTCGTCCTTGCAAGCCTGGCGTATGGTCTGCACGAGGGTAGGGTCGCCCGCATTGTCGAGGAAGTGGGCTATCTGTTCGGGCGTGAACGCGCTGCCGTTGCTGCTGAGGTGCGTGCTGTAAATAAGCTCCGCCGTGCGGTGGAACACCGTGCCGAGGTCGCGCGCGTCGATGACGTCGTCGGTCTCCTTAGGCACAGAGAACTTCTTGACGTATTGGAAAAAGAATTTCAGCCTGCACTGCATGTACGTGTTGATGGCCGAGGGAGAGAACTTCTTCTTGAGGGGAACATCCTGCCACACGTTAGTCGTGACGAACTCCGGGGTGAACGGCAGCGGCTTTGGCTCTGTGGTGAGGTGGATGCGCGAGATGCAGCCCGACAGTTGTTCGTCGATGAGCATCTGACTCATGAAACGCGACATCTCGCCCTTTTGCGAAAGACACGTGGTGCCGTTGTAGGCGAGCGTGACGTTCTTGGCCCGTTGCAGGAGCCGGAAAAAGTAGTATGCGTAGACGGCGGTGCGCTTGTTGAACGTGGTCAGCCCATAGTGCTTGCGAATGAGGTAGGGGATGAACGAGGCGTCGGACTCCTTCTGAGGCAGGATGCCGTCGTTGACGGAGAGGAGCAGCAGGTTGTCGAAGTCGAGGCAGCGCGTTTCGAGTACGCCCATCACCTGCAAACCGATGGCTGGCTCGCCGTGGAAGGGGATGGTGCTGCTCCGCAGGGCCTGCTCCACCAACCGGAAGAGCGTGTGAAGCTTAATGGTAGCCTTGCCGTCGGGGGCAATCAGCTCGCCCTGCTCCACAAGGCGGATGAAGCGCGTCAGGGTGGTGTAGACAAGGAAGTGCGCCTCCGTGTAGAGCGTACGGTTCCAGCTGCCCTCGGCAGTGCTCTTCTGCGCTTTCATGGTCTCGTCCTTCACGAGCTTGTGCAGGGCGGCGAAGATGCGGAGTATCTCGTTCTTTGTGAGCGGCGGCATGGGCTCGCCCCGTTTTGCGCGCTGAGTAGCGGCATCTTGGCGCTGGGAGAGAATCTTGTCCATCTCGCACTTGATGAACGTATAGGCTGGCGTGTGGCTGAGGGGGTAGCCCTTGGTGATGTTTACCTTGATGCCATCGTCGGTGGGTAGGGCGTGAAGCACGGGCTGGAGCATCGTTTCGTCGCAGAGGACGATGGCCGTGCGGCGCGCCTCCTCGTCGTTTTGCAACAGGTCCTTCCTGCCCTGCAACCAGTTGCTGACGTACTGCGCCTGAATGGCGTTGGTGTCCGCCATGGCGTAGGTGATGCGGAGCTCTTCGCCCTCCTTGCGCTGCGTGAGGTTGTTGAACAGACGTTCGTTGCTGAGCTCGTTGGGGAAGTCGCGCAGGTTCTCTTTCAGGAACGTTCCCGCCTCGGTGGGCACGCCAGTCTGCTCGTGCATGTAGTGCGTGTCGTAGTCCCAGTAGAACTTGGCTTTGTCCTTGTCTCGGAGGAAGGTGAACAGCTCCTTCTCAACTTTGTCGAGCACGTTGAAGCCCACAAAGGCGATGGTGTCGACATTGTCGGGCAGAGATATGTCGCCGCTTTTCAGTCCGTCCAGCACAAGGCGGTAGAGCTGTCCCTCGTAGGCTTGTCCGCGAGAGAGGAGTTCGGTGCGCAGACGGGTGTAGAGCGGGAAAAGCTGGTCCCAGAGCGTACGGAAGCTCTCGCGTATCTTGGTGCGTTTGTTGGTGGTGAAGTCGCCGGCGAAGTGCCTGAGCTGTTCCGTCTGCTCCTCGGTGAGGAAGTCCATCTCGCTGCCGATGTTCTGATAGTCGCTCAGGTCGCGGAATATCTTTTCGGCATCGCCGAGGTTCTTGTCGAGGTCGTCGAAGTCGGAGAGGATGCGCTCGCCCCAACCATAGAAGAAGTCGATGGACTCCTTGCTGCCCGTGAGCTCGCAGTAGTGCTTGTAGAGGCGTATGACTGTCTCGATAGGGTCGGCCACAGTGATGTCCGTCAGAGAAGTGAAGAACTCGCTGATGGACATGTATCGCGGCGCCCAAACAATCTGGTCGTCGTTGTTGACTAAAAAGGAATTGAGGAAAAGGCTGGCGCGCTTGTTGGGGAATATCACGATGGTGCGGCTGAGGTCGTTGCCCAACTTCTGACGTAGGTCGTCAGCTACAAGTTTAAGGAAGTGTTCCATAGTTTTCAGGTTTTAGGAGTTACGCCGCTCGTGTTGCTCGCGCCTCTATTTGCAAAAGTGCATATTCTTTTACAAATAGCGGGCAGTAGGCGGCGCTTATATGGCCGAGCGGATAAGGAAAATGCCGCAAACCATCTCTGGCTGCGGCATTTGCCCTGTATGCTTTGTGTTTTGTGAATGATAGCCGTGACGCGGCTTATTTCATGTCGTTCTGCTTGTCGAGCAGTATTTCCTCGCCGTTCATGTCGTGGAAGGAATATTGCAGGTAGGCCAACTTTTGGTTGGGGTAAATCTTTACGCCCAGGCCGTACTTCATTTGCCACCTGCGCCTGATGGACAGGAAACCCTGGTTGATGTAGGCCGCCACAAAGGGGTGGACGTACAGGCGGAACCGCTTGATGCCCATGTGGTTGACGAGGCGGTCGATTTGCGTTTCGAGCGAGTCGGTGAAGAGTATGCTCGGGCGAATACGGCCTGTACCCCCGCAGGTGGGGCAGGTCTCCTCCACGTTGACGTCGGTGACGGGGCGCACGCGCTGCCTGGTGATCTGCATCAAGCCAAACTTGGACAGCGGCAGAATGGTGTGGCGGGCGCGGTCCTTGCGCATATTTTCCACCATGCGCTCGTAGAGCTTTTGGCGATGCTCCGCCTGCGCCATGTCGATAAAGTCGACCACAATGATGCCGCCCATATCGCGCAAACGCAACTGTCGAGCCAACTCGTCGGCTGCACCGAGGTTTACGTCGAGGGCGTTCTCTTCCTGGTTTTCCGACACCTTGGAACGGTTGCCGCTGTTGACGTCGACCACGTGAAGAGCCTCCGTCTGCTCAATGATGAGGTAAGCGCCGTGCTTGTAGGTAACGGTCCGTCCGAGCGATGTTTTGATTTGCTTCGTGACGGAGAAATTGTCGAAGATGGGTACTGCGCCTTTGTAGAGCTTTACCACATCTTTGCACGCAGGAGCGATGAGGCTCACGTAGTTGCGTACTTCGTTGTACACGGCGGCGTCGTTCACGTAGATGTTTTCGTACGACGGGTTGAACAGGTCGCGCAGCAAGGCTACCGTACGGCTCGTCTCTTCGTAGGCGAGGACGGGGAGCTTGGCTCTTTCGCGGCGTGCCTTCTTCACCTTTTCGATGGCGTTGTTCCAGCGTTTGAGCAGGATGCGCATCTCGTTGTCGAGCTCGGCAACGCGCATATCTTCGGCCACCGTGCGTACGATTACACCAAAGCCTTTCGGCTTGATGCTCTGGATGAGCTGTTTGAGGCGTGTGCGCTCTGCGCCCGACTTGATCTTCGACGATACGGAAATCTTGTCGCTGAACGGGATGAGCACCAAGAAACGGCCAGCAAACGACAACTCAGCCGTGAGTCGCGGCCCCTTGGTGTTGATAGGCTCTTTGACTATCTGTACAAGAATCTCCTGCCCCACGTTGAGAGTGTGCTGGATGTTTCCATCCTTGCTAAGCTCTTCCGGCTTGCCCGCTTTGTCGGGCGTTACGTTGCGATTGCCGTCGCCAAGGAGGCTCAGGTATTTCTCTTGTGCATGATAGCGAGGCCCTAAGTCGAGGTAGTGCAGGAAGGCGTCGCGCTCGAAGCCGACATTCACAAAACAAGCATTAAGTCCCGGCATGAGCTTTCGCACCTTTGCCAAATAGATGTTGCCAACAGAAAAATGCTCCGACTTTCCCTCGCGTTGGTATTCCACGAGTCGCTTGTCTTCAAGCAGCGCAATCGAAACGTCTTTCTTGGTTACATCTACAATAACTTCGCTTGTCATGAACTGAATTTTTTAAGTCTACGCCGGCAGCGCGTGTGCCTCATCAATGGGAGACGGCGTGCCAGGCGCGTACTTATTAGACGAAAAAAGAACGAGTAAACGAGGGATTATTTCAGCTGTTGTCGCATTCGTAAAGCTCGCTTACTCGTTTCTGATTAAAAAAGACCCTAGATTGAGCCGTCAAGCTTACTTGCTCTTGTGACGATTCTTGCGCAGTCTTTTTTTACGTTTGTGAGTAGACATCTTGTGTCTCTTTTTCTTCTTTCCGTTAGGCATACCTATTACGTTTTATGAATTAATTATGTGAGTTGTTGTATTAAGCTTTCTGGCTGTTGTCTTTCACCGATACGGCAAACTCCTTGGCGGGCTTGAACGCCGCGATGTCGTGCTCGGGAATGATGATGGTTGTGTTGGACTGCATATTCCGTGCCGTCTTCTCGGCGCGGTGCTTCAAATAGAACGTACCGAAACCGCGCATGCTGACATTGTTGCCAGAGAGGAGCGCTGACTTGATTTCCACAGTGAACGCCTCCAATACCTGCGCGATTGTTTCGCGGTCAAATCCCTTCTTCTTGGAAATGGCTTTGATGATTTCAGATTTAGTCATTCTAGTCTAATGTTTTTTTCAGTTAATCGTTTTTGCTAAAAGCGTCTGCAAAGGTAGCAAATCCATTTGATTTAGAACTACTTCGCCGCTCTTTTAGATAACTGTTAGACTGGAATTTTCTCTATGCGGCGGATGTGTCGTCCGCCCTCAAAAGCCGTGTTGAAGAATTCGTCCATGATGGCCCGTGCTGTGTCTGTGTCGATGTATCGGCCGGGCATTACGAGTACGTTTGCGTCGTTGTGGAGGCGCGTCATGTGTGCTATTTCAGGTATCCACACCAGGGCGGCGCGTATGCGCTGATGCTTGTTGAGCGTCATGGATATGCCTTCGCCGCTGCCGCAGATGGCGATGCCCTTTTCGGCCTCGCCGTTCTCAATGCCCCGAGCCAAAGCGTGAGCGTAGTCGGGGTAGTCGCAGCTGTCGGTGGAGTAAGTGCCGTAGTCCTTATATGCAATGCCTTTCTCTTCGAGGTATTGCTTCACGAATTGTTTGAGGTCGTAGCCTGCGTGGTCGCTGGCCAATCCAACAATGTCCATGTGTTGTGTGTTTATTTTCCTAAGTATTTAAGCACTTCCTTGTGAATGTTCTGGGGAGTGAAGCCAAGTTTCTCGTCGAGAACCTTGTAGGGCGCGCTGAAACCGAAGCTTTCCAGTCCGTACACCTTGCCGTTTGCACCTGCAAGACCTTCAAACGTTACGGGCAGACCAGCAGTGAGCGCAAATATCTTGCCATTGCTGGGCAACAGGCTCTCTTGGTATTCCTTGCTCTGGCGGCGGAAGAGTCCCTCGCTGGGGCAGCTCACCACGCGAGCCTTAATGCCGTCGGCTTTAAGCAACGCAGCCGTGTCGACAAGTGTGCTAACCTCAGAGCCTGAAGCCACGAGCGTCACGTCGGGGTTGTCCTCCTTTATTACAGCATAGGCGCCGTGCAGGAAACCCTCGCGGTAGTCAGTACCTTCAGGCAGGTCGTTCACGTTCTGACGGCTGAAGATAAGTGCCGTCGGCGTGTCCATGTTTTCCATTGCCATACGCCAGCACTCTGTCACGGCGTGAACGTCGCAGGGACGCAGCACACGTACGCTGTCACGCCCGCTGTGGTTCTTCAACTTCTCCATCAGACGGATTTGAGCCTCCTGTTCTACAGGTTCGTGTGTCGGACCGTCTTCGCCCACGCGGAATGCATCGTGCGTCCATACGAACTTTACTGGTACCTCCATGAGGGCAGCCATGCGGATAGCTGGCTTCATGTAGTCGGAGAATACGAAGAACGTACCCATAGCCGTGATGATACCGCCGTGCAGCATCATGCCGATGCATACGCAGGCCATGGTAAGTTCAGATACGCCCGCTTGCAGGAAACCGCCCGCAAAGTTGGTGCGCGATATTTCAGTGGTGTGTTTAAGGAATCCGTCGGTCTTGTCGGAGTTGCAAAGGTCGGCCGACGATACGATCATGTTGGGCACGTATTCGGAAAGCAAACTCAGGCAAACCGAAGAACCGTTACGCGTCGGCGAGTTAGGCTTCTGCTCCACGCTCTCCCAGGGGATGTGGGGCAGTTTGCCAGCCATCCAGTCGTTCAAAAGCGAGGCCTTTTCGGGGTTCTGCTTCTCCCATTCCTTCTCCTCGGCAATGCGGTCGGCCACAATCTTGCGGAGCTCCTCTTTACGCTCGTTGTACAATTGCTGTACTTCCTTGCGAATGGTGAAAGGATTCTCTGGGTCGCCGCCAAGATTCTTAATGGTGTTCACATAAGCGTCGCCGCCGAGGGGCGCACCGTGTGTCTTGCAGTTGCGCTCGTAGGACGTGTTGTCCGCCTTGCGGCATCCCTTGCCCATCACGCAGTGACCGATGATCAGCGTGGGGCGTGCCTCTTCCTCGCCAGCTGTTTTCAGGGCCTGACGAATTTGGTCGGGGTCGTTGCCGTCAATCTCAATGACGTTCCAGTTCCAAGCACGGTACTTCATGCCCGTGTCCTCAGAGATAACAGCCGCCGTCTCGGTAGAGAGCTGTATCTCATTGGCATCGAAGAACATGATGAGGTTGTTCAGTCCGAGGTGGCCAGCAAGGCGACCTGCACCCTGCGATATCTCTTCCTGGATGCCGCCATCAGATATATATGCGTAAATCTTTTCTTTGTTAAATCCGGGGTTGCCAGTGCGTGCATAGAGAGCCTTTGCCGCAATGGCTGCACCTACGGCGTAGGTATGCCCTTGTCCGAGCGGACCGCTGGTGTTTTCAATGCCGCGTTCGGGACATACCTCAGGGTGTCCAGGGGTGGGCGATCCCCATTGGCGGAACTGCATGAGTTCGTCAATGGTGTAGTTTCCAATAAGTGCGAGTTGGGAATATAGCATCGGCGACATATGGCCGGGGTCGAGGAAAAAGCGGTCGCGGCAACGCCAAGTGGTGTTGTCCGGGTCAAACGTCAGGAATTCGGAGTAAAGCACATTGATAAAGTCCGCTCCTCCCATAGCTCCGCCGGGATGACCTGATTTTGCGCGTTCCACCATACTTGCAGCGAGTATACGGATGTTGTCTGCTGCAAGGTTCATTAGTTGCTTAGTGTGTTCCATTGACTTTGCTATATGCGTTTTTCAGTTCAGCAAAAATACTATTTGAATGCAAAAGTACAAAATAATCAGCAGTTTGCTCCCTTTGCGTACCAAAAGTGGGCAAACTGCTGATTACAGCGACGCTTGCAACGGGCTGATAAATAGCCTGTTTCGGCATTAGTCGGAGAGCAGACCTATCTTAGCGAGCTCTTCCTGCATTTGGGCTTGGAGCTCGTGTGCTTTCTCGCCTGCGATGGCGGCGAAATTCTCTGTGTTGTCGGCGTAGATGATGCCGCGCGAAGAGTTGACGAGTAAGCCGCACTCCTTCGTGATGCCGTAGTGGCAAACCTCAGCGAGCGAGCCACCCTGTGCGCCTACGCCGGGCACGAGGAGGAAGCTGTTGGGGGCGAGCTTGCGGATTTCCTCAAAGGCTTTCCCCTGCGTAGCGCCCACGACGTACATCATCTTTTCATCGTTAGCCCACTGCTGCGACGTGGTGAGAACCTTCTCAAACAACTTCTGGCCGTTGGCGTCTTCGGTGAGCTGGAAATCGTGCGAGCCCTTGTTGCTTGTCAATGCGAGCAGGATGACCCACTTGCCGTCGTATTGAAGGAAGGGTGTCACGCTGTCTTCGCCCATGTAAGGGGCAACGGTGATGGCGTCGAAGTCCATTTCCTCAAAGAGAGAGCGGGCGTACATGGCCGACGTGTTGCCAATGTCGCCGCGTTTGGCGTCGGCTATGATGAACTGTTCGGGATAGTTCTCCTTTATATAATGTACAGTCTTTTCCAGAGCCATCCATCCCTTTACGCCGAAGCATTCGTAGAAGGCAAGGTTGGGCTTGTAGGCCACGCAGTAGGGTGCAGTAGCGTCTACAATAGCCTTGTTGAAAGCAAAGATGGGGTCTTCCTCTTCGAGCAGGAATGAGGGTACTTTTTTGAGGTCGGTGTCGAGACCTACGCACAGAAACGACTTCTTCGCCCTGATCTGCTCAATTAGCTGTTGCTTGTTCATCGTGTATATATATTATAGGTGTGTACTTCCTTAGTCTTCTGCAAAGTTAGTGATTTGCCGACGTTTTGCAACACGACAACGCCTGTCACAGACAAAATGCGGCCTTGGGGGCGTGACGGCTGACGCTTTTGCAATTTGCTTTCTTTGAATAATGCGGCTTAATGCTTAATTTTGCGGAAAATTTTTGTTGTTAAATGAATACTTTGTATAAGATTAAAAAGGGCTTAGACCTTACGTTAGAGGGCAAGGCACAGGAAAATCTTGTTCAGGCGGCGTTGAGCGACGAGTACGCGGTGATGCCCACAGATTTTCAAGGCATTGTACCGCGCGCCTTGGTAAAGGAAGGCGATAGCGTGAAAGCTGGTCAGGCCTTGTTCACAGACAAAGCTACGGAACAAATCCAGTTCGTGTCGCCCGTGAGCGGCACCGTGGTTGGCGTAGACCGTGGCGAGCGTCGTAAATTACTTCGTTTCCGTGTAAAAGCCGACAAAGAACAGTCTTTCAAGGACTTCGGTCAGACGGATGTGGCATCGCTTACGGCGGACAAGCTCAAGTCGCTGATGCTTGAGAGCGGTTTGTTCGCCTTTTTCCGTCAGCGTCCCTATGATGTTATAGCTTCTCCGACCGACACTCCCAAGGCTATATTTGTGTCGGCGTTCAGCAAGATGCCTTTGGCAGCCAACTTCTCTTTTGTGGCCAAAGGCAACGAGGCTGACTTTAAACTGGGTATAAAGGCTTTGGCTAAGATAGCCCAGGTCTATGTAGGTATTTCTCCCGAACAAATCAACACCGAACTACTTCCCGTAGAGGACGCTCAGGTGAATGTATTCGACGGACCTAACCCCTCTGGCAATGTCGGCGTGCAGATTAACCACGTAAGTCCCGTGAACAAGGGCGAGGTGGTTTGGACGTACGGCGCGGAGATGGTGATAACGCTGGGACGTTTGCTGCGTACGGGCAATGTGGTGCTTACGCGCCGAGTTGCAGTGGCAGGTTCCTGCGTAAAAACTCCTTGCTACGTAGAGACGCTTATAGGTTCTCCCCTTGCTGACGTACTGAAAGGCCAGCTCGAAACGACCGAACACGTACGCGTCATCAACGGCAACCCCTTTGTGGGTGCAAAGGCTGAGGCTGATGGTTTCCTCTCCGCTTTCAGCACTGAGGTGTGCTGCATCCCCGAAGGCGACAACGTCAACGAGGCTTTCGGTTGGATAGCCCCCCGTCTTAACGACTATTCCACGAACCACAGCTATTTCTCTTGGCTCTTCGGCAAGAAGCGTGCGTACAATCTCGACTGCCGCATAAAGGGCGGCGAGCGTCACATGATAATGAGCGCAGAATACGAACGCGTGTTCCCCATGGATATTTATCCCAGCTACCTTATTAAGGCCATCCTCACGGGCGACATTGACCGCCAGGAGGCTTTGGGTATCTACGAGGTGGCACCTGAGGACTTTGCCGTGGCAGAGTTCATCGACTCGTCCAAACTTGAACTTCAGCGCATCGTGCGCGAGGGCTTGGACATCCTGAGAAAGGAGAACGCCTAATCTTCTTGCTGCTTTTTATGCACAAAACTCCTTTGCGCAGGTGTTTCCCGTCCCTGATATAGGGAAACGCTGCAAGCAAAAGGACGCACAAACACAGTATTTTCAAACACACAATGATAAAACAATTCTTTGATAAACTTCGCCCTTCGTTTGAGGAGGGTGGCAAGCTCAAAGCGTTCCATTCTGTCTTCGAGGGAATGGAGAGCTTCATGCTTGTCCCCAACACCACATCGAAGGTGGGCGTGAGCGTACACGACGCCATCGACTCCAAACGCATCATGTCGTTTGTGGTGATAGCTCTGCTCCCTGCTTTGCTTTTTGGCATGTACAACATCGGCTACCAGAACGCCGCCTTGGCAGGCAAACTCGCTGAGGCAAGTTTCTGGGGCATGTTCTTCTACGGCTTCCTGCTTGTGCTGCCCAAACTCATCGTTTCCTACGTGGTGGGTCTTGGCATTGAGTTCGCTGTGGCACAGTGGAAACACGAGGAAATCCAGGAGGGCTACCTCGTTACGGGTATCCTCATCCCCCTCATCGTTCCTGTGGGCTGCCCGCTTTGGATGCTTGCCTTGGCCGTGGCTTTCTCCGTGATTTTCTGCAAGGAGATCTTCGGCGGCACGGGTATGAACATCTTCAATCCGGCTCTTGTGGCCCGCGCTTTCCTTTTCTTCTCTTACCCCACGAGCATGAGCGGCGACAAGGTATGGGTTGCCAGTGAGCAGATTTGCGGCTTGGGCTACACTCTGCCCGATGGTGCAACCATGGCTACTCCCCTTGGCGAGGCTGCGGCGGGCATCGCTCCCCACGCTTCGCTCTGCGACATGGTGCTTGGCTTCATTCCTGGTTCCATCGGCGAAACGTCTGTCATAGCCATTGCTATTGGTGCAATCATCCTGCTCTATACGCAGATTGCCTCGTGGCGAACCATGTTGAGCGTATTTGTAGGCGGCATTGTGGTCGCTCTGCTGTTCAATGCCCTCCACTTCGAGGATCCGGGCGTTGCCGCTGTGGCTGCACTGCCTTGGTACGAGCATCTTGTGGCTGGTGGTTTCTGTTTCGGTGCAGTCTTCATGGCTACCGACCCTGTGACCAGCGCACGTACGGAGAAGGGTAAGTTTGTTTACGGCTTCCTCATCGGTGCACTCGCCATTCTCATCCGCGTACTCAATCCCGGCTATCCCGAGGGCATGATGCTTGCCATTTTGTTTATGAACATGTTTGCTCCCCTTGTTGACTACTGCTTTGTACAAAGCAACATCAACAAGCGTCTGAAACGAGCAG
Organism: uncultured Oscillospiraceae bacterium; assembly: GCA_963655595.1. Taxonomy (GTDB): domain Bacteria; phylum Bacteroidota; class Bacteroidia; order Bacteroidales; family Bacteroidaceae; genus Alloprevotella. The sequence goes on from CAVKGN010000010.1 coordinate 13,500, forward strand.
GCAAATAATAGAAGGAAAGATGAATACGAACAAGAATTCCTATACAATCATCTATGCGGCCGTACTGGTCGTGATAGTTGCCTTTTTGCTTGCCTTTGTTTCGTCAGCCTTGAAGCCTACGCAGGACAAAAACGTGGCTCTCGACAAGAAGAAGCAAATTCTTGCTGCTCTCAACATCCGCAATCTTTCTACTCCCGACGAGGTGGAAGCTAAATACAACGAAGTTGTTGTGGCCGACATGGTAGTCGACTCAGCTGGCGCAGTTGTTAAGGACGGAAAGAGCAAGGACAAGGACGGCTTTGTGGTAGAAAACAAGAGTATCAGCAAGGCCTGCCTGCCGCTCTACGTATGTAAGGTGAACGGCGAGACGAAGTACCTTGTGCCCATGACGGGCCGCGGCCTTTGGGGCGGTCTTTGGGGGTATATGGCTGTGAACGACGATTTGCAGACGGTCTTTGGTGCCTACTTCTCGCACGAGGGCGAAACAGCCGGTCTCGGTGCGCTCATCACTGAGGAGAAGTTCCAAAACCAGTTCCAGGGCAAACACCTCTATGCCGACACGGCGAGCCACGACGTAGCTCTCACCATTGTTAAGAACGGCAAGGTGGAGCCTGGCAAGGAAAACTATCAGGTTGACGGCATTACGGGTGCCACGCTCACGTCGAACGGTGTGGCCAACATGATTCACGACGGCCTCCAGCAGTACGTCACTTATTTCTCCTCGTTGAAGAAGTAAGTGTGCGTGGCCTGCACTCAATGCAGCCCGTCATCTACACAAAACGAATTTAACCAGTAAAGAACATGAGTTTGTTTTCAAAAGAAAATAGAGAAGCCCTTACCGGACCGCTCAACCTCAACAACCCTGTGGCGGTTCAGGTGCTCGGCATCTGTTCAGCTTTGGCCGTCACGTCGCAGCTTGAGCCGGCCATCGTGATGGGACTTTCCGTGACGGTTATCACGGCTTTCTCGAACGTCATCATTTCGCTCATCCGCAAGACTATCCCCAACCGCATCCGCATCATCGTGCAGCTTGTGGTGGTGGCGGCACTCGTGACGCTCGTATCGCAGGTGCTCAAAGCTTATGCCTACGACGTGAGCGTGCAGCTCTCGGTCTATGTAGGTCTTATCATCACCAACTGTATTCTTATGGGACGCCTTGAAGCCTTCGCCATGATGAATGGTCCTTGGGAGTCGTTCCTCGACGGCATCGGCAACGGCCTTGGCTATGCTTGGGTACTCGTGGCTGTGGGCTTTGTGCGCGAACTGCTCGGCAACGGCACGCTGCTCGGTCTTCGCATCATCCCTGAAAGCATCTATGCTTCGAACGGCGGCTTCTACGTCAACAACGGTATGATGACCATGCCTGCCATGGCGCTTATCCTGCTCGGTTGCCTCATTTGGGCGCACCGTGCAATCAGCGAACGCGAACCGAAGAAAAAGTAACATTCCCCTCTCAAACGTTTCGCCGCAGCTCTCCGCCTGCCAGCGGTAGCGCGGCCTAACAGAATACTCTTAACAATGGAACATCTTTTAAGCCTGTTTGTCCGCTCCATCTTTGTGGACAACATGATATTCGCGTTTTTCCTCGGCATGTGTTCCTACCTTGCTGTGTCCAAAAACGTGAAGACGGCCCTTGGGCTTGGCGTGGCCGTCACGTTTGTGCTGATAATCACGGTGCCCGTCGACTATCTGCTGCAAACTGAAATCCTCAACCCCGACAAGCTCATTCCGGGCGTTGACCTCTCCTTCCTTTCGTTTATCCTCTTCATTGCCATCATCGCTGGCATTGTGCAGCTCGTCGAGATGCTTGTGGAGCGTTTCTCACCCTCGCTCTATGCGGCTTTGGGCATCTTCCTCCCGCTCATCGCTGTGAATTGCGCCATCATGGGTGCCAGCCTCTTCATGCAACAGCGCATTGGCATGCAGCCAGGCAGCACGCAGTACATCGGCAACGTGGCCGATGCCTTCGTCTATGCTCTTGGCTCAGGTATTGGTTGGCTTCTCGCCATCGTAGCGCTTGCAGCTATTCGCGAGAAAATGGCCTACACCGATGTGCCTAAGCCCCTCCGCGGACTCGGCATCACGTTTATCACCGTGGGCTTGATGGCAATGGCGTTTATGTGCTTCTCTGGTTTGAAAATCTAAGCTTAAGCAGAAACAATGAATCAACTGATATTATCAAGCATCGGAGTATTCCTCGTCATCATACTCCTCTTAGTCATCATACTCCTTGTTGCCAAGAAGTACCTTTCGCCGAGCGGCAACGTCAACATCACCATCAACGGCAAGGATACGGTCAGTGTGGAGCAGGGGGGCAACCTTCTTTCCACGCTCTCCGCGCAGGGCATCTACCTCCCCTCCGCTTGTGGCGGTAAGGGCAGCTGCGGTCAGTGCAAGTGCCGTGTAGTTGAAGGCGGCGGCGAAATTCTCGACTCTGAAAAGGGACACTTCACGCGCAAGCAGATTAAGGAGAACTGGCGCCTTGGTTGCCAGTGCAAGGTGAAGGGCGACCTCGCCATCGACGTGCCTGCAAGTGTTCTTGGTGTTAAAGAGTACGAGTGTACAGTCATCTCCAATAAGAATGTGGCCACGTTCATCAAGGAATTCAAGGTGCAGCTCCCTGCTGGTGCCCACATGGACTTCCTGCCTGGTTCGTATGCACAGATCAAGATTCCTGCGTTCTCTATGGACTACGACAAGGACATCGACAAGAGCCTCATTGGTGACGAATACCTTCCCGCTTGGCAGAAGTTTGGCCTCTTCCCCTTGAAGTGCGTCAACACCGAGCCCACCGTGCGTGCCTACTCTATGGCCAACTATCCGGCCGAGGGCGACGTGTTCATGCTCACAGTGCGTATTGCTACTCCGCCGTTCAAGGCAGACCGTAGCGGTTTCATGGACGTGAACCCAGGTATCGCTTCGTCTTACATCTTTACGCTCAAACCCGGCGACAAGGTTATCATGAGTGGCCCTTACGGCGACTTCCACCCGCATTTCGACTCCAAGAAGGAGATGATTTGGGTAGGCGGTGGTGCTGGTATGGCTCCGCTTCGTGCGCAGATTATGCACATGACGCGCACGCTCAACTGCCGCGACCGCGAGATGCACTATTTCTACGGCGCCCGCGCCCTCAACGAGGTGTTCTACTTGCAGGACTTCTTGCAGTTGGAGAAGGACTACCCCAATTTCCACTTCCACCTCGCCCTCGACCGACCCGATCCAGCGGCCGACGCAGCAGGCGTGAAGTACACCGCAGGTTTTGTACATCAGGTAATGTTCAACACCTACCTCAAAGACCACGAAACGCCTGAGGATATTGAATACTACATGTGCGGCCCCGGTCCCATGTCGAAGGCCGTTGTCGGTATGCTCGACAGCCTCGGCGTAGAACCCGAAAGCATCATGTACGACAACTTCGGCGGATAACGTTCCGCGGACATAAAACAAACGACACTTCCCGTTTTCCATATTATATGGGGAACGGGAAGTGTCGTTTAAGACATTCGTACTTTCCTACCTTTTAGATGCGCGTTCGCGGTTTTTGAGTAAGGCGATGTCCTGCAAGGCGCGCCCCATCTCGTCCTTTTGGGCAATGAGCAGGATGTCGTCCTCGAGTTGCAGGGCATACAGTACGCGCAGGTATATGCCTATGGCCACTGTGGGGGAGCCCTTTTCTATTCTCGATACGGTTAGCGGAGAACAGGTGGCGCATTCTGCCACGAGTGCCACGCTGAGGTTGCGCCGCAGTCGTGCCAGCCGTATCTGTTCACCCACAATCTGCATGTACCGTTCCAGTTTTCTGGGCAGTTTAGTACCCATTGTGTTCTTAGTCATCGCAAGTGTAACATATCAATACGGATGTAAATATGATACATTTTGTGCATTTAATGATAGGTTGCGGCGAAAAATCTACTTCTTCTCCGTGAAGAAGTAGCAGCAAGGCGTTCCGTTTGGGGGAACTCACTATGAAGAAAGTTTTGAACGCTGTGACAATTATCAGGCTATTTGCCTCAGACGCTGCGCTGTTTTTCTAATATCTATAAGCCAAAATGAGTTCGTGCAATCCCTTTATTTATGCATTTTTCTTGACGTGTTGACGAAGATAAAATGGTTTGAGGCGTAATTTGTTCATTATTAAGCGTTTACGCCTCCTGAATTACACTTTTCCAAGGCAAATGTGGGGTGAAAACTACACTTTTCCAACACGAAATGGGGCTATTTTCTACACTTTTCCAACGTGGAAGGGCGGATTGTGCGGCATGTAGTCGCAATAATTTCTGGGGATGTTGTCGTTCATCGTACGAGTGACGTGTGGATGTCGTACGAGTTGCATGTGTCTGTTGTACGATGGACGTGTGTGCATCGTACGAGGGACGTCGAGTACATGGGATGAAAAAACGCCCGCTTGCCGTGTTGGGGCAAGCGGGCGTGTAAGGGGGATGGGGGAGGGAATTAGATGCGGTCGAGTACCGTCTGTATGAGCGAGTCGATGCTGTTTTTGTAGTTGGGGTTGGCTTTGTGTGCGCGGCGGTTGGCAATGACCATGCAGCACGTCATGGCTTTGTGACCCATCAGCAGGGAAAGGCCAGCCAGGGCACTGCTCTCCATCTCGAAGTTGGTGATTTGTTTTCCCTCGTAGCTGAACGATTCGATCTTCGTGTTTTGGTCGGGGTCGGCCAAGGGGAGGCGGAGCTGTCTGCCCTGGGGACCGAAGAATCCCCCGCAGGCGATGGTGATTCCCCTCACCATGTCGTCGGCGGCAATGCGTTCAATGAGTTCGGCATTGGCATGTACGGCGTAGGGGTGGGCTATGCACTGCGTGCCGTGCCAGTTCATGTGTTTGAGGAAAGCCTCTTCAAGAGCCAGGTCAGCCACCTTGTCGCGGTTGGCATAGAAGTTGAGCAAACCATCAAAGCCGATGCTCGTTTCGCTGGCGATGAACGTGCCCTCGGGCGTGTAGTCCTGCAAACCGCCGCAGGTGCCGATGCGTATGAGTTCGAGCTGGCGCAGTTCAGGTTTGATGGTGCGCGTCTCAAAGTCGATGTTGGCAAGCGCGTCAAGCTCGTTCACCACGATGTCAATGTTGTCGCAGCCAATGCCTGTGGACAGGGCGGTGATGCGTTTGCCCTTGTAAGTACCCGTTATGGTGCGGAACTCGCGACTTGCGATGTCGCATTCCGTGGTTTCGAAGTGCGAGGCCACGAGCGGCACGCGTCCAGGGTCGCCCACGAGGATAACCTTGTCGGCAAGCTGTTCGGGGCGTACATGTAGGTGGAAGATGCTTCCGTCCGCGTTGATGATAAGTTCAGAAGGAGCGATAGGTTCGTTTTTCATGGTTCAGAATTCATTTATATAGGGAGTGAGAGAAAAATCCCCTGACGCGGCGAGCGGCAGGGGAGGGGAGAAATTTCTGAGGATAGAGGTTATTCTGCTTCCGCCTGACGCATGGCCTTTTGCGTGTCGCTGAGTTGCTGGCGCAACGAGGGTAGTTCGGCGTTGATTTCGCCGAGGCGTTTCAGCACGCTTTGCGTACGTTGCCCCTTGGCGCAGAGCAGTTGCAGACTGTCCTGTTCGGCGGCGAGCGTGTTCACCTGTTGTGCCAGCTCGTCGGCCTGTTGCGCCAGGGTGCGGGCCTTGGCGCTCTTGAAGTCGTTGAGCGAGGTGTATACCGTATGGTCGTTGATCACGTAGCGGCTGCGTGCGCCGCCCTGCGAGGCTGCGTTGCCCGCCATCACTTTGGCGAGCCGCTGCTTGGCGGCCTTCACCGCCTCGGTGTTGGTCTGCGTTTCGGCAATGCTCATGAGCTGCGCCGCACGCATCACCTCCTTTTTGTTGTGATCACTCATCTCGTAAGTGTCGCGCGTGGCGTTGGGAATAAATACGTACACGCACACGCTGTCGGCGGCCTGTCGGCGGTCCGTTACGAGCCAGCCCAGGCTGTTCGCCTCGTCGATGGCCAGAAGGTAGTCGTTGGCGGGCGAGTTAAAGGGCATGCCCACGTTTTCCGCCTGTACAAACTCTTTTGTCTCCGAGTTGTAGCGCGTCACGTAGATGTCGTATCCGCCCAGTCCGTCGCCGCCCTGCGCTCCATAGTAGAGCGTCACGCCGTCGGGCATGACGAAGGGGAAGTCCTGACTCTCATCGTCATTTTGCGGCACGGCGAGCGCTGTGGGTTTGCCCCAGCCGTTTGCCGTGCGGTAGGCACATTGCAGATATCTCGGGCCGTCGGCAGAATCTGTGGCTGCAAACACAATGCGGTCGGCCAGCTCGTTGATATACGCCCCCTCGCCGGCGTTTTGCGGCGCGTTGGCAAACTTACTCTTCTCGCCATCGAAAGCCACCAGCTTGCCGCTCTCCGACGAAAGGTGCAAGGCCGAAAGCATCCGCGTGCGTTCCACCCTAAAACTGTCCACAAAGGCGACCCTTTCAGTGCCGCGCAGCATGTCAGCCCCCATGTTAGCCCTGCGTAGGTCAGCCTCAATGCGCTCTGTGGCGCGACCCGCAGCGCGAGCCGTGTTAGCCTCCTTTTGTAGCAGCTGGGCAGCCTCGCCAAAGCGGTACTGCTGCATGAGTTGCTCAGCTGAGAGAGCAGGTGCAGCCGCGGTGGCGGTGCGCTTCTTCTGCGCGGAGAGGGGCAGGGCGGCGAAGAGGATGAGCAAGGGGAGGAGAATGGTGCGTATCATGGAGTAACGTACGGTTTGGGGATGGTTGTTCATAGACGTGTAGTGGTCGCTTCGCACGGCGGTCAGAGGGCGCGTGCGGCGGCTGTTAGCACGTTCAAAAGTACTATTTTCTTTTCTATGCAGCCGCATAGAGTGCTTTCTTTTCTGTATTTTTGCAAACCGTATAACATAGAACGCGCGCGGTCGTTCCGCGTGAAAAGAGAGAATGATGAAGTCGCTCCTGAGAAACATATTTTGTGCCCTGACCCTCGTCTCCGGCCTTTCTGTCGCCCTGCCCACAGCTGTGCAGGCGCAGGTTGCGTCCAGCCGAACGGTGAAGTACACCGTGCAGACAGGCGAGACAGTTCTTGGCATAGCCCACCGCCACGGCACTACGCTCGACCATCTGCTGAGCCTCAACCCCGGCCTCGCAGCCGACTATGTACAGGCTGGGCAGACGATTGTTGTGCCCTACGTACCCGGTGGCGCAGAGCCCGCTCCCACGCAGGCCCAGCGCGAGGCGGCACGCAAAGCCGCTGCTGCCCCTGTTCAGACAGTTGCCGCCCCCGTGGAGCAGAAGCCTCAGGTAAAGATTACCTACAAAGAATATACCGTTAAGCGCAAAGATACGCCCTATGCCCTTGCCAAGGCAAACGGCATCACCGTGGACGAACTCATGGCCGCCAACCCTGAATTGGCAGGGCAGGACGCCAAACTCAAAAAAGGCACCGTAATACGCATTCCCGTGAAGGAGACCGTAGCCCAGCCGCAGAGTCGCGGCTTGTCCACTGTACGCGTGGCAGTGGTGCTGCCCTTCGTCGGCACAGGACTGGTGCACGAGCGCAGCGTGGAGTTTTACAGGGGCTTCCTGATGGGCGTAGAAGAGCTGAAAAACGCTGGACTGAACGTGGACATGCATGCTTACGAAGAACCCTCCGACGAGGTAAGCATTGCCCAACTCCTCACGCAGGTAAAGAGCAACCGCCCCGACGTAATTGTTGGTCCGCTCTATCCCTCGCACTTCACCGACGTGGCGGCACTCTCCGCCAAGGACTGCAAGGTGGTAATCCCCTTCTCGTCGAAAGTGCCCCAGGTGGCCTATCGTCCTGAGCTCTACGTGGTGAACACACCCACGGAGTATGAAGGAACACTCGCCATCGACCTGTTTATGAACAGTTTCAAGAAACAGACACGCGTGGTGGTGCTGAACGGCTCAAACGGCAACAAACGCACCTTCACCGATGCCCTGCAACACAGGCTTGCCGCCGCTGGCTACGACGTGATGAACGTGCCAGCCGTGCTCACTGCCCAACAGACGGTGATGAACTTTGCCGGAAAGAAAAAGGGTGACTACATACTTGTGCCCGACGATGACGGCACCACAACGATGAGCCAAATGCTCGACAAGGCAAAGGCTGTGCAACAGTTGCTGCCCGATGCTCACGTGTCGCTCCTGGGTTATGACTCGTGGGTAGGAGCAAGCGAGGGCAACGACCGCCTCCGTTTCCACCAGGCAGACACCTACATTCTCACCCCCAACTATTATTACCCGCACACCACGGCGGCCAAAGCCTTTGAGGATACCTATCGCAGCCACTTCCGCACGGGACTGCTCAGCAGCAAGCCGCGCATGGCACCCCTGGGCTACGACCTTGCACGGGGCTTTCTGGGCAACCTTGCCGTGTACGGGCACGACTTCAACACGCAGACAGCCAAGGACAACACCGTGGCAGCACAACCTAAGTTGCAGTCGGAGGCACGCTTCGCCAGCGTGGGCAGTCAGGGCGGGTACGTAAGCCGCAGCATGTGGCTCGTGCATTTCAAGAAGGACATGAGCATCGTGAAGATTTCAGCGCAATGATTTTCCCTATCCCTACATATCCTCGGCACGCACGCTTTGCACGACTCTTAGCCGTAGCCTTTTTGTGCCTCTCCGCACTCAGCGCAAGGGCGCAGGTGGGCGAGGAGCGCCACAACCTGTGCATAGGCGTGACGGGCGGCGTGGCGCTCAACAGCATCGGCTTCGACCCTACGATTAAACAGTCACAACACGTCGGTCCTACAGTGGGCTTGGCCGTGCGCTACACGAGCGAACGCTACTTCAAAGCCTACTGCGCCTTACAGGTGGAACTCAACTACTCCAGCCTGGGTTGGAAGGAGAACATCCTCGACTCTAACTCGCAACCCCTGCCCGACACGTACAGCCGCAACATGCACTACATACAGCTCCCCATGTTGGCACGTCTGGCTTGGGGACGCGAAAAGCGCGGCCTGATGGGCTACTTCCTTGCCGGACCGCAGATAGGTTGGTGCATCGGCGAAACAACCAAGGCAAGCGCATTCACGCTCAATGCTGAGGGAAATCCCGACCGCCCCAACAATACCTACGAACAGTACTCCATGCCCGTGGAAAAGAAGTTCGACTACGGCATCACCGCCGGACTTGGTGCAGAACTCACCACGAAGGTTGGTCACTTCCTCGTGGAGGGACGCTACTACTACGGGCTGTCCGACATTTACGGCAACGCCAAAAAGGACGTGTTCAGCCGTTCTAACAACGGCACTATCTACGCCAAAGTGACCTACTTCATCGACGTGAAGAAGAAAGGTAAGTGACGGATTACCCGCAAATAATCTGAGCGCAAGCCCAATTAATCGAAGGGGATAGAATACCGACGGCTTTTTGCCATGCCGTTGCAAAAGCAGGACATGGGCAATGTCCGCTAATCGCGCCCCGCAGGGGCAGCTCTCTTGACGAAAGAAATACACACATATAATATATAATGGAATTAGCAAAGACGTACAACCCCGAAGAAGTTGAGGGGAAATGGTATGAATATTGGACGGAGAACCACTTGTTCTCCTCAAAGCCCGACGGACGCAAACCCTACACAGTGGTTATCCCGCCGCCCAACGTGACGGGCGTGCTTCACATGGGGCACATGCTCAACGAGACAATCCAGGACATCCTTGTGCGCCACGCACGCATGGAGGGAAAGAACGCCTGCTGGGTGCCTGGTACGGACCACGCCTCGATTGCCACTGAGGCAAAGGTGGTGAACCGCCTTGCTGAGCAGGGTATCAAAAAGGCTGACCTCACCCGTGAGGAGTTCCTCAAGCACGCTTGGGCTTGGACCGAGGAACACGGCGGCATCATCCTTAAACAGTTGCGCCGCGTGGGAGCTTCGTGCGACTGGGATCGCACCGCCTTCACCATGGACGAAGAGCGTTCGAAGAGCGTCATCCACGTCTTTGTTGACCTCTATCGTAAGGGACTCATCTACCGTGGCGTGCGCATGGTCAACTGGGACCCCAAGGCCAAGACGGCACTCTCTGACGAGGAAGTAGTGTACAAGGAAGAGCACACCAAACTCTACTACATGAAGTACTACGTGAGTGAGGACGACGGCACGGGAGCTACTGGCGAAGAGGGCGAAATCATCCACGAGGACGCAAAGGGCCGTTACGCAGTGGTGGCCACTACGCGCCCCGAGACCATCATGGGCGACGTGGCCATGTGCATCAACCCCAACGACCCCAAGAACCATTGGCTCAAAGGCAAGAAGGTGATTGTGCCCCTCGTGGGCCGCGTTATCCCCGTCATCGAGGACGAATACGTTGACATTGAGTTCGGTACAGGTTGCCTCAAAGTGACCCCCGCGCACGACGTGAACGACTATATGCTCGGCGAGAAGTACAACTTGCAGACGATTGACATCTTCAACGACGACGCCACCATCTCCGAGGCCGCAGGCATGTACGTGGGTCAGGAACGCTTTGCCGTGCGCAAGCAGATTGCCATCGACCTGCAAGAGGCTGGGCTGATGGAGAAGATTGAGGACTACGACAACAAGATAGGTTGTTCGGAACGCACCGGCGTGCCTATCGAACCGAAGCTCTCCATGCAGTGGTTCCTCAAGATGCAGCACTTTGCCGACCTGGCTCTGCCGCCCGTGATGAACGACGAGATCAAGTTCTACCCCACGAAGTATAAGAACACCTACCGCCACTGGCTCGAAAACATCAAGGACTGGTGCATATCGCGACAGCTGTGGTGGGGACACCGCATCCCGGCATACTACCTGCCCGAGGGCGGTTTCGTAGTGGCTGAGACCATCGATGAAGCCGTGAAGTTGGCACAGGAGAAGAGCGGCAACGCCAACCTTACCGCAGCCGACCTGCGACAGGACGAGGACGCGCTCGACACGTGGTTCTCTTCGTGGCTCTGGCCCATCTCCCTCTTCGACGGCATTACGAAGCCGGGCAACGAAGAGTTCAGCTACTACTATCCCACGAGCGACCTGGTGACGGGTCCGGACATCATCTTCTTCTGGGTAGCCCGTATGATTATGGCTGGCTACGAGTTTACGGGCAAGATGCCTTTCAAGAACGTGTACTTCACGGGCATCGTGCGCGACAAGCTGGGCCGCAAGATGTCGAAGTCGCTTGGCAATTCTCCCGATCCCCTCGACCTCATCGACCGCTTCGGCGCCGACGGCGTGCGCATGGGCATGATGCTCGCTGCGCCGGCTGGTAACGACATCCTCTTCGACGAGGCACTCTGCGAACAGGGACGCAACTTCTGCAACAAGATATGGAACGCTTTCCGCCTGGTACAGGGCTGGCAGGTAGATGACAAGGCCGAACAGCCCGAAACGGCACGCTTGGCCATTGAATGGTTCGGCGCAAAACTCCGTCAGAGTGCAGCCGAAGTGGCCGACCTCTACTCCAAGTATCGCCTGAGCGAGGCGCTGATGGAAGTGTACCACCTGTTCTGGGACGAGTTCTCAAGCTGGTTGCTCGAAATGGTGAAGCCCGCCTACGGCACGCCCGTCGATGGCGCTACGTACAAGGCCGTGCTCGAAGCCTTTGACCACCTGCTCCACCTGCTCCACCCGTTCATGCCGTTCATCACCGAAGAGCTGTGGCAGCACCTTGCCGACCGCAAGCCGGGCGAGAGCATCATGGTAAGTCCGCAGAGCATCGCAGCTCCGCAGGCAGGCGACGCAGAGATCCTTGCACAGGTAGAGACCGTGAAGAGCGTAGTGGCTGGCGTGCGCGCCATCCGCAACACCAAGAACATCTCGCCGCGCGAAACGCTCAGCCTGCAAGTGGTGGGCAGCGACCCCGTGGCAGCCTACGGCAGCGTAATCGTTAAGATGGCCAACGTGGACGGCGTGGCCGTAGTCGACGCCAAAGCCGAGGGCGTAACAGCGTTCATGGTGGGCACTACGGAATATGCCGTGCCTCTCGGTGGCCTCGTTGATGTGGCTGCGGAGATTGAGAAGGCTGAGGCTGAACTCAAACACCTGGAAGGCTTCCTCGTCGGCGTAAAGAAGAAACTCGCCAACGAGCGTTTCGTGAGCAATGCCCCAGCAGCTGTTGTGGAGCTCGAGCGTAAAAAGCAGAGCGACGCAGAAAGCAAAATTGCCACGCTGAAAGAGACTCTGGCCTCCCTGAAGAAGTAAGAACGACAGCCGGAAACTTTTGTCCGGCAATCCTTTATGCGAATGTGTAACTGCGCCGACACGCAAGGAGCGCACTTACGCATTCGCATTTTCCTTAGATAGCCATACGCAAGACGAAACGTCCCGTTACTCTCCCCATGCAACTTAAAACCTATTCCCTATATACTCTGTTTCTCCTGCTGCCGTTGGGCGGGCGGGCGCAGACCGATGTGCAGACGGCCGTGAGCGGCTATTTCAGCTCGTATTCGCTTGCGGGCTACAAGCCGGCAAACGCCATGCGGACGGACTCTGTGCGCATCGATGACGAACGGCACGAACTGCGCGTCTATGCCAATGAGTCGTTCTGCTCACAGCCCTTCACACCGCAGAGCGTTGGTCGCATCTATGCCGAACTGCAAAGGCGGCTTCCCGCTCCCTACAATACCTACCGGCTGACCGTGGCCAACGGCAAGGGGCAACTCATTGAGGACCTCGTGCCGAACATTCTGCGGCAGACGGGGCAGGACGAGACCCGCCTTTGGGGAAAGATTAACTACACGGGACAGCCGTGGGTGGAGAACACCTCGTTGCCCTACAAGGTGACGCGCGGACTGAAAGGCCGCCACTTGTTCATCTGGCCCAGCCACGGCCGTTACTACAAGGCTGGCTCGTGGCAGTGGCAACGCCCCCATCTGTTCTGTACCACGGAGGACATCTTCACGCAGTCGTTCGTCTATCCCTTCCTGTTCCCCATGCTCGAAAACGCCGGGGCAGTGGTGGCTTGTCCGCGCGAACGCGACTGGCAGACCCACGAGGCGGTAGTGGACAACGACAATCCGCAGCGGCAGGGAGCGTACACCGAAACCGTCCAGGACGAGGCCGCGTGGACCTCCTCGGCTGACTCGCTTGGCTTTGCGCCGCAGAACAGTCTGCTCGTGGACGGCGTGAACCCCTTCCGCCAAGGCACTTACCGCTATGCGCAGGCCGTTGATCGCAAGGTGAGGCTCTCCTCTGCTGTGTGGACGCCCAACGTTCCCGAGGCCGGACGCTACGCCGTGTATGTGAGTTACGCCACGCGGCCTAACTCCGTGTCCGACGCACACTACACCGTCTACCACAAAGGCGGCCGCACCACGTTCACCGTCAATCAGCAGATGGGCGGCGGCACGTGGGTCTACCTCGGCACGTTCGAGTTCGACAAAGGGCAGAACGCCACTGGCCGCGTAACGCTCACCAACCAGAGCAACCACCGCGGCGTGGTGACTGCCGATGCCGTGCGTTTCGGTGGTGGAGTGGGGCAGACGGAACGCGGCGAGGCTGGTACGTCGGGACTTCCGCGCTACCTGGAAGCTGCTCGCTACTATGCGCAGTGGGCTGGCGTGGCCGACACGCTCGTGAACACCGAGTGCGGCGCGGATGACTATAAAGACGACCTGCGCGTGCGGAGCAATATGCTCAACTCCCTGGCGAGTGGCAGCGTGTACGTGCCGGCCTCTGCCGAGAATGCCGCAGGCGGTCGCGTACCCTTTGAACTCTCCCTTGCCGTGCACAGCGATGCTGGCTACCGCACGGACAACAGTATCTACGGTTCGCTCGCCATCTCCACCACACAGGACGGCGAAGGACGCACGGAATACCTGTCGGGACTTTCGCGACAGGCCTCGTCGGACTTTGCCCAGCTCATGCTCAACAACCTCACGGCAGATCTTAGCCGTTCGTTTGGCGTGGCGTGGACGCAGCGCGAGCACTGGGATCGCAACTACGCCGAGACGCGTATGCCCAACGTGCCCTCTGCCATCCTCGAAACGATGTCGCACCAGAACTACGCCGATATGCGCTACGGGCACGACCCCCTGTTTAAGTTTGCCTTGGCGCGTTCGGTGTACAAGAGCATCCTGCGTTTCGTCAACCACGAACACGGCATCACCTCGTGTGTGGCGCAGCCCCTGCCGCCGCGAGCCTTCGCCGCCACGCTGACCGAAGGCAACGAGGTGCAGCTCACGTGGCAACTTACGCCCGACTCGCTCGACCAAAACGCTGTGCCCACGGCTTATGTGGTCTACACCAAGACGGGCAACGACGACTACGACAACGGCCTGAACGTTGGCAACGTGAATAATTACCGCATGGCTATTCAGCCCGGACGCATATATACGTTCAAGGTATCTGCCGTGAACGCAGGCGGCGAGAGTTTCCCCTCCGAGCAGCTCAGCGTGTACCGCAGCACGCAGAGCGCAGCCCCGCAGGTGCTCGTGGTCAACGGCTTCACGCGCCTTAGCGGTCCGGCCTGCGTCAATACGCCCGACTCGCTCGGCTTCCGCCTCGACATTGACCCTGGTGTGGCCTACCTCTCTACGACGGCATATTCCGGGAAACAGCAGTCGTTCTCGCTTTCGGCCTCTGCCGGCATGGGGCAATCTGGGAGGGAGCTTGAAGGAAAGGAGATTGCCGGAAACACCTTCGATTATCCCCTTGCACACGGTCAGGCCATTGCGGCAGCCGGCGACTATTCCTTCTCGTCCGTCAGCGTGGAGGCGTTCTCCTCATCGGCTTTGTCCTTGCGGAGCTATGCAGCGGTTGACTACATAGCTGGACTGCAAGCCCGCAAGCCCTGGAACCTCCGTCCGTTCCCCGTATTCCCCACAGACGCTCGCAACCGTCTGTCCAGCTACCTCAAAGGCGGCGGTGCGCTCCTGCTGAGCGGCAGTTACATAGGCTGCGACAATTGCGACGGGGCAGATCGCCCGTTCGTGGAGAATGTGCTGAAATACAAGTACGACGGCTCGGCGCGTATCGACTCCACGGGCGTGGTAAACGGACTGAATATGCAGTTCCCCATATACCGCGAGATAAACTCCACACACTACGCCGCCATCGACCCCGACGCCATTGTGCCAGCGGCGAGCAATGCCTTTGCAGCCTTTGCCTACGGAAACGGACAAAGCGCGGGGGTGGCCTATAAGGGAAAGGACTACCGCACCCTGTCGATGGGCTTTCCCTTTGAGTGTATCCGCGACGCGTCTGTGCGGCAAAAGGCCATGAAGGCTATCCTCGAATTCCTAACGAAATAGCCCCGCGAGCGGAGAGGCGCGAAAATTACCCCCCCCATCT
Organism: uncultured Oscillospiraceae bacterium; assembly: GCA_963655595.1. Lineage (GTDB taxonomy): Bacteria > Bacteroidota > Bacteroidia > Bacteroidales > Bacteroidaceae > Alloprevotella. The sequence continues at coordinate 28,720 of CAVKGN010000010.1, forward strand.
GATTTTGTTGCAAATCCTTTCCTATATGTGTAGGAGAACTTAACTTTGCGTAATATTAAGAAATAGATATTTATTATTCAGAGATAGCAAACTTATGACAAGCGAGCATATCACAAGTATACAGAACGAAGAAGAAGAGAGTTTCAACCTTGTTGACTTTGGATACCTTGTACTGAAACATTGGAGATGGATTGTCCTGTGCGTGTCGATAGCCCTTTGCATCGGCGCACTCGTTATTCTCCGTACAACCCCCACTTACACTCGAACTACGCAGCTGCTCATAAAGAGCGAGGACCGCAAGGGCAATTCGGGCGGAAGCCTGACTGACGACCTTGCCAACCTCGGCATTATTGGCAGCATGACGAACATCAACAACGAGATACAGACCATCTCCGCTCCCGTGCTTATGCAGGAAGTGGTGAAGCGTCTTCACCTCGACGTGCAGATGGAGCAGGACCACGGACTTCACCGCGTGCCCCTCTACGACCATTCGCCCGTGGTGCTGCTGATGCCCCACGCTCCCAGCGAGAGCTATTGCGCCTACAAGATGAGGCTGCACAAGAACCAAACCGCCGAGCTGTGGGACTTTGAGACGGCTGACGAGCAGATTGACAAGCACATCACCGTGAAGATGGGCACGTTTGCCAAGACGCCCGTAGGCATCGTGGTGATACAGCCCACCGACGACTGGCACACGGCGTTCAACGAGGACGTCATCTACGTCACGAAGATGCCCCAGACAATCGTTGGCAACTACTACAACGGCCGACTGAGCGTGGCCCTGAGCGACAAGGAGTCGACCATTCTCAACCTCAGCATGGCGGACGAGAGCAAACAACGCGCCGAGGACGTGCTCTACAAGTTGATCGACGTGTACAACGAGCAGTGGCTCAAAGACCGCAACCGCGTGGCGGAGAGCACGTTCGAGTTCATAACCGAGCGTCTCAACGTGCTGTCGAAAGAACTTGGCGACGTAGACCAGAAGATATCCGACTTCAAGAGCCACTCGCTCATCCCAGACGCCGACGCAGCCTCGTCGGCCTACATGTCGCAGAGCACCAAGAACAACGACCAAATACTTACCCTCAACAACCAGCTGGGCGTGGCGCGCTACGTTCGCGAATACCTCAATACGAGCAAGGTGGGCCAGTACCTCCCCACGAACACGGGCATTGGCAGCACGGGTATTGAAAGGATGATTGAGGAGTACAACAAGACCATCAGCGCCCGCAACGACTTGCTCAACAACAGCAGCGAGAACAGTCCGCTCGTGCAGAAGCTCAACACCGAGATTGTCCTGCGCAAGCAGACCATCGCGCACTCGCTCGACAACCTCGTAGAACAACTCCAAACGCAGCTCGGAAACTGGGAGAGTACCGAACAGAAAACAAACGCGAAATTGGCCGAAACGCCGCAGCAGGTGAAACGCCTACTCGCCGTGGGCCGTCAGCAAAAGGTGAAAGAGACGCTCTACATCTACCTATTGCAAAAACGTGAGGAGAACGAACTTTCCAAGACCTACACGGCGTGGAACACACGCATCATTCAGCCGCCCATTGGCAGCCAGCGCCCCTCGTCGCCGCGCCGCTCTATCATCCTCCTCATATCCCTTTTGGCTGGTTTGGCAGTGCCCATAGCCGTGCTTTACCTCCGCGAAACGCTCAACCATTCCGTGCGCAGCCGTTCCGACCTTGAAGGTTTGCAAGTGCCTATCATTGGCGAGCTGCCCGCTGTCGGCAAGCACCACGGCTGGCGTCGCAGCAAGGATGCGGAGCGCAGAGTGTACGTTGAGGAGAACTGCCGCGACATAGTCAACGAGGCTTACCGCATGGTACGCACCAAGCTCAACTACTTCATGCACAGCGCAGAGGGCGACAGCAAGGTGATTATGCTGACCAGCTTCAACGCCGGTTCGGGTAAGAGCTTCACCGCGCTCAACCTGGCAAAGGCTCTCTCCTTGCAGAACAAGCGCGTACTTGCAATCGACCTCGACCTTCGCCACGCCAGCCTGTCCACAGCCTCTGGCCAGAATTGCAGCAACGGCGTGTCCAGCTACCTCGGTAGCCTCACCGACGACGTGGACGAACTGATTCACCACGACGCAATCGGCACGAACGCCGACGTAATTCCCGTGGGCATCATTCCCCCCAACCCCACAGAGTTGTTGGCAAACGGCAAACTGACGCAACTCGTTGACAGCTTGCGCGACAGCTACGACTGCATCATCCTCGACTGCCCGCCCGTCGACGTGGTGGCAGACACAGCTATCATGAAGGACTGTGCCGACATGACTCTCTTCGTCATCCGCGCCGGCCTAACGGACAAGCACTTCCTTGCCGAACTGGACGAGTTGTACAAGCAAAACGCCTACAAGCGCATGGCCGTACTGCTCAACGCCGTTCCCTATATAGGTCACCGTTACGGCAAATACGGCTACGGCGCCTACCGCTACGGATATGCCTACGGCAATAACTTCCACGGCAGCAACAAGGCTTAACCCGCCGCAGCCGCCTGTATGGGCTGAGTTCTTGGACAAAACACATTGGTGCCAGAACGAATTTCAGGTTTCCAATCAGATAACAATAGAAGGAAGAAAGAAGTGCCGTTATGACGTTACGATACTTATCAACGGCTTTCCTTTGGTTCAGATAGAATTGAAGCGTAGGGACGTTGAGCTAAAACAGGCATAAATAAGGCAGGAAGTATGACATTGGCAGGAAACAGCGAGTTCAAAAGTTGGGTTTCGCAGTTGAAGAAAGATATACGCAACGCACAAGTTAAGGCGGCAATCAAGGTCAACACAGAATTGCTCCGCCTTTATTGGCGTATGGGTTCGGATATTTGTGCGAAGCAGAAGTCCGCAACCTGGGGCGATGGTTGGCTTAAGGAGTTGAGCCGTGAACTAATGGCTGAGTTTCCTGATATAAAAGGCTTTTCGTATCGCAATCTAAGGTACATTCGGCAATGGTATGAGTTTTATAATCAGCGACTCCTAATTTGGCAACAACCTGTTGCCAAATTAGGGAGCGATGAAGTGCATCAACCTGTTGCCCCGATAAGCGAGGACGTTTTCTTCTCCGTTCCTTGGGGACATCACTTGTACATCATATCTCAATGTAAGGATGTAGACCGTGCTGCGTTCTATCTGAATAAGACCGTAGAAAATGGCTGGAGCCGTGCTGTCCTGCTCAATTTTCTTGACACCAATTTATATGAGCGACAGGGAAAGGCCGTGAATAACTTTAACAAGTTGTTGGCAGATTCTCAAAGCGAATTAGCAGCTCAGACGCTCAAAGACCCATACAATTTTGATTTCCTCACTCTTGATGGAGAATATCGAGAACGAGAGCTGGAGCAAGGACTTACTCAAAATGTTACACGCTTTTTGCTGGAATTGGGTACAGGCTTTGCTTTTGTCGGGAGTCAAATCCCACTACAAGTAGGGGAAGATACAGTATATCCCGACTTGTTATTCTACCACTTAGAGTTACGCTGTTATGTGGTTGTGGAGTTGAAAGTAACAAAATTCAAAGCCGAACATTTGGGGCAGTTGGGGATGTATGTGAGTGCCGTCAATCATATCAAGAAGAAGCCAACAGACAACCCTACAATTGGATTGCTTATTTGCAAAACCAAGAATAACGTGATGGCTCAATACGCCCTGGAAGCAACAAACCAGCCAATCGGCATCTCTGAATATCAGCTGTCAAAGCTCATGTCAGAAGACATACAAAGCCAGTTGCCTACAATCGAAGACATTGAAGCAACGCTGTCTGATATAAAGAAGACTATTAGTGTCCGCTAAAAGTTGAAGTTCCCCATACAAATTAAGGCCGAATTCCTCGCTTGGAATCCGACCTTTTTTTAGTTACTTTGTAATTGCCAAAAAACATGTAACTATGGGTAAAAGTACAC
>CAVKGN010000011.1:0-32186 GCA_963655595.1 uncultured Oscillospiraceae bacterium
CCCGTATATCTCTCTCGAGTCTGCTGACAAGCAGTTGCTCGGTCTTGTATGCGCAAAAATTCGTTCTTTCCGCAAACCTGAACCTTACAAGGGTAAGGGTATTCTCTATGTAGGCGAACAGATTCGTCGTAAGTCTGGTAAGTCTGCGGGTGCTAAGTAATTTAAATCTTTAAGATTATGACTACGAAAAAAGAACAAAGACGCGTAAAAATCAAATATCGGGTTCGTAATAAGATCTCTGGAACTGCTGCCCGTCCTCGTTTGACTGTATTCCGCAGCAACAAGCAGATCTACGTTCAAGTTATCAACGACGAGACTTCTACGACTCTCGTATCAGCTTCTTCTCTTGGCTTCGAAGCTATGCCTAAGAAGGAGCAGGCTGCCAAGGTCGGTGAAGCTGTTGCAGCTAAGGCAATCGCAGCAGGTATCACTGAGGTGGTTTTTGACCGTAACGGTTACCTCTACCATGGCCGTGTTAAGGAAGTTGCAGACGGTGCCCGCAAAGGCGGACTTAAATTCTAATTAAGATTATGGCAAACAGAGTAAACGTAAACGCAGAAGAATTAAAGGATAGACTCGTTGCTATCAATCGTGTTGTCAAGGTAACCAAGGGTGGCCGCACTTTCACTTTCGCAGCTATTGTAGTTGTTGGTGATGGCAAGGGTGTCATTGGTTACGGTCTGGGCAAGGCTGGTGAAGTTACCGCAGCTATTGCAAAGGGCGTAGAGGCAGCTAAGAAGAATCTGATCAAAGTCCCCGTTTTGAAGGGTACTGTTCCCCACGAGCAGGCTGCTCGTTTTGGTGGTGCTGACGTACTTATCCGTCCTGCCTCCGAGGGTACTGGTGTTGTGGCCGGCGGTGCAATGCGTGCCGTGTTTGAGAGTGTCGGTGTAAAGAACGTTCTTGCTAAGTCCAAGGGTTCTTCCAATCCTCACAATCTCGTTAAGGCCACTATCTTGGCTTTGAGTGAAATGCGTGACGCACGTACAGTGGCTCAGCACCGCGGTGTGTCTTTGGAAAAAGTATTCAGAGGATAATTATATGGCAACTATTAAGATACAACAGACGAAGAGCCGTATCGGTGCTCCTAAGGATCAGAAGCGTACACTTGACGCGCTGGGTCTTACAAAGCTGAACCACATCGTTGAAAAGGAGGATACTCCTAATCTCCGCGGTATGATTCGCAAGGTTCACCACTTGGTAACGGTTGTAGAATAATTCTCAAATTAAGAAGTCTCATGAAATTACATACATTGAAGCCAGCTAATGGTGCAACTCATTCTTGCAAGCGCATTGGTCGTGGTCCCGGCTCAGGCATGGGCGGCACTTCAACTCGCGGTCACAAGGGTGCAAAGCAGCGTTCTGGTTATAGCAAGAAGATTGGTTTCGAGGGTGGTCAGATGCCTTTGCAGCGCCGTCTTCCCAAATTTGGTTTTAAGAATATCAACCGTGTAGAGTACAAGGCTGTCAACTTGTCTGCTCTTCAGGCTTTGTCTGAGGCTAAGGGCTTGGAGAAGATCGGTCTTGAAGAACTCCGCGCAGCTGGTATCATCTCTTCCAACCAGTTGGTGAAGATTTTGGGCAATGGCGAACTTACTGCCAAGTTGACGGTAGAAGCTAACGCATTCTCAAAGTCTGCCGAGGCGGCTATCACCGCAGTTGGCGGCACAGCTACAAAACTCTAATCAATCATTACTTCGATGAAAAAAATAATCGAGACCATCAAGAACATTTGGAGAATTGAGGACTTGCGCACGCGTCTCCTCATCACGATTCTCTTCGTTGCTATATACCGCTTCGGTTCGTTCGTGGTTCTCCCTGGTATTGACCCTGCTCGCTTGCAGGCTCTCCAGGCTCAGACGAACGAAGGATTGATGTCCTTGTTGAATATGTTCTCGGGTGGTGCCTTCTCAAACGCTTCGGTGTTTGCGTTGGGTATCATGCCTTACATATCTGCATCGATTGTTATCCAGCTCCTTGCCATTGCGGTGCCTTACTTCCAGAAGATGCAGCGTGAGGGTGAGAGTGGTCGTAGAAAGATCAATCAGTACACTCGTTGGTTGACAATAGCAATTTTGCTCTTCCAAGCTCCGACGTATTTGATTAACCTGAAAGCACAGACCGCAGGTTCGGGCGCTTTCTTGGTTGGAGACGGTTTTTGGTTTATGTTCTCGTCTACGATTATTCTTGCGGCAGGTAGTATGTTTATCCTGTGGCTTGGTGAAAGAATCACAGACAAGGGTGTCGGCAATGGTGTGTCGCTTATCATTATGATAGGTATCATTGCTCGTATGCCGAGTGCTTTTGTCGCTGAGTTCGTCACTGCTTTCAGTGGTGCCGAAGGCGGCGGTCTGATTAAGTTCCTCTTCGAGATTATTGCCCTCCTCTTCGTGATGGCTTTAGCTATCATGTTGGTGAAGGCTACTCGCAAGGTGCCCGTTCAGTACGCTCAACGTATTGAGGGTAACCGCGCAGTAGGCGGTGCTCGCCAGTACATCCCCTTGAAGCTTTTCGCTGCCAATGTGATGCCTATCATCTTTGCTCAGGCTATCATGTTTATTCCCCTGACTCTTGCTCAGACTGTTTCCAAGAACGGAGGCAGTTGGGCTATGACCCAGTTCTTGGATCATACGAGTGTCCTTTACAATGTGGTATTTGTAATTCTGATTGTAGCATTCACTTACTTCTATACAGCTATTACGCTCAACCCTGTTCAGATGGCAGAGGACATGAAGCGTAACAACGGTTTCATTCCCGGTGTTAAGCCCGGCAAACCGACAGCTGACTACCTGGACAATGTAATGTCGCGCATCACGTTCCCTGGTTCGCTTTTCATTGCTTTAATCGCCATCCTTCCCGCTTTTGCAGGTTTGTTCGGTGTTAAGCAGGATTTCGCCCAGTTCTTCGGAGGCACTTCATTGCTCATCCTTGTAGGTGTTGTTCTTGACACTCTGCAGCAGATCGAAAGCCACCTTTTGGTGCGCCACTATGACGGACTGCTCAATTCAGGACATGTTCGCACGCGTTCAACGAAGGTAGCTGCCTATTAATCTTTGAAGGTCTGAATGATTTATCTGAAGACAGATGATGAAATCGAGCTCTTGCGAAAGGCCAACTTGTTGGTAAGCGCAACGCTCGCTGAAATAGCAAAAATTGTTGAGCCTGGTGTCACAACTAAACAGTTGGACACTTTGGCTGAACAATTTATCCGCGACCACGGCGCAGTTCCCACATTCAAGGGTTTCCCCAATCCGTTTGGCGGTCCCTTTCCTGCGTCGATTTGCACCTCTGTCAACAATGTAGTCGTGCATGGCATACCCAATGACGAGCCACTCCGTGATGGTGATATTGTTTCTGTTGATTGTGGCACGTTCATTGACGGTTTCTGCGGAGATTCCTGTTACACGTTCTGTGTAGGCGAGGTTTCGTCGGAAGTAAAAGAACTTCTTCGAGTTACGAAGGAGTCGCTTTACAAGGGAATTGACCAGGCTCTTGCCGGCCATCGCTTAGGTGATATCGGTTACGCCGTTCAGAGCCATTGCGAAGAGCATGGCTACGGAGTAGTCCGCGAGTTTGTCGGACACGGCATCGGGCACGAGATGCACGAGGACCCGCAGGTTCCTAACTACGGAAAGCAGGGCACTGGTAAGCAAATCAAGAATGGTCTTTGCATTGCTATTGAGCCAATGATCACGATGGGCACGAACGAGTTGTACATGCTGCCCGACAAATGGGGAGTTGTCACTCGCGATGGCAAGTGTGCCGCTCACTTTGAGCATACAATTGCAGTCCATCATGGAAAGGCCGACATCATGTCGTCTTTTGAAGAAATCGAGAAGATAGAAAGTCAAAAATCTTAATATGGCAAAAGAAGCTGCTATTGAACAAGACGGGACAATCGTTGAAGCATTGAGCAACGCAATGTTCCGTGTGGAATTACAGAACGGACACGAAATTACCGCTCACATCTCAGGTAAGATGCGTATGCATTACATCAAGATCCTGCCTGGTGACAAAGTGAAGGTAGAAATGAGTCCGTACGATCTTTCGAAAGGAAGAATTGTGTTCAGATACAAATAAAAAAACATATGAAAACAAGAGCATCTTTAAAGAAGCGTTCGGCAGATTGCAAAATTGTACGTCGCAAAGGCCGTCTGTTTGTGATTAACAAGAAGAACCCTAAAATGAAAATGCGTCAGGGTTAACATCCACTTTCCGCAATAAACAAAAACAAATATGGCAATAAGAATTGTTGGTGTAGACCTCCCTCAGAACAAGCGTGGTGAGATCGCCCTGACCTACATTTACGGTATAGGTCGCAGTAGCTCGGCAAAAATCTTGGAAGAAGCCGGCATTGACAAAGACATCAAGGTGAAGGACTGGACCGATGACCAGGCTGGTAAGATTCGTGAGATCATCAGCAATGGTTACAAGGTAGAAGGTGACCTACGCTCTGAAATCCAGCTCAACATCAAGCGCCTGATGGATATCGGTTGCTACCGTGGTGTTCGCCATCGTAATGGTCTTCCCGTTCGTGGCCAAAGCACGAAGAACAATGCCCGTACTCGTAAGGGTCGCAAGAAGACCGTTGCAAACAAGAAGAAAGCTACTAAATAATAATTGACTATGGCAAAGAAAACAGTTGCAGCAAAAAAGAGAAACGTGAAGGTTGACGCTATGGGTCAGCTCCATGTTCACAGCTCTTTCAACAATATCATTGTGTCTCTTGCTAATAGCGAGGGTCAGATTATTTCTTGGTCTTCTGCTGGCAAGATGGGTTTCCGCGGTTCTAAGAAGAACACTCCTTACGCAGCCCAGATGGCAGCACAGGATTGTGCCAAAGTAGCTTACGACCTTGGTCTTCGCAAGGTGAAGGCTTACGTTAAGGGTCCCGGTAACGGTCGCGAGTCTGCCATCCGTGCCATCCACGGTGCAGGCATTTCTGTTACAGAGATCATCGACGTAACTCCGCTTCCCCACAACGGTTGCCGTCCCCCGAAGCGTCGTAGAGTATAATCAAACGTAGTTTAAAGAAAAAGACAGAATAAACATGGCAAGATATATTGGACCTAAGTCTCGTATCGCCCGTAGGTTTGGTGAGGCTATCTTCGGTGCTGACAAAGTATTGGCAAAGCGTAATTTCCCTCCTGGACAGCATGGCAACAACCGTCGTCGCAAGACCTCTGAGTACGGCATCATGTTGGCAGAGAAGCAGAAGGCAAAGTACACTTATGGCGTACTTGAAAAGCAGTTCCGCAACCTCTTCGAAAAGGCTGCCTCTGCTTCAGGCATCACCGGTGAGATCCTCCTTCAGAGCTTAGAGTGCCGTCTCGACAATGTGGTTTATCGCCTTGGCATCGCTCCCACTCGCGCTGCTGCCCGCCAGCTTGTTAACCACAAGCACATCACTGTTGATGGTGTTGTGGTAAACATCGCTTCTTACAGCGTTAAGCCCGGTCAGATTGTTGCAGTTCGCGAAAAGTCCAAGTCTCTCGAGGTAATTGCTGACTCACTGGCTGGTTTCAACCACAGCAAGTATCCTTGGATTGAATGGGACGAGAACTTGAAGTGCGGTAAGCTGCTTCACAAGCCCGAACGTGCTGACATCCCTGAGAACATCAAGGAGCAGTTAATCGTCGAGTTGTACTCTAAAAACTAATCCATAATCCCTTACATTCATGGCGATATTAGCATTTCAAAAACCTGACAAAGTAATAATGTTGGAAAGCGACTCTAAGCGCGGTGTTTTCGAATTCCGTCCCTTGGAGCCTGGTTTCGGCACTACTGTCGGAAATGCATTGCGTCGCATTCTTCTCTCCTCTCTTGAGGGTTTCGCTATCAACACCATCAAGATTGAAGGTGTCGAGCACGAGTTCGCCACCATTCCGGGAGTTAAGGAGGACGTGACCAACATTATTCTTAACTTGAAGCAAGTTCGTTTCAAGCAGATTGTAGATGAGTACGAAACAGAGAAGGCTACTGTCACCATCTCGAACTCCACGGAGTTCAAGGCTGGTGATATAAGCAAGTATCTCAATGGATTTGAAGTGTTAAATCCTGAATTGGTGATTTGTCACTTAGATTCTAAAGCCACGATGCAAATAACAATCTCCATCAACAAGGGCAGAGGTTACGTTCCCGCTGACGAGAACCGTGAGTTCTGCGAAGATGTTCACGAGATTGCTATTGACTCTATTTACACTCCTATCCGTAATGTAAAGTATGCCGTAGAACCCTTCCGTGTTGAACAGAAGACCGACTACGACAAACTTGTGCTCGAAATCACTACGGACGGCTCCATTCACCCGAAGGACGCTCTTAAAGAGGCCGCTAAGATCTTGATTTATCACTTCATGCTCTTCTCCGACGAGAAGATCACCATGGAGGATAAGCCCGAGACTGAAAACGAAGTGTTCGACGAAGAAGTACTTCACATGCGCCAGCTCCTCAAGACCAAGCTGACCGACATGAACCTTTCCGTTCGTGCCCTCAACTGCTTGAAGGCTGCCGACGTTGAAACCCTCGGCGAACTCGTTCAGTACAACAAGAACGACCTCTTGAAGTTCCGCAACTTCGGCAAGAAATCGCTGACTGAGCTTGATGATTTGCTCGAGAGTCTGAATCTGTCGTTTGGAACCGACATTACCAAGTATAAATTAGATAAAGATTAATATCTGAAATGAGACACAATAAGAAATTCAACCATCTGAGCCGTACTGCTTCTCACAGAGCTGCCATGCTCTCCAACATGGCTTGTTCTTTGATCAAGCACAAAAGAATCACTACGACTCTCGCCAAGGCAAAGGCCTTGAAGAAGTATGTGGAGCCCCTCATCACTAAGAGCAAGGACGACACGATGAACTCACGCCGCGTGGTGTTCAGCTATCTTCAGGACAAGTTTGCTGTAACTGAGCTTTTCCGCGAAGTACGCGTGAAGGTGCTCGATCGTCCGGGCGGTTACACTCGCATCATCAAGACGGGTTTCCGTGCAAGCGACGGTGCCGACATGTGCTTCATCGAGCTCGTTGACTTCGACGAGAACATGGCCAAGACTAAGAAGAAGGCTACTCGTACGCGCCGCAGCAAGAAGTCTGCAGCCGCTGCCGAGGCCGCTCCTGCCGCAGAGGCAACCGAAGCTCCCGCTGAGGAAGCAGCTGCTGAAGAAGCAAAGGCTGAATAAATCCTATACATACTCCATAGAAAAGGACATCCCACCGCCTGTGAGGATGTCCTTTCCTGTTTCAGCTTGCTAAGCTCGGCGACCTCATCGTAACCATCCGCCACTGGTCAATTTGCACAATGGTTAACCGAGGCGGATCCGCCGCATAGTTCCAGTCCCCCGCCGGGGGACTGCAGTCCTCCCCGGGGGGACTCGAATCCTCCCAGGGAGGACTACAATCCGCGGCGGGAGGATTTTTACCAGGTCGCAGAGCGGAAATACTAATGCAGAACCCGAAAAAATGATAAGCCTATTATGATACGAGAGGTGACACCCGATGACGCTGCTGCCGTAGCGGTCATTTACAACCCCTTTGTGACGGACACAGCCATCACGTTCGAGACAGAACCCGTTTCGGTCTCGGAGATGCGCAGCCGCATTGAGGAACTCTCTGCCTGCTATCCATACTATGTATATGAGGACGGAGGCGAGGTGTTGGGCTATTGCTACCTCCACCCTTGGAAACCGCGTGCAGCGTATTCGCGCACGTGGGAGGTTACTATTTACCTTTCGCCGCGGGCGCAGGGTAGGGGAGTGGGTACGGAGATGCTCCGCCGCCTCATTGCCGATGCGCGCCAGCGGGGCGTGATAGCTCTCATTGCCTGTATCACGCAGGGCAACGAACACAGCATAGGCTTCCACAAACATCTCGGTTTCCGCCAGGTATCTCTCTTCGAGAAGGTCGGCTATAAGTTCGGGAAAATGCTCGACGTAGTGGATCTTGAACTTGTTCTCGTCTAAAACGAATTGGTTCGAAGATACGTCACCCCACAAAAAATCCGTGCCAATCAAGTACTGAGCTTGATTGGCACGGATTTCCTTTTTCCAGCGGTGTAAGCTACTTAGGCATTGCCTTCGGGCACACCAAACGGAGTGGCTGTGCGGCCGCCTTGGGGAGCAGCCTCGGGTGCGCCGGGAAGATTGATGGGGCCAAAAGCCTTCTCGTACTTCACGATGTTGTCCTGCAAAGCAAAGAGCAGGCGCTTGGCGTGTTCGGGAGCGAGGATGATGCGGCCCTTCACGTTAGCCTTGGGCACACCCGGCAATACGCGGATAAAGTCCATCACAACCTCTGCGCTTGAGTGAGTGATGATGGCAAGGTTTGCGTAGATGCCTTCTGCCACCTCGGGAGTGAGTTCAATCTTCAGCTGTCCGTCGTTTGTTTCTTGATTTTCCATGGGAATTTTTCGTGTTATGTGTTTTTATAAGTGTTTGTTGCTTTCTGGTGTCGGCAAGCCCTCAGTGCAGCTTGTCTCCATTGCACTACAAATATAGCTCCTTGAACGGTGGTGGCAAAAAATGCCCTTCCTTTTTCACGAAAAACGGCTCCGTTTCTTTGCGATTTTTGGCAGAAAATGTTTCGTTTCGGAAATAATGTGTAAATTTGCCGTCCAAAGTGAGGACTTTCCCCCTTATGCCGCCCCTAAGCGGTTGAAAATAAACGGTTTAGGCGCATTTGCGGCCAGATTGGGAAATTCCGAGAATGTTTGCGCGCTCGCCGGGCGTTAGCCCTGGCAGTGGAACCCCGCCTTTGCGCAAGCATTTTATACCTTGATATAAGGAAAAGGATAAATCCAAATTCATTACATACATCAATGAAAAAGTTTTTTACAGTTCTTGCCATGGGCGCTATGGTGCTTGCGGCAAATGCACAGAAGTCCGTTCAGGGCTCACGTTTCTTTGACAACTGGTCTGTAGGTCTCGTAGGCGGTGGCATCATCCCCACTACTCACTGCGACATCAACGACTTCCGCGCAACTTACGGTGTTGAAGTTGGCAAGCAGATCACTCCGGTATTGGGCTTCGGCATCCAGTTCCTCGCTAACAACAACACTACTCCCAGCCGCACTATCTTCGATCAGCACAACCTCAGCGTGTTGGGTAAGATCAACTTCTCTAACTGGTTCTGCGGCTACAAGGGCGCTCCCCGTTTGTTCGAGGTAGAAGGTGTATTCGGTCTCGGCTGGCAGCACGACTACTATAACAAGAGCATGAGCAGCGATGCAAACAGCCTGACTGGTAAGGGCGGTTTCAACTTCAACTTCAACCTCGGTGAGAAGAAGGCTTGGACCGTATCTGTTAAGCCCGCTATCGTTTACAACCTCACTGAAAGCCATGAGACTAAGGCTAACCACGCCAGCAAGTATCATGAGTTCAACGTGAACAACAGCGCAATCGAAGTGCTCGCTGGTGTAACTTATCACTTCAAGAACAGCAACGGTCAGCACTACATGACTTTGATCAAGGCTTACGACCAGGCTGAGGTTGACGGCTTGAACGCTAAGATCAACGATCTCCGCGCTCAGGTGAACGACAAGGACGGCCAGATTGCTAAGCTCGGCGCTGACAACCGCGACCTCCAGCAGCAGCTCAACGACTGCCGCAACCAGAAGCCCGCAGTTCAGACCGTAACTAAGAGCACTAACTCACTCGAGCAGACTGTAACCTTCCGTCAGGGCAAGAGCACGGTTGACGCTTCTCAGCTCCCCAACGTTGAGCGCGTTGCTACCTTCTTGAAGAACCACAAGAACAGCACTGTTGACATCAAGGGTTACGCTTCTCCCGAGGGCAGCGCTGAGGTTAACGCCAAGATCGCTAAGGCTCGTGCAGAGGCTGTGAAGACTATCCTCGTTAACAAGTACAAGATTGCTGCTAACCGCATCAACGCAGAAGGTCAGGGCGTAGGTAACATGTTCTCTGAGAACGACTGGAACCGCGTTTCTATCTGCACCATCAACGAGTCTAAGTAATTTCAGTCGCTGACTAAGCGATAAGCCCGACTCTTCGGGCAATACACACATAAGGAACTTCGTATGCTGCATCCTGTGGTATACGGAGTTCCTTTCGTTATGTCTATATTCCCCCTCCCGTTTGCGCCATGCCCAAACATGTCCGAAAATTGCGCCTTACCTTGACGCGCATAGCCTCGCCTGTTGCAAGCCACCTGCCTTTCGTTCTCTACTTTGTGTGTACGATGGGTAGTTTGACCCTTCGTCACATCCATGGCCGCTTGCTCCACGAGAACGACGCTTCGCTGCATGCTCTTGCAGCCAGCGTGTGCATCTATTTCGCTATGGCGTATGCCTTTGCCCTGTTGATGAAGGCGTCAAAGCATCGATGGGTAAACCTCAGCGTATACGGACTTGTCACGTTCCTGTTCCTTGTAGACCAATTCCTCTCCGCACTGTTCGGCATGCGCCTGTCGCCGCAGGTACTCACCCTCTTTGCCGAGACTACTGCCGAGGAAACATCTGGCTTTTTGCGGGCATTTCTTTTTCAGCCCCAAGCCCTGCGCGTTTACGCCACTGTGTTGGCCTACGCTTTGGCGTCTTGGCTCTTTTCGCTCGCATATAGACGTTGGGGACGATTGCTATACAGCAAGTTTACAGACACAGTGCGCCGCCGTTTGAAGTGCCTCGCCGGTGCCCTCGTGGTAGCGGTACTTTTGGGCGCAACCGTTTCAGCCCGAACCTACGTGACGATGTGGTCGTATACCAGTATGGGCGAGTTTGAACTCTGGGACGATGATGCCGTCTGCGCCCCTACCGACCCCTTTACCGAGATCCTTTACAGCGTGAAGGGCTGCATGCTCAGCACGGAGGAGATGAAGAAATCTGTAGCCGCCACGCTCCGCATGCGTCGTGATAATCACATCGTTGCAGCCGATGACAGCCTCGTTGTGATACTCGTGCTGGGAGAATCCTACATCAAGAGCCATGCCCAGATATACGGCTATCCGCTCCCAACGACACCCTTTATGGAAAGCGAAACGCGCGCCAGTCGTTTGAGCGTGTTTCGCGACGCCGTCACCCCCTACGCGCACACCACCAACGTGGTGCGCAACCTGTTCTGCTGCAGCGTGCTGTCCGATGGTGAGCGGTGGAACGAAAAGCCACTTTTCCCCGCCGTGTTCAAAAGCGCAGGATACCGCGTGACCCTTTATGACAATCAAAACAATACCCTGGGCGGCAGCGTGTTCGACTTTGCGCTCGGTTCGTTCCTTTACAATCCCGACATCAAACGTGTTGCCTACGATCGCACGAACGACCACAACCACGAATACGACGGTCAACTCGTCGACGCCTATAAGCGGGACGAAACGCTGAGCGGAGCCTACAACCTCGTGATGTTCCACCTGTGGGGACAGCACCTTAGCGCAGCCGATCGCTTCCCCAGTACACTTGAGAACAATCGCTTTACCCCTGCAGACGTGCCAAACAAAGCCCCATGGCTAAACGACCGCAAGCGGCAGGAAATAGCCGACTACGACAACGCCACCCTCTACAACGATCGACAGACGGAGCGCATACTTAGCCTGTTTGCCGACAAGAATGCTGTGGCTGTTATCCTCTCCGACCACGGTGAGGAGATATACGACTACCGTGACCACAAGGGGCGCACGAACGATCCCCTCACGCCCCAGAAACTCCACGCCCTTTACGACGTTCCCTTCATGGTGTGGACTTCCGACCGCTACCGCGAACGGCATCCCGACGTGATGGCCGCTTTGCGCAGAGCCGTATCCCTGCCACTCTATACCGACGACCTCTGCCACCTGCTCTTTGCGCTGGCAGGCATCCGTACGTCCTATTACAACGCAAAGCACGACTGCCTGAGTAATAGCTACGCCCCTCCGAGGCGCATTGTGGAAGGCGTTGAGAACTACGATGTTTTAAGCCGCAGGTAGTGGGGCAACGCATGGGCCGCCTGATAAGCGCGTTCCAACTCAATGCCAAAAAAGCCACGCAGGCGAAAAAGCAAGTATTAAAACGCCAAAGAGCAAGAAATAATTGCTTAATTTTGCCTTGTACTATATACAGCAGAAGAATGAACGGTGAATTAAGGGTTATTATCAGCGGCGGAGGCACGGGCGGCCACATCTTTCCGGCCGTTTCGATAGCCAACGAAATACGCGCAAAACGCCCTGAAGCAAAGATACTTTTCGTAGGAGCCGAAGGGCGCATGGAAATGCAACGCGTGCCGGCTGCCGGCTACGAGATAAAAGGCCTGCCCATCGCAGGCTTTAACCGCAAGAACTTGCTCAAAAACATTCCCGTACTTTTCAAGATAATGAAGAGCCGTGCCTTGGCGCGCCGCATCATCCGCGACTTTCGTCCGCAGGTGGCGGTGGGCGTGGGCGGCTATGCCAGTGGGCCTACGCTCAACGTGGCCGAGAGCATGGGCATCCCCACACTCATTCAGGAGCAGAACTCCTACGCCGGCGTGACCAACAAGTTGCTCGCCAAGAAGGCACGCAAGATATGCGTGGCGTATGAAGGTATGTCGCGCTTTTTCCCTGCTGAGAAGATACTCTACACGGGCAATCCCGTGCGCCAGAATCTGTTGGAGCAGACCCTCTCGAAGGAAGACGCTGTGCGTTCTTTCGGTCTCGTCCCAGGTAAGCAGACCATCCTCGTGGTGGGCGGTTCACTCGGTGCACGTACGCTCAACGAAAGCATTCTCGGCAATCTCCCCCTTGTTAAGCAACAGAGCCGTGTGCAGTTCATCTGGCAGACGGGTAAGTATTACAGCGAGGCCATTCAGAACGAGTTAGCTCGCCGCGGCTGTCCCGATAATCTCAAGGTGATGGACTTCATCTCCGACATGAATGCCGCCTATGCAGCCGCTGACCTCGTGATCTCGCGTGCTGGCGCAGGGAGCATCTCTGAGTTCTGCCTGTTGGGCAAACCCGTGATACTCGTTCCTTCACCCAATGTGGCTGAGGACCACCAGACGAAGAACGCACAGGCACTCGTGCAGAAAGGCGCCGCCCTTTACGTAGCCGATGCCGAGGCAAGTCGCACATTGATGCCCCTTGCTATCAACACGGTGACCGACCCTGCAAAGTTGGAAGGGCTAAGCCAACAGATTATACAGCTGGCTCGTCCCAACGCTGCGTCCGACATTGCCGACGAGGTGCTTAAACTCGCAGAAGGCAAGTAAAGACGCTACGCTCTGCACACAAAAAACACAAAGAGAAAACACACAATGAAATCAGTATACTTTATCGGAGCCGGCGGCATCGGCATGAGCGCATTGGTGCGCTACTTTCTGTCAAAAGGTCTTACGGTGGCAGGTTACGACCGCACATCGTGCGCACTGACAGAAGAACTGCGTGCCGAAGGAGCCGACATCCACTACGAGGACAACCCCGAACTCATCCCCGCTGCTTGCCGCGACAAGGAGAATACGCTCGTTGTCTATACCCCCGCTATCCCCTCTACACACAAGGAACTCACCTACTTCCGCGAGAACGGCTTTGAACTGCAAAAGCGCGCCCAAGTGCTTGGTACGCTCACCCGTTCGATGAAGGGGCTCTGCGTGGCTGGCACGCACGGCAAGACGACCACTACCTCGATGGCAGCTCATCTGCTCCATGAGAGCCACGTAGGTTGCAACGCCTTCCTGGGTGGCATCACGAAGAACTACGGAACGAACTATCTGCTCAATGCCAATTCGCCCTACGTGGTGATTGAGGCTGACGAGTTCGACCGCTCGTTCCACCACCTTCGTCCCTACGCCACCGTTATCACCGCAACCGATGCCGACCACCTCGACATCTATGGCACCGAGGAAGCCTACCTTGAAAGTTTCCGCCACTATACGGAACTCATCCAGCCCGATGGCGCGCTCATCATTCACCGCAACCTCAAAATGCAGCCCAATCCGCAGCCAGGCGTAAAGGTGTACACCTACGACCGCACGGAGGGCGACTTCCACGCTGAGAACATCCGCATCGGCGGCGGACGCATTGTGTTCGACTTTGTTTCGCCCCTTGGCAATGTGACAGACGTGGAACTTGGCGTGCCTGTAAGTATCAACATAGAGAACGGTATTGCCGCCATGGCTCTTGCACAGATTGCCGGAGCTACAGGCGAGGAACTGCGCAAGGCTATGCTGAGTTTTGCCGGCGTTGACCGCCGTTTCGACTTCGCCCTGAAAACCGACCGCCACGTGTTGCTCTCGGACTATGCACACCACCCCGAGGAAATTCGCCAGAGCGTGCTGTCCATTCGCGAGGTGTTCACGGGAAAGAAAATCTCAGCCATCTTTCAGCCCCACCTCTACACGCGTACACGCGACTTCTATAAGGACTTTGCCGACAGCCTGTCGCTGCTCGACGAAGTGATACTCACGGAGATTTATCCGGCGCGCGAACAGCCTATCCCTGGTGTGACGAGTGAACTGATATACAACAACTTGCGTCCCGGCATAGAGAAGCACCTCATAGTCAAAGCCGACATCCCGCAGTTTGTAGCCTCGGAAGATTTCGACGTGCTGATAGTTCTCGGCGCAGGCGATGCCGTGGACTACATCCCCGAGATAAAGAAGATATTAGAAAAGAAGTAACCCTATCCCTCTTACCACGCCGTTACACAGCCAAGCCATGCGAACGCTTTTGAAATTAGTGCTGCTTGCAGGTATCATCATTTACCTTGTTTTCGCCTTTGCCGACTTTACGCGCCACAGCGATAGCACGGTGTGTAAGCAGGTGAGTTATACCATCGCCGACAGCTCGCACGCAGGGTTCATCACCGCTGATGAGGCCGACCGCATACTCCGCGCCTCGGGGCAATATCCCGTGGGGCGGACAATGGATCAGATTGACGGCCTGAGCATTCAGCAGAAGTTGAAGAAGAACTCCTTCATCGACTCCGTCCTTTGCTACAAGTCGCCCGACGGCGTGCTGAACGTGCTCATCCACCAGCGTTTGCCGCTCCTGCGCATAAAGGCAGACAACGGCGAGGACTATTACATCGACAAGAGCGGAAACCTGATGAATCCGCAAGGCTATTCGGCCGACCTCATCGTGGCGACGGGAAACATTTCGCACAAATTCGCTAAGACGCAGTTGCTCAAGTTGGGAACGTTCCTCCACAACGACCCGTTCTGGAACAACCAGATTGAGCAGATATACGTCACGCCGCAGGAACGCATCAAAATGGTGCCGCGCGTGGGTAACCACGTGATTGTGTTTGGCACGACCGATAGCATCAGTCAGAAGTTTCGCAACCTCTATACCTTCTACGAAAAGGTGCTGCCTGAGGTAGGGTGGAACAAATACTCCGAAATATCCGTCGAACACATTTCGCAGATTGTCGGACGGAAATAGCCGCGGCTTGCATGGAGCGGCGCAAAGAACAATCCTAACTGAAAAAACAAAAAACAATATACATGGCAACAGGAGACAACAACTTTATAGTAGCTATAGAACTGGGTTCTTCAAAGGTTACTGCCATAGCGGGGCGTAAGGACCCCGACGGCGCAATCCAGGTGCTGGCTTTTGCACAGGAGCCTTCTACAACCTTCATACGCAAAGGGCGCATCAACAACATCAGCAAGATGACCACCTGCCTGAGCAGCATGAAGGAAAAGCTCGAACAGAAACTGCAAAAGCACATCGGTCAGGTGTACGTGGGAATTGGCGGTATGGGTATGCACACTGTGGCAAACTCCGTGGTGCGCCACTTCGAGTCGAAAGTGGAAATCACTCAGGAGATGATTGACTCCATGAATGACGAGAACCGCAATTCGTCGAACGCCGACCGCGACATCTTGGAGTCCATCCCCCAGGAGTTCCGCCTTGGTACGCAGTTGACCATCGAGCCCGTAGGCATCCAGTCGGACCACATTGAAGGTAACTACCTCAACATCGTGGCCAGCTCCTCCATTCGCGAGGACATCCGCAACTGCTTCAAGTCTGCCGAGGTGAAGATAGCCGAACTGCCCATCACCGTGCAGGCCCTCGCCGACACCATGCTCACAGAACCTGAACGCCGTTCGGGCTGTGTGTTCGTCGACATGGGATCGGAGACGACCTCTGTGGCAATCTACAAGAACAACCTCCTGCGCCATTTGGCAGTTATCCCCCTTGGCGGTGCAAATATCAATCGAGACATCATGTCGTTGCAGATTGAGGACGACGAGGCAGAAGAGTTGAAACTCAAATACGGATCTGCCGTGTCCACCCCCGAGGACGAGGAGCACAAGCCCATTGTGCTGCGCGACGGTAGAACAGTGACTTACGAAGAGTTCTGCGGCCTGGTAGAGGCACGTACAGAGGAGATTATCCTCAACGTAAAGCATCAGATAGACCTCACAAAGTTCGACGTGAACCAACTTATCGGTGGCCTCGTAATCACGGGTGGTGCCTCGCACATGAGGAATATCGACAAGGCCTTTACCGCACACACTGGTTTTGAGAAGATTCGCTTCGTGCGCAAGATCAACGTGGCACTCCGTTGCCCCGACTATCCCAGCCTGAACAACGACGGCGACTGCAACGCGGCGTTGGCTCTTATCGACAAGGGCAACGTAAATTGCTGTGGCGGCGACCTCGATGGTCCGAACGACCTTTTCGGTCCTTCCCAGGAGGAAGAGGAGGAAAAGGCACGTCAGGCCGAAGCCCGCGAAAGAGAAGCTCGCGAAAAGGAGGCTGAAGAGGCCGAAAAGCGCAGAGCCGAAGAAGAGGCAGCCGCTGAGGAAGCCGAAAAGCGCAGAGCCGAAGAAGAAAGAAAGAGAAAAGAAAAAGAGGAACGCAAGAAGAAAATCTTTGGAACATTCAAGAAAGTAGGCAACTGGTTCGGAAATCTTGTGAAAGAAGAGGACGTGAAAGAAGAAGATAACAACTGATGCGACACGTTGCAACGAACCAATTCCAGAACACAGAAATAAAGACACACAACAATGGACGAAAATAACGACCTGCTTATTGATATGGGCACTCCCACCACAACCCCCTCTATCATCAAGGTGATAGGCGTGGGCGGCGGTGGCGGCAATGCCGTGAACCACATGTACCGCGAAGGCATACACGACGTAAACTTCGTGGTGTGCAACACTGATAGCAAAGCACTCTCCGACTCTCCCGTACCCGTTAGGTTGCAGCTTGGCAAGGAAGGACTTGGCGCTGGCAACCGTCCGGCACGTGCCCGCGAGGCAGCCGAGGAGAGCGTGGAAGAGATACATAAGATGCTCAACGACGGCACGAAGATGGTGTTCATCACTGCCGGCATGGGCGGCGGTACGGGTACCGGAGCTGCACCCGTCATTGCCCGCGAGGCAAAGAACATGGGCATCCTCACCGTGGGCATTGTAACAATCCCGTTCAAGTTTGAGGGCAACAAAAAGATTGACCAGGCACTTGATGGCGTGGAGGAAATATCAAAGAACGTAGACGCATTGCTCGTTATCAACAATGAGCGTCTCCGCGAAATCTATCCCGAACTCAATGTGCTTTCCGCTTTCGAAAAGGCCGACAACACGCTCAGCATAGCCGCCCGTTCCATCGCTGAAATCATCACGATGCACGGACTCATCAACCTCGACTTCCGCGATGTCTGCACCGTGCTCAAAGACGGCGGTGTCGCCATCATGTCAACGGGTTACGGCGAAGGCGAGAGCCGCGTGAGCAAAGCCATCGAGGCAGCCCTGCATTCCCCTCTGCTCAACAACAACGACATCTTCAACTCAAAGAAGGTGTTGCTCTCCATCTCGTTCTGCGCAGAGAAGGAAGACCAGACCCTCATGATGGACGAGATGAACGAGGTGCACGAGTTTATGTCGAAGTTCCACGACGACGTGGAGACAAAGTGGGGACTCACCACCGATCCCTCGCTGGGCAAGCAGGTGAAGATAACCATCCTTGCCACAGGCTTTGGCATGAGCAACGTTCCTGGTTTCAAGAAAAAGCAGGAGACCGAGGAAGAACGCAAGCGCCAGAGCGAACTCGAGAACAACGAGGAAAAGGAAGAGCGCCGCGAAACATACTACGGCAGTGGTGACAAGGGTAAGACGCGCCGTCGCCGTCCGCGTTACTTCCTCTTTGGGCTGGACGATCTCGACAACGAGGAAATCATCTCGCTTGTGGAACTCACGCCTACTTATAAACGCTCGAAGGAGGCCCTCTCTGATATCGTGGCAAAGTCGTACACGAACATTGCCATTGAACCCGAGAGCGCATTGAACAACACGCAGACTGCTACTGCGGGGTCGGTCATCTCATTCTGATACAAACAATAGACGCATCAGGGAATAACTATGAACGGCACAGATAATTCAGTGCTCGGGAGCGAAACGCTCATCGAACTGGCCAATCAGTCTATACCGAAGATTATTAAGGTGATAGGCGTGGGTGGTGGCGGCGGCAATGCTGTGGCACAGATGTACCGCGACAACATACCCAACGTGCGTTACGTTGTGGTCAACACCGATAGCAAGGCACTTTCCGACAATCCCGTTCCCGACCATTTGCAACTCGGCCCAGGACTCGGTGCCGGCGGAAACCCCACAAAGGGACGCGAGCTGGCGCAGGAGAGCATTGATAAAATCAAGGACGTCCTCGACGAAGAGACAAAGATGGTGTTCATCACCGCCGGTATGGGCGGCGGTACGGGTACGGGTGCTTCGCCCGTCATAGCCCGCGAAGCTCGTGCAAAGGGAATCCTTACCATCGGCATCGTGACGATACCCTTCCTCTTCGAGCGCGAACGGCAGATAGACAAGGCCCTCGACGGCTTAGAGGCTTTGGAGGCTGAGGTAGACGCCTTGTTGGTTATAAACAATCAACGCCTCTGCGAGATATACCCCGACCTTAGTATAATAAATGCGTTCAAGTGCGCGGACAAGACGTTGTCCACGGCAGTGAGTTCCATTACGGAAGTGATAGGCATGCACGGGCGACTCATCCTCGACTTTGAAGATGTGCGCAACACGCTGACAAACGGCGGTGTGGCCGTGATGTCGACTGGTTACGGTGAGGGCGAGAACCGTGTGACAAAGGCCATCCACGATGCTATCACGTCGCCCTTGCTCAACAACAACGACGTGTTTGCCGCCTCGCGCATTCTGCTCTCCATCACCACAAGCACCGACGACAACCAGATGCTCCAAACCTACGAGATCACGGAGGTGGAGCGGTTTATGGACAAGTTCGACAGCAACGTAGAAACAAAGTGGGGACTTACTCTCCATCCCGAGCTTGGCGACAAGATAAAGATTACGGTCATAGCCTCAGGCTTCAAACTTTACGGCAGCAAGAAGAACTCCAAAGCACCCGTCGAGGTGGAGTGGAGCATTGAGAGCGCTGAACAAGCCACGCGCCGCAATCGTTTCTATGGTGAAAATGTTGCTGCCAAGAAAAAGCGTCCGGCGAATGTATACATCTTCTCGCCAGAGGACTTGCTCAACGAGGAAATTGTCGACAGAGTGGCAGACACGCCCACCCGGAAGCGCGGCGTGGAACAACTAAAACAAATCAAGAATTTGTCGGCTGCGGCAGAGTAGGGGATAAGCCCCGTCCGCACGCGGTCTATAATAGAATACAACGATGGAACTATTCGAAAAAGTAAGCAAAGACATCATTGCTGCGATGAAGGCAAAGGACAAGATGCGCCTTGAAGCCTTGCGCAACGTCAAGAAGTTTTTCATTGAGGCAAAGACCGCTCCGGGCGCAAACGACACGCTCGACGATGCCGCTGCCTTGAAAATCCTTGCCAAACTCTCCAAGCAGGGGCGCGACACAGCCGCACTCTATCGCGAGCAAGGCCGTCCCGACCTCGCCGAAGAGGAAGAGGCACAGGCAACGGTTATAGAGGAATACCTCCCCAAGGCACTCAGTGCAGAGGAACTCGAAGCCGAAGTGAAGGCAATCATTGCCGAGACGGGCGCTTCCTCTATGAAGGACATGGGAAAGGTGATGGGCATAGCCAGCAAGAAGCTCGCTGGACGTGCTGACGGCAAAGCCATCTCTGCCCTTGTGAAACAGCTCTTGGGCTAACGGAAAACAATAAGGAATAGTAAAGCCGGGATAAATCGCTGATTTATCCCGGCTTTACTATGTCGGAAAGAGGCGACTCGAACGCCCGACCCCTACGTCCCGAACGTAGTGCGCTACCAACTGCGCTACTTTCCGATTGCATACGCATCTTGCTTATGCGTGGCAAAAGTACGAACAATTTGCCAAACTGCAAAGTTTCCGGCTATTTTGTCCGTTCTTGCTGCCTTTTGCAGCCTGCCCCGTCGCCTTTGGCATATATAAAGGTGCAGGCTTGGGCGACTTTATACAAGGCGGCAGGCGTTTCGGTTTTGTTACGTTTGGAGGGCGCAGAGGGACAAAAAAGAACGCGGCTGCAATTTTGTCTTTATAAAATGCTATATTTGCACGGATTTTCAAAGCCCTTTTGCGCGGGGCTTTGCATGGAAAACACAATCTTTTAAGGCACGAATAAAAGCACACATTATTATATGAAGAAGAACATTTTCCGCGTTGCCGCAATGTGCGCCCTGCTGACTATGGGAGCCGGCAGCGCATTTGCCCAATCCCGTACGTACGAATGCCCCGAGCTCAACCCTGAGTACAAGAGTATGGCCGAGCAGGTTATCAGTCTGAACATGGACGATCCTGAGAAGGCCAACAAAGTGTACATGGATCTCTCGAAGAAGATCAAGAAGAGCAAGGAAGACCTCGTGGCTGTCGGCACGTTCTTTCTCGAAAACGACAACTACCCCGCTGCCAGCCAGTGCGCCAAGTCTGTTTATGAGTTGGCTCCTGAATACATCCCCGGCCTGATGTTCTCGGGCGAGGTGTTCATGAAGGCTCAGAAATGGGGCGAAGCCGGTGGCCGTTTTGATGAAGTGCTTGCCATCGAACCCACGAATGTTGCCGCGCTCAAGCGTAATGCGTTCGTTTACAAGAACGTGAATCCTCACGCAGCTATTGACTATCTGAACAAGATTAAGGAGGTTGACCCCTCTTATACCGATGCCGACAAGGAACTTGGTGATATTTACTACAAGCTCGACGACTATGCCAAGGCCATTGCCAGCTACGCCAGCTATTACAATGCCACTCCCAAGGAAGCCGATAAGATTGACATTGCCGCTTGCGAAAACTATTTGCAGGCCTTGTTCTCTATGTCGGTGAAGGACGACACCAACCTCGATACGATGATAAGCGTTGCCGACGAGGTGAAGCCCCTCGCTCCCAACGACATCGTTATCCCTCGTATGGAGTTCTTCGCAAAGTACGGCAAGATTGAAACCGCTATGGACTACGACGGCGCCATTGCCGCTGCCGACGCCGCATCGAGCTACATCCGCGACAAGCAGTTCGCCGACTCTGTTTACTTCTACATGGACTTCGACTACGCTGCAAAGCTCGCTAAGGAGAAGGGCAATCTGCCTGAGGCTATCGACTACTACGAAAA
Source organism: uncultured Oscillospiraceae bacterium (assembly GCA_963655595.1). Taxonomy (GTDB): domain Bacteria; phylum Bacteroidota; class Bacteroidia; order Bacteroidales; family Bacteroidaceae; genus Alloprevotella. The sequence continues at coordinate 21,427 of CAVKGN010000011.1, forward strand.
GGCCGTGGCCGACCTTGAAGCTAAGGCTGCCGACTTGACTGACGACAAGAAGAAAGAGGAGAACACCAACAAGCGTGGTTCCTATTACTACGAGATTTCAAACCTTTACGTGCGCAACAAGCAAGCCGAAAAGGGTATTGAAGTGTTCGAGAAGTACTTGGCTCTTCTTGGCGACAAAGCCGACATCACCGATAAGTATCAGCTCGGTACGAAGTATCTTGCCGCTTACCAGCAGCAGGATGTCACCCCCGAGAAGAAGGCTCTCTTCCACGACAAGGCCGAAGAGGCGTTCAAGAGCGTAGCTTCGAGCGAAACAACCAACCACCTGCCCATCGTGCTGGCTTACCAGATGCTTGCTCGTCTGAGCAACACCGACACGAACAAGCCCCTCGATGCCGTGCGCGACTACTACTTGAAGGTTATTCAGGAAAGCAACGACTCCGCTATCATTGAGAAGGCGCGCAACCCGCGTTTCGAGGCTTGCCGCTACCTGTTCTTCTACTACGTGAGCATCGACACGCCCAACAAGGCTGAGGCTACGACTTACGCAAACATCGCCAAGGAAATCAATCCCGATGACAGTTTCGTGAAAGCGGCTCTCGAACACTTGAAGACGATGAAGTAATCCCCATTCCTTTAAGAGACAAACCACTAGGCGGGAGTCCGGGCTGAGCGGCCTGAACTCCTGCTTGACTAATACAATCCCAAATACATAATCTATCCTATGAAAATGGTAAAATGTTTCGCTGTGGCCTTTGCTGCCCTGCTCGCTTTGGGCACAAACGTAGCAAACGCACAGTCAACGTCACCTTCCACCAAGTGGCACTGGGAGCAGGGTACAATCGTGGTTGACACGCCCGCCCGTCCCGCTGGCCAAAAAGACGCTATCAACCTCACAACTCCGAAGATTCAGACTGTCCGCGTAGCTTTCGTGGGTCTGGGTATGCGCGGCCCCGGTGCTGTGGAGCGCTGGACGCATATCCCCGGTGTTGAGATCGTAGCTCTTTGCGACTACGAGCGCGACCGTGCTGAGGCTAACCAAGGCTTCTTGAAGAAGGCTGGTCTTGCCCCTGCCACTATCTACTCCGGTGCAGAAGGTTATAAGGAACTCTGCAAGCGCAGCGATATCGACCTCGTTTACGTAGCTACCGACTGGGATCACCACTTCCCCGTGGCTAAGTGCGCACTCGAAAACGGCAAGAACACCGCCATCGAAGTGCCCTCTGCAATGAACCTCGAACAGTGCTGGGAACTCATCAACCTCTCTGAGAAGACTCGCAAGCACTGCATGATCCTTGAAAACTGCTGCTACGACTGGTTCGAGATGAACACCCTCAACATGGCTCAGCACGGCGTGTTCGGTGAGATCCTCCGCGCACAGGGCGCATACATCCACAACCTCGACGACTTCTGGGACTACTACTGGAAGAATCCCGACGGAAGCGACCCCGACAAGCTCGGTTGGCGTATGAAGTACAACAAGGAGAACCGTGGCGACGTCTACGCTACTCACGGCCTCGGCCCTGTGGCTCAGGCTCTCGACATTCACCGCGGCGACCGTATGAAGACGCTCATCGCCATGGACACCAAGAGTGCACACGGCAAAGAATATGTGGAACAGAAGACGGGTAAGCCCTGCAACGACTACCGCAACGGCGACCACACCACTACGCTCATCCGCACTGAGGAGGGTAAGGTGATTGAAATTCAGCACGACGTGATGAATCCGCAGCCTTACAACCGCCTTTACCAGCTCACTGGTACGCGCGGCTTTGCCAATAAGTATCCCTCTGAGGGCTATGCTGTTGACGCTAAGCAGCTTGCTGCCGCTGGTCACCAGCCCAAGGTGGACAACCTCAGCTCACACGGTTTCATGCCCGAGTCTGAAAAGCAAGCTCTCGAACAGCAGTACCAGCACCCCATCCTCAAGAAGTACGGCGAAATGGCCAAGGAGGTAGGCGGTCACGGCGGTATGGACTTCATCATGGACAGCCGTTTGGTTTACTGCTTGCAGAATGGTCTGCCCCTCGATATGGACGTTTACGACCTTGCTGAGTGGTGCGCCCTTGCCGAACTCGGTACGCTCTCAATGGACAACAACTGCGCAAGCGTAGCATTCCCCGACTTTACGCGCGGTCACTGGACTGACGTGAAGGGCTTCCACCACGCTTTCGCATCTGCTGAGGACGAGGCTGCCACTGAGGCTACTGCCAAGGCTTCTACGGCTGCTCAGAAAGAGGCTACCTCTAAGTTCAACCTCTGGAAACTCTACGACGACGTGAAAAACGCCAAGGACGATGCTTCCAAGAAGAAGGCTCAGGCCGCTTACGACAAGGCTCTCGCTAAGGCTAAGGCACAAGTTGCCAAGGCTATGAAGGCAAAGAAGTAAAAAGCTTTTGAAGCATTAAACAGCAATTTATACTGCGCTGCTGAAATGGAAACGTTTCTGCAGCGCAGTTTCTTTTTATCCTTTCGGCGCAAATTTCCGTCAGGATGTTGTCTGCGGTTCTTTCCTCTCTTTGGCTCGTTACGCTCTGCGGGATAGTCGTTCTTACATACGGGCTAATGGATAAATACTTGCAAGTATTCACGTTACCGCTTGCAAGTATTCACGTTACCACTTATCAAGTATTCAATATGCTGCTTGTCAAGTATTTATCCACTACCCCCGGGGTAGCGTTCACCAGGACGGGGATACGCCGTACGGCAAGGCCTTCGGATATGGCTTTCGCTCTTCGCCGTTTTTACCAAACAGCAATATTTCCTAATTTTGCACCCAGAACGTAGTACTCTCTTCCTGCCGCGTGCAGAGTTCGTTGCCTTGGGGCGCGAGGCTTATGTCAGGCTGGACGGGAAGAGGCTCTTTATATTTTATCTATGAAGAAAACATTCTTGACGCTCTGTGCGCTGGCTCTTGCCACTGCGGCGCATGCGCAGAGTTTTGCCGCTTATATTTATCAAGGCGGCGTTTTGAAGGGAAAGTATGTGCTGGCAGAAAAGCCCGTGCTGGCCTTCGCAGACGAGGACCTCGTTGTAAAAGTCGGTGGCGAACAGCAAATACAGTTTACCGCGCTTGGCACTGTTGTCAAGTTCCAGGAAGAGTCAACGGGCATCCATGCGGTACAGGACGGCAAGGCAGGTGCTGACGGCAAGTCCGCTCCTGTGTTTAGCTTGAAGGACGGAAGTCTCAATGTGGCCGGACTTGTTCCGGGCGAGACGTTGCGCCTTTACAGTACCGACGGCCGCTTGACGGGCGTTTCGCAAGCCAAGGAGGACGGCACGGCCAGTGCCAACCTTGGAAAGGGCGTGACCCTCGTTCAGGCAGGAAGCTTCACATTCAAGATACTAAACAAGTAATCCGCATAAATACATTTGAGCTATGAAGAAGATATTACTCGCCCTTATATCCCTTTGTGCCGTTGTTGGTGCAAAGGCACAAGTCGCCGAAGTGTGGAAAGGCGGCGTGAAGGAAGCATACGTGGAGGGGGCTGACAGCATCTGCCTCACCAACAACGTCGTATCGAGCGCAGCAGCCGTGGCGTGGGCGAATGAACACGCCGACTCCCTTGTTAATGTAGTGTGGGGATGGATGCAAAACAGCACCACGCCCAACACACTCGACCCCGACCTGACGCGCGAAGTGTTCCGCAGTCAAGGGTACGACGGACGCAATGTGGGAACCTTCCTCGCCGCCGGCCGATCGCTGAACACCGCCTTGACGGACAGCCTTATTAAGCGTGCTCGTGCGGCCGGCAACAACAAAATTGTGGTTGTGGCAGGCAACTCTGGCGCAGGAAAGAGTACGGCGGTGAAGTCCTTCCCCGAGGTGAAGAGCGTCGTCACCGACGCCGGCATTGTGTTTGACGCCTTGTGGTCCAATAGTACAAAGCTCGCGACGCTGTTGAAGAACATGCGCGAGCAGGGATTTACGGATCAGACGGTCATTCTTGTGTACAACGATGCTGAGACTTCGTTCAACAACGCTTGCAATCGTTTCCTGGCTACGGGGCGCGTCATCTCCCTTGAATTCTTCCTCAGCGACAATGTGTATCCTTGCTATCAGGGATATGTGTCCGACTTCCTCGAAAAGGAGGTGAAGGATATGGGCGTGAAGCGCATCTACCTGAGCAATGCGCAGAACGTTCCGACCCTCGTCACGGCGGAAGAGGCCTCTAAGTGGGACTATTCGGTATCTGACGAGCTGAAACACAAAATGGCTTGGAACCTCTACGAGTACATCAAGGCGCACAAGGACCAACTGTCCTACCGCGACGCGTGGTCAATGTACTACAACTATGAATAATAGGCGCAACCTCCGCTACTCGCGTGCGAAACGGGAGTGGCGAGGAAAGCATCCGCGATAAGTCTGAAATAACGCGGGACGGCTTTGACTTGTGTCAGCCGTCCCGCGTTATCTGTATAGGTGAGCATGCCCGAAATGCCCATTTCCGCGCCAGGGGGCGGCTGTGTGGCATTTATGATATACCTTTGTAGCTGATGAAGACACTTTACCGCATATTTCTGCTCCTTTCTGTTCTATTTGTCTCCTGTGGCAAGATAGAACTCGAAGACGTAAAGGACAACTCCTCTTCGAAGAATGAGAATACTGGCGGCGACACGACGGCGGCAGATAGCTGTGTCTATACGGTCAGCACGTTTGCCTCTGCGCCCGACAGCGTGGAGGTGACGCTCAAAGCCTACATCGTAGGTTATATGCCCGGCAGTTCGGTGAAGGGAGCCGTGTTCAGTGCCGAGGGGGCAGTGCAGACAAACCTCGTCCTGGCCGATTCGCCCGATGAGGAGGATGTGGAGAACTGTGCCACGGCGCAGCTGCTCAAGGACACCGATGTGCGCGAAGCCCTTAACCTTCAAGACAATCCCGGCATGCTTCACGCCCTTGTTAAACTAACGGGCACGAAGATGAAGTACTGCTACGCTGCCGGACTCAAACCGGTCTACTATTACGAACTCGTGTCCGAAAGTGAGGACGACAGTGACGATGACGACAGCGGCGGTTCGTCCGACGAGGCTCATCAGGCCTTCCCCGAGTGGAGTCAGGAGGGGGCCGAAGTGTTCGAGGGCTGCTGACAAGGCTCCGCCCCCGTATTTCCCAAAATCAGAAAAACAAACCGAAATAACTATGAAGAAAACGTTCCTTCTGTCCAGGCTCTTGCTGCTTGCCGTGTGCTTCGTTGCAGCCCTGGGCGCATCGTCCCAATCGTTTGTCAAGGGGCGACTCTACCACCTGCTCTCTGTGCAGAAGTCCCTTGCGGTCGATATGGACGCGCAGGGCAACCTTGTGCTTGCAAAGCTCAACGCCGAGGCCAGCAGTCAGCACTACACCATCACGGAACTCGCTGGTTCGTGGCGCATGATCAATCCGTTCAGCAACAAAGCCATACGTACGGAGGGCAACTCCCTTAGCTTTGGCGACAACAACGGTTCTGACGAGGCGCAGCTCTGGAAGATGCAGGCGGACGGCAAATACTTCAACCTGATACCCACCAACTCCCCCTCGCTTGCCGCCGCTGTGCAGGGCAATCGCCTTGTGCTTATCGACAAGGACAAGGCTAAGGGCAACAAGGCGGCGCAGTTCGAAGTGGCTGAGGCTGCCCATGCAGGTTTCGACGCCGACCTTACCTACCGCATCCGTTCCTACAAACATTCCGACAAAGTGCTTGGCAACGGCGACTCTGGCGAGAATAACGCCCGCATAGTGGGCGAGGACGTCAACGCAGACAATCGCGGGCAGTACTGGAACGTAAAGATGCTCGACCTCAATCGTTGCGTCATAGGCAATGCTTTCTACACGCAAAACTTCGACGATGGCGGCGGCAATCCCTCTATCGACTACCTGCTGCAATGGCCGGCCGAGGACGGCGTGTGGAACAACGCCCAGTTCAGTTTTGAACCCGTCAGCGGCAAGGCTGGGGTGTATATCCTCCGTTCCGTAGCTAAGAACAAGAGTGCGAAGATGTACGCCTTGCAGGGCAATGCGCTCAAGAGCGTGGACTACAACGCTAAGGACGAAAGTGCTTGGCTCACCATCGAGGAGGTGGAGAAACCCAAAATACAGTCGCCCTGCTGGGAGGACGAGACCATCTTCGCCGTGAATAAGGAGACGACCGTCGCCACCTACTTGCCTTACAACAACGAGGCGGAGATGCTCGCCGACAAAGCTTTCTACGAGAAGCCTTGGAGCCAGCCGATCACCTCGCGTTTCCTCTCGCTCAACGGCACGTGGCGTTTCAATCTTGTGCCCGAACCTTCGCAGCGTCCGCTCGACTTCTTTAAGGAAGGCTACGACGTGAGCCAGTGGGACACTATCCCTGTGCCGTCAAACTGGGAGATGCTCGGCTACGACAAGCCCATCTATTGCAACGTGGAGTATCCGCACTCCAACACGCCGCCCTACATCAAGGCGCGACCGGGCTACAACGACGGCGGCAAGAACTACGGCATCGACCCCGTGGGCTCTTACGTGCGCACGTTCTCCGTGCCTGCCAACTGGGACGGTCGTCGCACGTTCATCCATTTCGGTGGCATCTACTCCGCTGCTTTCGTGTGGCTCAACGGCGAGTATGTGGGCTACACGCAGGGTTCGAACAATGTGGCGGAATTCGACGTGACTCCCTACCTGCGTAAGGGCAGCGACAACCGCCTTGCCGTACAGGTGTTCCGTTGGAGCGACGGCTCTTACCTTGAATGTCAGGACATGTTCCGCATGTCGGGCATCTTCCGCGAGGTGTATCTCTACAACGTGCCTAAGATGGCCGTGCGCGACCATTACCTCACCTCTACGCTCACCGACTGCAACGGCACCACGGCGACGGCAAAACTCAACGTGGAGCTGACGCTCGACAACCGCGACAATCTTAGCGGCGAAAAGCAAGTGACGGTGAAGCTCTTCGCCCCCGATGGCAAGGAAATCCAGCAGAAACAGGTGGCTCTCAGCGGTGCTGACGGCACAAAGGCAAATGTCGCTTTCAACGTGCCGGGGGCTTCGCTTTGGAGTGCCGAAAAGCCCAACCTCTACACTGTGCGCATCATCCAGCAGGACGCTCAGGGCAACGAGGAGATGGCTTTCTCCACGAAGTATGGTTTCCGTTCTATTGAGATTAAGAACTCCCTGCTCTACGTCAACGACCGTCGCGTGTTCCTCAAAGGTGTCAACCGCCACGACACGTCGCCCCTCCACGGCCGCGCTGTCACGGTGGACGAAATGTTGCGCGACGTGTTGCTCATGAAGCAGAACAACATCAACACCATCCGTACCTCGCACTATCCCAACGACTACCGCATGTACGCCATGTTCGACTACTACGGGCTGTACACTGTCGACGAGGCCGACCTTGAAGACCACGCCAATCAAAGCATCAGCGACCGCAAGAGCTGGATACCGGCTTTCGTGGACCGCATTGACCGCCTTGTGCTGCGCGACCGCAACCATCCCAGCGTCATCATGTGGAGCCTTGGCAACGAGTCGGGCGCAGGGGTAAACTTTAAGTATTGCTACGATGCGGCGCGCAAGCTCGACAGCCGCCCCATCCACTACGAAGGTACGCGTGTGAGCGGTCCCTACGGCGGCGGACGCTATTCCGACTTCTACTCAAAGATGTACCCTGGCATTGACTGGATGCAGCAAAACACGTCGAATCTCGACAAACCGATGTTTATCTGCGAATATGCCCACGCCATGGGTAACGCCATTGGCAACTTCGATACTTATTGGGACATCATCGAACACTCAAATGCAACCATCGGCGGCTGCGTGTGGGACTGGGTGGACCAAGCCATTTACGACCCGCAGCTGATGAAGAAGGGCGAATACCGCCTCACAACGGGCTACGACTACCCTGGTCCTCATCAGGGCAACTTCTGCTGCAACGGTATCCTCCCCGCCACGCGTACCGAGAGTGCCAAACTCAAGGAGGTGAAGGCCGCACACCAGTTTGTGAAGTTCCGCCTCGACAAGGTGGACCAGAGTCGCGCCACGGCCAACGTGGTATTGCGCAACGCTTATGCGTTTACCAATCTGAACGACTTCTGCCTTGAATACGAGGTGGTGAAGAACGGCACCGTTTCGGCCCGTAAAAAGGTGCAACTCCCCTCTGTTGCTCCCGGCGACAGCACAACGCTTACGCTCAAGCTCCCCAAGGTGAACTTTGCCAAGGATGGTAGCAACGGCACAGAGGTATTGCTCACCCTGCGCGTGCTTTCTGCCAAAGCCCTCAGCTACGCCCCTGCCGGCCACGAGGCAGCCATCAAGCAGTTCACCCTTTTGCAGCGCGGCAACCTCACCGCCGTGACGGCGGAAAAGAACGCTCCGCAGATTATGCAGACGGCTGCGGCTGACCGCACCGTGATTGGCAACAGCCACGTGCAGCTCACGTTCGACAATGCCAGTGCTGCTCTCACCTCGCTCAGTCTCGACGGACACGACATCATTGCCGGCGGTCAGGGCTTCGAGTATAGCAACCACCGCTGGATAGAGAACGACCGCTTCGGCAACACCTATAACGGCTTGGAAGAGGAGGGCGAGTTGCGCATTGAGCAGGAGAACGGAAACCCCGTGGTGAAGACGCAGCGCAAGGGCTCGCTCTGCGACACACGCATTGACTACGTGATATATCCCCAAGGCATCGTCGACGTGCGTGCCGAGTTCATCCCTCACACCAAGGACCTCCGCCGTGCGGGCCTCGTATGTATGCTCGACTCTTCGCTCAACAACGTAAACTACTACGCCCTCGGCCCGTGGGAAAACGCTTGCGATCGTAAGGACGGCGTCCTCGTTGGCCGCTACGCCACCACAGTGCCGCAGATGGTGGAGCCCAACCTGAAACCGCAAAGCACGGGCAACCGTGAAGGCCTGCGCGAACTCACACTCTCCGACGGCAAAGGCTTCGGGGTGAAGATAGCCACAGAGGGTAGCGTGAACTTCTCCGTTCTGCCCTATACCGACGAGGACCTCATGAACGCCTCGCACTACTGGAACCTCCAGCCGCGTCCCTACAACGTGCTCCACCTCGACGCATGGCTACGCGGCATTGGCAACGCCTCGTGCGGACAAAACGTGGACACCCTCCCCATGTACCGCGTGCCGGAGAAGCCCATGAGCTACAAGCTCCGCATCAGCCGGATGTAGCCTCTCGCAACTAACAGCGAAAGCCGCCCCTACTGCAACGCCCAATGGCGAACGGTAGGGGCGGCTTTGGTATGTTCTGCCGGCACTTTGTATTCACCGGTTGAGTTCTCCTGGATGCTGTACGCCTCGCTCTTTTGTTCCACAATCACACAGGTGACAATGGTGCAAGACAAGGCGGCAGCAAACGACACGATGGCAAGAATGAGGAGCGTTGCACGGCGCGCAGTGCTCAGTGGCTTGCAGCTTTCATGCTTGAACATACAGCGCAGAATGGCGTAGATGACGATGCACAGGAAGGCTGCGCCGAAAGCCGTTGCGCCCCATATTCCCCATTGCACGGCGGGAACGCTGTGCATGAATTTTATCCAGTCGGCGTTTTCGACCTCTGGTGTGGAGCACAGAGCATAGATGATGAAGCCGGCAAACGTGAGTATTCCTATGAGCATAGCGGTGCTGATGGCAAGGAGAATAACCTGCACGAGGAACATGACGATGCGCACAAATGTGTCGGACAAACTGTGTGCCCGGCGCTGAAACTGCTGCGATGCCATGTATTTGCGTGCCGCCTCTACCTGTTGCATAAGCTCTTCGTTGAGCGTGGAGGGATTCACGGGGCGCCCTTGCATGAGCAGGCGTTCCTCAGCGGTATTAGCCTGCGGAATGATGGCCCACGCCACAAGGTAGACAATGCCCATGGTGGAGAAACTTACCAGACAAAGCAACAGGAAAATGATGCGCCAGGGCAACGGTTCGTTTGCGCCGAAGTATTTGCAGAGTCCGCTAATCACGCCGCCGAGTATCTTGTCGTCGGGGTCGCGGAAGAGTTTGCGGCCCTCAAACCATTGTTTACCCCGTTTCTTTCCCTCGTCGGCCGAGGGTGGAGTGGGGGGCTCGGGCGGTGTTGCGCTTTGCTGTCCGTTGTTTTCCGCCTTGTCGGCTGTTTGCTGACTTTCGGGGGCATCGTCGTCCATTTGTTCAGGATTGCCAATGCGGCGGATGATGTCCTGCACGTGTTCAATGCTTATGGCCTCCGTTCCCTCCGCTTTGAGGTCGGCGAGGATTTCTGCCACGCGGTGTTCAATGTCGTCGGCTATCTCGTCGCCGCCTTCGCGCTTGGCAAAGTAGGCCTTCATGTTGTCGAGATATTTTTCCAGAAGTTGGCACGCGTCTTCGTCGATGGCGTAGAGACTTCCGAAAAGGTTGATGCTTATATTCTTCTTCATGATGTCATTCTCTTTGTGTGGTTAGCTTTCAGAATTATGTGCTGATGCGCCAGTCTGTGCCCGACTTTTGAGCACGCCTACGGTGTAGGCCAGTTCGTTCCAGGCGTTGTCCAGCTCGTTGAGGAAGGCATGCCCTTCCTCGGTCAGCGTATAGTATTTGCGCGGAGGCCCTTGGGTGGACTCTTGCCACTCGTAGGAGAGCAATCCGTCCTTTTTCAAACGAGTGAGCAACGGGTAGAGCGTTCCTTCGACCACGATTAGCTCGGCCTCTTTGAGTTTCGTGATGATGTCGATGGCGTAGCTCGCCTGGCGGCTCAGCAGGAGCAGAATGCAGTATTCGAGCATGCCCTTGCGCATCTGCGATTTTGCATTGTCTACGTTCATAAGTGATG
>CAVKGN010000012.1:0-11600 GCA_963655595.1 uncultured Oscillospiraceae bacterium
CCGTACGACGGACGTGTGTGCATTGTACGATGGACGGGGACTGGGTTGGGGGTTGGGGCGAAGAGCACGGGGGATGCGGGGCTGGGAGATTGAGACGCGAGGGCGTATAGGAGGGCCATCTTCCACAAAATGCGGAATTTGACATTTTGGGTAACAAATTGTTACGTTTATACGCTGCAAACCAAATATTTGGACGCAAAGAGCGCATAAAGTTTGCCGAATAAAAATTAGTATATATTTTTGCAAAAATTTTGGCGCACTTAGCCGCGGAGGTTCTTTTTTGAGCGGCGGCACGGAATCAGGGCGTGAGCGGCGGCGTGAGGCCGCAGACGGCTTACGGCACGGAGATTTCGGGAATTATGCGCCATGAAAATACGCCTTAAATCGACATCCTTCTGAGAAGCAGGGTGTCGAAGTTGTGTCTATACGTTAGGTATTGTAGGAACCAGAATAACAACAAATCAAAATAAGATTAACTATGCAGAAAAAGTTAGTGCTTTTAGGAGCAGGCTTGCTACTGTCGGCAGCTGCGGCTACGGCGCAGAACGTGGTGACCGGCCGCGTGACCGATACGCAGGGTGAGCCTGTGATGGGCGCCACGGTACGCGTGCCTGGCACGAAGGTGGTGACCACCACCAACGCGCAGGGCGAGTTCCGCCTGTCGGGCGTGCCTGCCTCGGCAAAGAAGCTTAGCGTGTCGTACATCGGCATGAACACCGCCACGGTCAATGTGGCTGGCAACGTGAAGGTTGTGCTCAAGGACAACGAGCTGGGCGAGGCTGTGGTCATTGGTTACGGTACTGCCAAGAAGGTCGGCACGGTAGTCGGTTCAGTGAAGAAGGTCGGCGGCGCAGTGGTTGAAAACAAACCCGCTGTGAACGTGGCAGACGCTTTGCAGGGCCAGGTGGCTGGTTTGAACATTGCCAACAACTCGGGCGATGTGGGCGAAATGGACAACATCACCATCAACATCCGCGGTATCGGTTCGCTCTCCGCTGGAAGTACACCCCTTATCGTGGTGGATGGTACTCCCGCTGGTACAAGCATTCTGCAGATGCTCGGTCCGAGCGACATTGAGAGCGTAACCACGCTGAAGGATGCGTCGGCTACGAGTATCTATGGTTCGCGTGCTGCCAATGGTGTTATCTACATCACCACAAAGAAAGGTCGCAACAGCGAGAAGGCGCAGGTGAACATCTCTCAGAACATTGGTTGGAGCCAGTTGGCCCGTTCCATCGGCAACCCCATGAGTGCTGACGAACTGCTTGACTTCCAGCTTGAGAACGGCATCATCTATCCGCAAAACTACCAGGCCTATAAGGAGCACGGTGCCAATACGGACTGGCTCAGCCACATGTTCGACAACGCTGCCCCGATGCACACCACGGACTTCTCTATCCGCGGCGGTTCGGAGAAGACGACCTACTACGTGTCTGCCTCATACCTGAAGCAGAGCGGTATTACTTACGGTTCGAGCATTAAGCGTACCACCCTGCGCACCAACATTGAGAGCCAGGCCAAGGATTGGTTGAAGGTGGGCATTGCACAGTCAATCGGTTACTCGGAAAACAAGGGTAACAACTATGCTGGTACGGCCTCGAACAACCTTTATTCGCCCTCAACAGTAGCCGCCTCATGGCCGCGCTACTGGGACTATACCACCTACAAGAGCACGCATAAGGTTTGGGGTGGAGAGTCGTGGGGGACAATCTACGACCCGCAGTACTTACAGGATGCTTATTCGCAAAAGGCTAACAACCTGGTTTACAACGGTACGGCATTCTTGGAACTGACCCCCATTAAGGGCTTGACCATCCGTTCGCAGCTGGGTCTTTACGCCGTTAGTTCACGAACCAAGTATGTTGTGCTGCCGAGTTTTGCAATATCGTCTGGCTCAGGCACTGGCTCAGCTTTGCGCAGCTCATCGCAGTCGAGTACGTGGACCATCACGAACACGGCTGAATACAAGTTCAACATTAAGGACAACAACCACTTCACCCTCCTGCTCGGTCACGAAGGCATTAAGTACGACTACGATGGCTTTACCGCCTCCGCCAGCGGCTTGAACGATGACCGCCTGACCACCCTCTCGGCAGGTACGGTGCCCGTGTTGTCATCGGAGTCGAACGCCAAGTACGAGTACCTCTCGTTCTTTGGTCGCGCTGACTACGACTGGAAGCAGAAATACTATGCCAACTTCACGGTGCGTTCCGACGCCTCTTCGCGTTTCGGTAAGGACAACCGTACGGCCCTCTTCTTCAGCGGTGGCCTTATGTGGGACATGATGCAGGAGAAGTTTATGCGTCCCGCATCGTCGTGGCTGACCAACTTGCAGCTGAAGTTCTCAGTTGGTTCAACGGGTAACTCCGACATTGGTAACTACAGCTACCTCGGCTTGGCAAGCAGCACACAGTACGACGGCGAGGCTGCCTTCTACTACTCGCAGTTTGCCAACAGCAAGCTTGGCTGGGAGAAGCAGATTCAGACGAACATCGGCGTGACGGCTTCGTTCTGGGGCAAGCTGACGCTCGACCTGAACTTCTACAACCGCAAGACGAAGAACATGCTCCTCTCCACTCCTTTGCCCTACACGACGGGCTTGAGCAGCATGATGAAGAACATTGGTGAGCTGACCAACCGAGGCGTGGAAGTGGAGCTCTCGTACGACATTCTCCGCAACAAGGACTGGTTCGTAAACATCCACACTACCTACTCGTACAACACGAACCGCGTGGACAAGCTGTTCTATGGCTTGGACGAGTGGCCTATGAAGAGTTCGTTGCTCTGCTACCGAGTGGGACAGACGCTGAACTACTATATGCCTATCTTCGCCGGTGTTGACGAGAACGACGGTGCACCTATGTGGTACAAGGTAGGTTACAGCGGCGAGGCTGGCTACACCTACAACCCTGAAACGATGACCAAGGACGAGAGCCAGATTAACAGCCTCTATCAGGACACTGGCAAGCGTCGCTATGCTCCGCACAATGGTGGCTTCGGCTTCCAGGTGACGTGGAAGGGCCTTTCGCTCGTGGCAGACTTCAGCTACGTACTGGGCAAGTATATGGTGAACAACGACTACTACCTCAACACATCGAGTTCCGCCGCTACGCAGGGTATGAACCTCGACCGCGATGCGCTGAGCATGTGGAAGAAGGTGGGCGACCACGCCAAACTGCCTGCGTTCAAGTACGACTCGCAGTTCGACACTCACCTGCTCGAGAACTCCTCGTTCCTCCGCATGAAGAACTTACAGGTGCTCTATCAGTTGCCCAAGCGCTGGATGGAAGCTACGCGCTTCTTTGAGAGCGTACGCCTGAACTTCACCGCACGCAACCTCTTCACTATCACCAAGTTCACCGGTGTAGATCCCGAGGTAGACAGCAACCTTACGGCTGGTAACTACCCCGCCACGCGCCAGTACACCATCGGCGTAGACGTTACATTCTAAACCATTGCGTGAACTTTCAAAAAAGGTTTTACTATCATGAACAAATATATTATCAAAACCCTGTTCGGCTTTGCCCTTGCCCTCTCCGCACTCACCTCGTGCGAACTGGATCAGTATCCTACGGGCAGCCTCACCGATGAGGAGTCGATAAAGACGTTCGACGACGCGAAGAAACAGTATAAGGGTCTGCTCGCCGAACTGCGCTCGGCAGTGGGCGGTGCCAACGCTTACGTGAGCGACGCGCAGTCCGACCTCTTCAACCAACGCCAAACCTCTTCCGTACTGTCGAAGGTGCAGAACTGGAGCTTCACCGGCTCACAGTTTGACGGCGACGTGGTATACGCCAACAATTACAGCGTGATCAAGCAGTCGAACTTCATCCTTGGCAGAATTGACAAGATTGCTGCCGACAGCACCCTCTCTGCTTACCAACAAGCATACCTCGACGACATCAAGGCCACGGCCTACTTTGCCCGCGCCTACGCTTACAGCAACCTCGTTGTGCGCTACTGCAAGGACTATGAGCCCGAAACAGCAGCCACCGAGATGGGTATGCCCATCGTAGAGGAAATCAACAGCGAATATCGTCCCGCTCGTGCCACGCTGCAAGCCACGTGCGACACCATTGACTTCTACCTGGCAAAGGCAGAGGAATACTTCAAGAAGGTGGACGAGTACAACGAGTCGATCGTTGGTCAGAGAGGCGCTACCTCGATCAGCAACTCGATCTACGAGCCCAACATGGACTGCGTAACTGCACTCCGTGCACGCATCTACCTGTACGAGCACCGCTTTGACGAAGCCATCACCGAAGCCATGAAGATTATTGACAACTACACCTTGGCTTCGGAGCAGTCGAACCTCTTCTCACTGTACTACTACGACTCGTCGGACGAGATTATCTACGAGCCTGAGCAGACCGAGGACGAGGTGACCAACAGCTACGGCGTCTATCTGAACTACAACATCGTCACTGAAAATCTCGAATCGAACCTCAACGGCCTTAATCCGGACCTCATCCCGACGCAGGGACTGATTAACCTCTACGAGGACGGGGACTATCGCCGCAAGATCTTCTTCAGCCATAACTATCAAGGATACAATAGCCTTTACCTCACACAGAGCGACGGCGTTTATGAACTTGTAATGGCAGGCTTTGAAGTAACGGTGACTGCAAGCAACGGCGAGGCCGAAGACGGTACGGTGTTCACAAAGTTTGCCGGTAACCCGCTGCTCCGCAAGCAAGGCGACAACGCTTGGTACTACCAGATCTACAACATGAGCAAGGCATTCCGCTCTGCTGAGGACTACCTGATCATTGCCGAGGCAAGTCTGCGCAAGGCAGCCCGCGACGAATCCACCGCCCGCGAAGCCCTCACGGCACTGCGCGAAGCACGCGGCGCAAGCGAAGTAGGCAGCGACATTTCTGGCGACGATCTCGACAAGATGATGCAGGACGAATGGACCCGCGAGTTCGTGGGCGAAGGTTTCCGCCTCGACTGCCTGAAGCGTTGGCACCAGGGCTTCACCCGCATGGAGGCTCAGAAGTTTGTCAGCCCCGTGCTTATCAGCCTGACCAACTACCAGAACCTCAAGGTAGAGGCTAACAACCCGCGCTTTGTATGGCCTATTCCCCAGCAGGACATACAGTCCAACCCCAACCTGAAGCAGAACGAAGGATACTAACAGCAAAGCTTTATCAACATGAAACATACAATAAGCAAACTTGTCCTCACCTTGCTGTGCGCAGTGGCAGGTCTGACTTCGTGCGTGAAGGACGACCTCGACGACCTCAAAACCTACGGCAGCACAGAAACGCTGACTAACTGGCAGAGCGAATACACCGAGGACGGCACGGTATATACCATCTCCATCAAGCTCAACGAGAAGGGCGACACCACCGCCGTGCTCTACAGCGATGAGGACAGCATACTCTACGTGTGCCCCGACGGCGTATGCTCTTACAACGCCAAGGCAGGTATGACCACCATTGACTTTGAGGAAACACCCATCGGCTACCCCATTCGCATGTATCTTGCACGCCAGTCGGACAGTAACCGCATGACGGTCTACGTTATGGGTATCGTTGACTACGATGGTACAGAATACGAAGTTCTCGGTGAGAAGTTCAACGCCGTACGCACAAAGGGCTGCGTGGTGGAAGGTCTCACCTACGAAGACGCCGCAGACTCTCTCGACATCTTGTTCCTCCCCAACGGCTCCTGCAAATATGAAACGGGAGACGGCGTGGAGAAGACTGGCCAGTACACCTACACATCGGCAACTGGCGAAGGCACGTTGACACTCGCCGATGGCACAGTGTACGCACTGAAAAACAACGACAAGAACCAGCTCGTGCTGATAAAAGACGACACGGAACACGTTCTTGAAGTGTTAGCCCAATAAGCAACGACAGCCGCACTGCGGCAAGTACCTACTTATCCGCCACGAAACCCGCTCAGCGGCTTCGTGGCGGATTTTTACGTACCTTTGCAATATGACAATGCGCATTTTCACCCTTTTCTTTTCCTTCGTCCTTTCGTTTACCCTGGTGCTGCCCACACGCGCAAGCCTTCTGCGGGAAGTGACCGACAGCGTCGCCGTCCCGACGGACAGTACCCTCCTTCCCCCCGACTCCATTGCAGTCGACACCCTTGCCGACGAAGGCGACTCCATCCCCTCGCTGCCCGAACGCATTGCCCGTTTGCTCAACAACGACATCTTTCAGCGTACCCAAGTGGGCATCTACGTGTACGACCTCACCGCCGACACGCTCGTCTTTGCCCACAACGAGAGGCAATGTATGCGTCCCGCCTCGAACCAGAAGGTGTTCACCGCCATCACTGCCCTGCGCACGCTCGGCACGGACTACCAGTTCGCCACGAGTCTCTACGCCACCGCACTGCCAACCGACACCGACAGCATCTACACGGGACACATATATATAAAGGCTGGCTACGATCCCCTCTTCGACCAAACGGATATGCAGGCATTCGCCGACAGCCTGGCGGCACACCGCATCACGCGCATCACTGCCCCCATCCGTTTCGACCTCTCCTTTAAGGACAGCAAGCGGCTCGGCTGGGGCTGGTGTTGGGACGACGACGAAGTGCCCCTCACCCCGCTGCTCTACCGCAACCACGACAAGTTTGCCGACGCCCTGCGCCGCACGCTGCGCCAAGCTGGCATAGAGTGGGACGGCATCACCGAAGAGCGCACGCTGCACACGGACGGCTCTGCGGAACTTCTCTGCCGCCGCACGCACACCATCGACCAAGTGTTGCTGCCGATGATGAAGAACAGCAACAACTCCATGGCCGAAGCCACCTTCTACCAAATAGCCGCCCACAACGGGCGCAGCCAGGCTGGGCGCAAACAGGCCGTTCCCCAATACGAGTCCCTCGTTAGGGAGCTCGGACTGGTGCCCTCGCACTACCAAGTGGCAGACGGATCGGGCCTGTCGCTCTACAACTACCTGACACCCGAACTCCTCGGCAAACTCCTGCGCTACGCCTATCAGCACGAAAGCATCTACCGCCACCTGCTGCCCACCCTGCCCGTAGCCGCCAACGACGGCACCCTGCGCAAACGTATGCGAGGCACACCCGCCGCAGGTAACGTAAGGGCGAAGACGGGCACCGTGGAGGGTATAGCCACCCTCTCAGGCTACTGCACCGCACAAAACGGCAACACGCTCTGCTTCTGCATCATGAACCAAGGACTGCGCTACGGCTCCACCGGACGCAACTTCCAGGACCGCGTATGCCGCGCCCTCTGCAAATAAGCACCGCACGGCATTCGCCGCTTTCGGGCTAAACCACTAACTTTGCCACACACGAACACCTTACTAATCATGACTTTCACGCCACACATATCGCCAAGGATAAACGCCAAAATCAATCTCCCCTCGTCGAAAAGCCTGAGCAACCGCGCTATGCTGCTCTGCGCACTGAGCGGCGTGGGGTCGAGTGCAGAACGCATATCCTCGTGCGACGACTCGTACGTGATGTGGCGTGCCCTGCGCGAACGCCCCGAAACGGTCGACATCATGGCCGCAGGCACAGCCATGCGCTTCCTCACCGCCTTCTTTGCCACCTGCCCCGGCGAGGAACACATCCTCACCGGCACGGAACGTATGCGCCAACGCCCCATCGGCGTACTGGTGGATGCCCTGCGCGCCCTGGGGGCAGACATTGAATACGTGGACAACGAAGGCTTTCCCCCGCTGCGCATCCGAGGCAAGGAACTGCAAGGCGGCTCGTTGTCGCTGCCGGCAAGCGTAAGCTCGCAATATATATCGGCCCTGCTTATGATCGCCCCCCTGATGCGCGAGGGACTGCGCCTGGAACTCGTGGGCGACATTATCTCGCGTCCTTACATACTCATGACTATCCACATGATGCGCACATTCGGCGCCGACGTGGAATGGGAGGAGGGCAACGTGATACGCACCGCCCACAAGGACTATGCCGAGGACGTTATCTACCCCATTGAGAGCGACTGGAGCGCCGCCTCGTATTGGTACGAGATATTGGCCCTGACGCCCGACGCCGAAGCCACCGTCACCCTGCCCTACCTGTACAAGGAGAGCCTGCAAGGCGACAGCCGCGTGAGCGACTTCTTCAAACCATTGGGCGTGGGCACAACGTTCGACGAAGAACACGAGCAGGTAATCCTTACCAAACGTGCCCTCTCCGCCGAGGAACGCCAGACGAGCTACGAGCTTGACCTTGTGAACCAGCCCGACTTGGCGCAGACGCTCGTAGTGACGTGCGCCCTGCTGCAACGGCCGTTCCGCTTCACGGGACTGCGTTCGCTGCGCATCAAGGAGACCGACCGCATGGATGCACTGCGCAACGAACTGGCGAAGTTTGGCATCGCTCTCGGCATTGAAGGCGACGAGGCCCTCTTCATCAACAGCTACGGCAACCAGCCGCCCCGATACAACGGCACGCCCATCGCCACCTACCACGACCACCGCATGGCCATGGCATTTGCCCCGGCGTGCATCTTGTTCCCCGACCTGCTCATTGCCAACCCCGAAGTGGTGAGCAAGAGCTACCCCCACTTCTGGGACGACCTTGCAAGTCTTGCCTAAGCACACGCAGGCAAGCCTCTCCCCCACTCTACACGCATTGAAAGACACCTCCCCATGTTTGTACTCCTTCTTTCGCTCCTCGCGCTCTGCATTGTAGCCTTCTTTGCAGGTGCCGTGCGCAACCGCCGACTGCAAAAGCAGCTTCGGAGGGGCGAAATAGCCGAAATGCCCCACATCCGCAAACGCCCCGACGGCTGCTGCGGACAGCATGCCGTGTGCGAGAAGGAGGAACTGCTCAAAGCCGCCGGCAAACCCGTGGAGTACTTCGACGACGAAGAACTCGACCGCTTTGCCGACCGCCCCTCCAACGAGTACGCCCCCGACGAGGTGGAACAGTTTGAGGAGGTGCTGACCACCATGCGCCCCCAAGAGATACCAGCGTGGCTCAGTTCGCTGCAACTGCGGCGCGTCAACGTGCCAGACGACCTCAAAGACGAGGTGATGCTACTCATGGAACAATCCCGTTAACCCTCCCCCCGAAAAGAACTCACAGCTTTGCGCAAATTATTCCAAATCCTGCTACTCCTCGGCGCCACGCTCCTCGGCCACGCCCAGAGCGCGCTCTACAACCGCTATATCAACCAGTACAGCGATATGGCGGTGGACCAGATGCACCGCTACGGCATTCCGGCGAGCATCACCCTGGCACAGGGACTGCTCGAGAGTGCGGCTGGCACAAGCCGTCTGGCGCGCGAGGCAAACA
The DNA here is from genome assembly GCA_963655595.1 of uncultured Oscillospiraceae bacterium. Taxonomy (GTDB): domain Bacteria; phylum Bacteroidota; class Bacteroidia; order Bacteroidales; family Bacteroidaceae; genus Alloprevotella. The sequence goes on from CAVKGN010000012.1 coordinate 9,253, forward strand.
ACCACTTTGGCATCAAGGTGGGCGGCACGTGGACAGGCCCTTACATGGTGATGGCCGACGACCGTCCCGACGACAAGTTTCGCGTGTACCGCTCGGCAAAGGAGAGCTATGAGGACCACTCCAAGTTTCTCCGCAACGGCAGGCGGTACGCCTTCCTCTTCTCGTACAGTCTGACGGACTACCGCTCGTGGGCCTACGGACTGAAAAAGGCAGGCTACGCCACCAGTCCCACCTACGCCCAGTCGCTAATCACTCTCATTGAGAACAACGACCTGGCACGCTTCGACAAAGCCATGAGCCACAGCGCCCGACACGAGAAGAAGGAGGAACAAAAGCTGCAACAGCTGGCCAAGAACTACCAGGTGCGCCGCTGCAACGGACAATTCTACATCATCGCCCGCAGCGGAGACACCTACGCCTCGCTCGCCAAGATATTTAAGATACGCGAGAGCAAGTTGCGCAAATACAACGACGTGGACGAAACCTACCAGCTGAAGAAAGGCGACGTGGTTTACCTCGGTAAGAAGCGCAAGAAGGCCGACTCCACGATGAAACGCCGCTACCACGTGATGGAGCAGGGCGAAAGCCTTTACAGCATTGCCCAACGCTACGGCATACGGCTCAGCTCGCTCTGCCGCATGAACCCCATCAAGAGCGACTACCACTTCCGCGTGGGCGACGAAATCAAGATAAAGTAAAAGAGTCACACACTGACACACAAACCGATGAACCCAACCGACAACACGCACGCCGCGCCCTACTTCTCGTTCGAGGTGCTGCCTCCCCTGCGCGGCCGCGGACTTGAAAGCATATACAACACCATCGACCGGCTCATGCCGTTCAACCCTGCGTACGTCAATATCACTACTCACCGCGCCGAAACCGTCTACAACGAAGTGGGCGACGGTACGTACCGCAAACTCTCCGTGCGCAACCGCCCCGGCACGGTGGCCATTGCTGCCGCCATCAAGGAGCGTTACCACATCCGCACCGTGCCGCACGTGATATGCAGCGGCTTCTCGGCGGCGGAGATTGAGAGCGAGCTGATTGACCTCTCCTACCTGGGCATTACGGAACTGCTCGTGCTACGCGGCGACCGCGCAAAGGGCGAAAACCGCTTTATCCCCGTGGAGGGAGGACACGCACACGCCGTCGACCTCTGCCAACAGGTGAACGACTTCAACGAAGGGCGACTGCTCGGCGGTATGGAATGCGAACGCCCTGAAACGCCCTTTACCTACGGCGTGGCAGGTTACCCCGAAAAGCACGAAGAGGCCATGAACCTTGACACCGACATTGAACACCTGAAACAGAAGGTGGCGATGGGAGCCCAGTACATCGTGACGCAAATGTTCTTCGACAACGCCAAGTACTTTGCCTTTGTGGACCGCTTGCGCAAGGAGGGCATTGACATGCCCGTCATTCCGGGACTGAAACCACTCACCACACTCAACCACTGCACCATGCTGCCGCGGACGTTCCACATTGACTTCCCCACGGAACTGTCCGACGAGTTCGTACACTGCCGCAGCAACGCCGACGTGAAGCAGCTCGGCGTGGAATGGGGCATTAAGCAAGCCACCGAACTGAAACAGGCCGGCGTGGACGGTATCCACTTCTACTCCATGAACGCCGCCGAAAGCATTGAGCGGATAGCCACCGCCGTGTTCTGAAACTGCGGCGACACTCCTTATATATATAGCAGAACGCATGGCCGCTTTCGACAAAGAATACTTCCGCAGCAAATTTGCTGAACGCATACACATCCTCGACGGGGCAATGGGTACGATGATACAACGTTTCCACCTCACCGAGGACGACTTTCGTGGCGAGCTTTTCAAGGACTGGAAGGTGAAGCTGCAAGGCAACAACGACCTCATCGCACTGACACGCCCCGACGTACTGCGGAGCATTCACCGCCAGTATCTCGAAGCTGGGGCAGACATCATTGAGAGCAACACGTTCAACGCGCAGCGCATATCGCAAGCCGACTACCACACCGAGGACTACGTGGAACAGATGAACCGCGCCTCGTTGCAGATAGCCCGCGAAGAGGCCGACCGCATGACCAAGCTCACGCCCGACCAGCCGCGCTACGTGGCTGCCTCGATAGGCCCAACAAACCGCACTCTCTCTATGTCGCCCGACGTAGAGAACCCTGCATTTCGCGCTGTGACGTTCGACGAACTTTGCCAGGCCTACGAGGAACAGATGCAGGTGCTCTCAGAGGGCGGCGTGGACCTGTTCCTCATGGAGACCATCTTCGACACGCTCAACACCAAGGCGGCTCTCACCGCTGCGCGCCACGTGAAGGAGCGCACCGGGCGTGCCGTGCCCATCATGCTCAG
>CAVKGN010000012.1:11974-13889 GCA_963655595.1 uncultured Oscillospiraceae bacterium
CGGGACACGTGGACTGGCTGGCTGGTCTGGAAGGTTTCACGCCCGTCAAGGGCAGTTTCATGAACGTAGGCGAGCGGTGCAACGTGGCTGGTAGCCGAAAGTTTCTACGCCTCATCAAGGAGAAGCAATACGACGAGGCGCTCGGCATAGCTCGTAAGCAGGTGCGTGACGGGGCTACGCTGCTCGACGTGAACATGGACGACGGCATGCTCGAAGCTGGCGAGGAGATGGTTCATTTCCTCAACCTCATGGCGTCCGATCCCGAGGTGGCGCGCATTCCCTGGATGATTGACTCCTCGCGCTTCCCCGTCATTGAGGCGGCACTGAAATGCGTGCAGGGCAAATGCATTGTCAACTCTATCTCGCTCAAAGAGGGCGAAGAAATATTCCTCGACCACGCCCGAACCATCCGCAACTACGGAGCGGCAATGGTGGTCATGGCGTTCGATGAGGAGGGACAAGCCACCACATACGACCGCAAGGTGAGCGTGTGCGAACGTGCTTACCGACTGCTCACGGAGAAAGCCGGCGTAAACCCGATGGACATTGTGTTCGACCCGAACGTGCTCACCGTGGCAACGGGTATGAAGGAGCACGACCGCTACGGACTGGACTTCATCCGCGCCACAGGCTGGATTACGCAAAACCTGCCCCACGCCCACGTGAGCGGCGGCGTGAGCAACCTGTCGTTCGCCTTCCGCGGCAACAACTTCCTGCGCGAGGCCATGCACGCCGTGTTCCTGTACCACGGTATGCAGAACGGCATGGACATGGGCATTGTCAACCCAGCCTCGAAGGTGATGTACCAGGACATACCAGCCGACCTGTTGGAGGTGATTGAGGACGTTATCCTCTGCCGCCACGACAACGCAGCGGAACGCCTCATCGAGAAGGCGCAGCAACTCCTTGCCGAAAAGGATGCCGCCCCTGCCGATGCCGCCAAGCCGCAGGTGGACCGAACAACTATTCCCCTTGACCAAAGGTTGGCCGACGCGCTCCGCACGGGCGACGACGAATTTCTCGATGCCGACCTACACGAGGCTCTCACGCAGTTCGACGCACCAGGAGCTATCATTGAAGGGCCGCTGATGAAAGGCATGCAACTCGTAGGCGACCTCTTCGGCGAAGGCAAGATGTTCCTGCCGCAGGTGGTGAAGTCGGCTCGAACTATGAAGAAGGCGGTGGCTATCCTACAACCTTACCTGGAACAGAGCAAAAAGGCGGCCGCAAAAAGCAACGGGCGATACCTCGTGGCCACCGTCAAGGGCGATGTGCACGACATTGGTAAGAACATCGTGGCCGTGGTGCTGGGCTGCAACAACTTCGACGTGGTTGACCTAGGCGTGATGACTCCCGCCGACAAGATTGTGCAGACCATTCTCAGCGAAAAGATTGACTTTGTGGCGCTGAGCGGACTTATCACGCCCTCGCTCGACGAGATGTGCCACACGGCGGAGGCAATGCGCCAGGCCGGCATCACCGTCCCGCTGTTTATCGGCGGTGCCACAACGTCGGAACTACACACCGCCCTGAAAATAGCTCCGCTCTACGACGGCCCAGTCTTCCACGTGAAGGACGCTTCGCAAAATCCCGTGCTGGCTCTGCAACTGCAAGGCAGCGAACGCGAGGCAGTCATCGGCGCCAACCGCCGCAAGCAGGAGGAACTCGTACGCAACTACAAGGCGCAGAAGGCCGCCAAGCAACTCATGCAGCAGGCCTCAGCCCCAACAGAGAACGAGAGCGACCGCATAGAAAAGGTGCGCTGCCACATAGACTGGACGCAGGAACGTCTGCCACGCCCCTCGTACGTGGGTTATCGCAGTTTTCCACAGATAGCCATCGGCGAGGTGCGGAAGTTTATCAACTGGATCTACTTTTTCAACCTGTGGAAGGTGCGCCGCGGCACGCCCGAGGC
>CAVKGN010000012.1:14394-16943 GCA_963655595.1 uncultured Oscillospiraceae bacterium
CTCATCTTCCCCCTGAGCAAACTGCTCAACTTTGCGGCGCTGGGCATCACGCTCACCGAGAACGGCGCCATGTATCCGCAGAGCAGCACCTGCGGCTTGTACCTTAGCAATCCGCACGCGCGCTACTTCGCCGTGAGCCGCAGTTAACGCCTTTTCGGCCAATTTGGCAATTAATTCATAAATTTGCACGCCTAACCTCAACCGCCAAGCATGGACAACCTCCCCCTTTCCTCGCAACTTCAACACATCAAGCGCGCCCTGCGTGGCGTGATGAACGGCCCCGTGAGCAGTTCCATGCGCAGCAAGGGACTTGCCTACAAGGTGATTTTCGGCGTGGAGCTGCCCCGATTGCAGCAGATGGCGGAGGAACTGCCGCACACGTTTGAACTGGCCGCCGCTCTGTGGAAGGAGGACATTCGCGAGTGCCGTTTGTTGGCGGGCATACTCATGCCCGTGGAACGGATGGACGCAGAGCTCGCCTCACTTTGGGTGGAGCAAATGCGTTTTCAGGAGGAGGCGGAGTGCACCGTGATGCACCTCTTCTGCCGTGCGCCCTGGGCCTCATCGAAGGCTTTTGAATGGATTGCACGCGAGGAGGAGATGTTCCAACTTTGCGGCTACCTGCTCTTGGCCCGCCTGTTCATGCAGGGAGCAACGCCCTCGGAACGCGATGCAGAAGAGTTTCTCGACCAGGCTGCCACGGCGCTGAAAGGCGAGAGCAGCGCAACGCGGGCTGCCGGAAAGGCACTCACAAAATTCATGGACCTCGGTCCGGCACAGGAGAGAGCCGGCGAACGCCTTTTGCAATCGCTGCAAGCATAAACGGCCTTGCGGCTACCTTCCCCCTCTCCCCGAAAGTCCCCACACACCTTATTAAACGAATGAAAGCCTTACGTTTTACTCCTCTGCTCAAAACCACCATTTGGGGTGGTGAGGAACTCACCGAGCTGAAGCAACTGCCCGGCGCACCGCGCCAGGTGGGCGAAACGTGGGAGATTTCGGGTCTGCCCGGCGACGAAACGCCCGTGAGCGAGGGGGACGACAAGGGGAAAACGCTGGAACAACTCATTAATATATATGGTGCGGACTTGGTGGGCAAGGCCAACTTTGAGCGCTTCGGCACAAACTTCCCGCTGCTCATCAAGTTCATGTCTACGGCGAAGGACCTTAGCATTCAGGTACACCCCGACGATGCCATGGCGCAGCGCATGGGGCGCCCCTTTGGCAAGAGCGAGATGCAGTTCATCCTGCATGCGCAGCCTGGAGCACATTTCTTCGCAGGCTTCAACACCGACTTTTCCGCCGACGCTTACAGCAAGAGTGTGGCCGACGGCACGCTCATCAACTACCTGCAATGCAATGAGACGCATGCGGGCGATTGTTTCTTTATTCCCGCCGGACACATCCACAGCATTGGCAGCGGCAACATGCTCATTGAGATACAGCAGTCGAGCAACGACACCTTCCGCGCCTACGACTTCGACCGCCGCGATGCGCAGGGCAACAAGCGCACGCTCCACATTGCCGAGGCGCGCGAAGCCCTCGACTTCAAGGCTTACCCCACACACCGCGTATCGTATGAGCACTGCCCGAACCGCCAAGCCGACTTGCTTCTGTGCAAGGACTTCACGGTGCATCTCTACGAACTCACGCAGAGCGTATCAACGGACTACTCACAGCTCGACTCCTTCGTTATTTACATTGCCTATGAGGGCAAAGCCACTCTGCGCTACGACGAGGGCGAAGTGACCCTCAAAGCCGGGGAGACCATTCTGTTCCCAGCCACAACCAGCCACGTTGACATTGTTCCCCAAACGCCCACGTTCAAGGCGCTCGAAACCTACTGCTGAGCAAAGCGCACACGCAACGATGGCTACCCTGCACATTTTCAACGCTTCGCACGACGAGGCTCTGGCGGCTCACTCTCCTTATTATTATCCCTCAACCATTGCCCGCACGCTCGAAGGCCGATGGGCAGCCTTGCCTGCCGTTTGGGCTGAGGAGGGCGACTTCATCCTCCTGCCTAAACCCACAAAGGGGCAAACCGTCTCTCCCAAGGATTGCCTCCCGTCCAACACTTCTTCCCTTACGTTTCTTTATCCCCACGAACTCACCCCGAAACGGTGGCGCGACATCTCGCACATCGATCCTTGGGGGTGGGACTTACTCGTGCGTCATAAGCTGCAAAAGCAGGGCGCGCCAGAGGCTCTGCTCCCCCCGACGGAACGCATCGACACGCTCCGCACGCTCAGTAGTCGCCGAACTACTACTCGTCTGTTGCCATCGCTGCGCGAGGCTCTGCGGCAGGAGGGCATCCTCACCGTCGGCCTTTCGCAGATAGCGCAGAGCGAGGCGGACATTCACGACTTTCTGCAAACTTACCCCGACTGCCTGGGCAAGAGTCTTTGGTCGTGCAGCGGAAGGGGCGTGTTTCCCCTGTCGCTCCCCCTGACCGACTCCACTCGCGGCCGCATACGCCGTCTGCTTGCTGAGCAAGGGGGCATTGAACTGGAACCGCGCTATGTGCCTTGTCTCGACTTTGCCCTTGA
>CAVKGN010000012.1:17412-31610 GCA_963655595.1 uncultured Oscillospiraceae bacterium
CGTCGGAGACTCTTTAACCAGACAGAAAAGCCACAAGACCTAAGACCAATGAACAACAACCTTGCCCTTGAAATAGAGAAACACACGCAGCGCAAAATGCACACGCACCGCGACTTTGTATGGCTCAGCGAGCAGGTGAAGATGGCTACCGCCGAACACGTGAGTGCCACTACGCTCAAGCGCGTTTGGGGATTTCAGAAGGACTACGACAGCCCAAGCCACTACACACTCAACCTGCTGAGCCGCTATCTGGGCTACGCTGACTACGATAGTTTTGTGGAGGGAAAGCCCAACGAGCAGAGTACGAGCAGCATCAAGGCCGCGTGCTACATGGCGTGCAACCTTACGAGCGGCGACGAACTCACGCTGACGTGGGCACCCAACCGCTGCATTGTGGTGCACTTCCTCGAAGGTTGCAGTTTCAAGGTGGTAGAGGCGGTAAACTCCAAACTACAAGTGGGTGACACCTTTTCCTGCCAAACGTTCATTGAGGGCGAAGCATGTTGCCTAAGCAATCTGTACCGCGGCGAGGCAGGGCCTTACGCCTGCGTGATAGGGAAGCAGGGCGGCATCTCAATCGCCACAAATTACCCCCCCAACTTATTGAATGCTCTTAATCGTCCGGAAACGTCGCCACGCACTGTTTCTGTATAGCGGGAGCATCTTCCGCGGCACGTAGAGGGTGACGTCCGCAAAGTGGTGCGCATCGAAAAGGTCGTCAATACGGCAGGGCCAGAGGCTTGAACCGATGCCCACGAAACGCCCTGTTTTCAGATACAGCTCCTTCAAGTTGCCGCAGCCCTTGAAGGCTCCTTTCAATATATTCATTGTGTCGCCCTCGCACTCCACAACGAGTTTCCGGAGCAACGTGTCGTTCCGGAAACAGTCGAAGCCAAGTTCCGTCAGTTTGTAGCTCAGTCCGTCGTGCGTCACGGAGGGCGGAACAACCATCTCGCGTTCTTTCATCTCGGCCAATTTTGCCGAAACAACCAAGCCGCCCCAGGAGGTGTACTGCATGTTTGCCACGCGGAACTGCGCCACCTTTTCGTAGTTGGGGCGTCCGTTCTCCTTTTTCAACAAATATGCTCCCCACGCCCCCGTGCACAGCAACACGAGCATCAGGGCTACCATGAAGCCGCGCCGCCACTGCTGACGGCGGGTCAGGGCGCGTTTCACCTCCGCCATATTGCGGTAACGTTGGTTGAGCGGCCGCTTACAGTGCGAGGCTATGCGCTTGTAGGACCAGCCCAGACTGAGGTCGCCCATCAGGCACCCAAGGCTGTATATGTCGTTGCGGCAGTCGGTGTCGCGCTGCTGGGCTTGTTCGGGCGATATGTAGCCCCTCGTGCCCGACGGCTGTTTCAGACTCGAACTGCTGTCCATGTCCGCCAATCCAAAGTCAATCAACTTCACGTTGTGCCCGTTGCGGGTAATCATCACGTTCTCGGGCTTAATGTCGCGGTGCACCACTTGCTGTCCATGCAGGTAGGCAAGTGCATCGATGAGCTGCCCAAGCACCCTTGTCCGCTCGCGCTGACTGGGCTTTTGTTTGAGCCATTCGTGCAGATTCACGCCGTCTACCCATTCCATCACGATGCAACGTCCGTAGTCCTTCACATCTTCCATGCCGAAGGCTTTGGCAATGTGAGGGTGACTGAGTCGACTCTGAATGTCGCACTCTTTTTGCTGCAAGTTGCGGAATACGTCCAGTTCCTTGCAATCGTCCCTAACGGTCTTCAACACCCGCCACTGCCCGTCGCACTTCGCTTTCAGCAGGAGCGCGCTACTGGTGCGGTGCATGACCGAAATTTCGGTAAATCCGCTTTCGGCCTGCTCCGTGTCAATGCAGAACAATTCTGAGGTGTTGATGTCTTCCATGCGTGCAAAATTACCCCAAAGACGGCTCTCCGCAATGCAGCGCGCGCCTTTTTCTGCCGAACGAGGCGCGCAAAACAGGGGGCGCGGCGGGCACTTTGGGGGATACCGATTGCGGCATCGGGAAACATAAAATTTTGCACTCTTAAAGGATAGTCGTAAATTTGTCCCGCTAACAGCTAAAAATTACCCCCCCCGATAGTGGGAGGCACGGGGGTGTTTTTCTTACAGCCACAGCAATGGTGATTACAAAACAAAGACATCGCAGAATTTATTATAGAAACACTATTTAGCCTCCCGGTTCAACTGGTACATGAAGATTTTCAACAGATTCTTTAGCTGGTATTTTGGAAGAGTAGCCCTGCCCTACTGGTGCATCATCATCTTTGACCTCGCGGTATGCTTCGTGGGCGGTTTGTTCGTTCTGTGGCTCCGGCAGTCAGCCTCGACCATGCTGCACGTATGGCCAGCCCTGATGCACTCGTTCCTCGTATACGCCGTACTGAACCTCGTCGGGTTCAAGGCATTCCACACCTATTCAGGCATCCTGCGCTATTCGCAGTTTGTCGACCTCCTGCGCGTAATCTACGCCAGCGCACTGTCGTTTGTGTTGGCTTCGGTGTTCAACTTCTGTGTGGGCGAATGTGGCTGGGGCTTCTTCTGCCACCTCACAGAGCGCATGCTCTTGGCCGTATATATGGGCACGATGACGCTGCTCTGCCTTTCGCGCATTGCCATAAAGCTCATCTTCGACAACGTGTTCGTGAGTCCACACGCTGAGCGGGCTCTGATCTACGGCACGCACGCTGGCTCGCTCTCCATCACCAACGAAATACGCAACACAAAGCCCGTAAAGTTCATTGTGGCGGGCTACCTGAGCGACGACAAGAACGCCATTGGGCAGCGCTTCTTTGGCAAGCGCATCTACTCCGTGGACGACGACATTGAGCAGCTTATAAAGAAGGAACGCATACGCGTGCTTCTGGTAGGCCCGCTCGTACACGAGGCTTTCACCAACAACACGAAGCTGCAAAACGTGTTCGTGAAGAAGGGCATACGCATCTACATTGCACAGAACGCCGAGGAGTGGAAGCAGGGCGAGAAGAACAGCCCTATGAAGAAGGTGCAGCTGCGCGAGATGCAGATTGAGGACCTTTTGCCCCGCAAAGAGATTGAGGTGGATCTTGAAAGCGTGCGCCGAATGCTCAAAGGCCGCCGCGTAATGATTACGGGATCGGCTGGCTCCATTGGTTCGGAGATTGTGCGCCAAGTGGCGTCGTTCGAGCCGGCAGAACTGATGCTCATCGACCAGGCCGAAACGCCTCAGCACGACATGCGTCTGATGATGCAGAAGACTTTCCCCAACGTCAAGGCGCACACCATTGTGACGAGCGTGTGCAAGAGACACCGCATGGAGCAGATATTCAGCACATTCCGTCCCGAATGTGTGTTCCACGCCGCCGCCTACAAGCACGTGCCGATGATGGAGGACAACCCCTCGGAGAGCGTTTACAACAACGTGATGGGCACGAAGATACTGGCCGACCTCAGCGTGAAGTACGGCGTGAAGAAGTTCGTCATGATTTCCACGGACAAGGCGGTGAATCCTACCAACGTGATGGGCTGTTCCAAGCGCATCTGCGAGATATATGTACAGAGCCTCGACCGTGCCCTGCGCAACGGCACCATTAAGGGCGTCACGCAGTTCGTCACTACGCGCTTTGGCAACGTGCTGGGCAGCAATGGTAGCGTCATTCCCCTCTTCCGCAAGCAGATTCAGGCTGGCGGTCCGCTCACCGTTACCCACCCCGACATAATCCGCTACTTCATGCTCATTCCCGAGGCCTGCAAACTGGTACTCGAGGCAGCCACCAACGGCAAGGGGGGCGAGATTCTCGTGTTCGACATGGGTGCCCCCGTACGCATCGACGACCTTGCCCGACGCATGATACAGCTCTCTGGAGCTAAGGACATCAAGATTGAATACACCGGCCTGCGCGAGGGCGAAAAGCTCTACGAGGAGGTGCTGAGCGTGAACGAAGGCACGTTACCCTCGTTCCACGAGAAGATTCGCGTGGCTCAGGTGCGCGAGTACGACTACGAGACCGCCGAGAAGGAACTTGAAGAACTCTTCGCAACGGCGCTGCGATACGACGACATGGAGACCGTTCGCAAGATGAAGGAAATCGTGCCGGAGTACATCAGCAAGCACTCGCGCTACGAGGTGCTCGACGCCAAGAAGAAGGAGAATTAAGGAGAGAGCATGAAAATAGCGTTCCTCGTAGTGGGGAAAACCGTTGACAAACGCCTCACGTCGCTCATTGACGACTACGCCGAAAGGGTGAAACACTACGTCCCCTTCGGTATGGAGGTAATTCCCGAGCTTAAAAACACCAAGGCACTCAGTCCCGAACAGCAAAAGCAGCGCGAGGGCGAACTCTTGCAGAAGCAACTGCGCAAGGGCGACTACGTCGTGCTGCTCGACGAAGGGGGGCGCGAGTTTCGCTCCGTAGAGTTTGCAAGCTACATTGAGCGCAAGCAAACCACCGTGGCGCAGCGGCTCGTCTTTATCGTGGGCGGCCCGTACGGCTTCTCAGAGGCTATCTACAAACTGGCGAGCGAGAAGGTGTCGCTCTCGAAGATGACCTTCTCCCACCAGATGGTACGCCTGTTCTTCGTGGAGCAACTCTACCGCGCTATGACCATACTGAAAGGCGAACCCTACCACCATGAATAATGCCTTACATGCCCTGTGGCTCGGGGCTTTTCTGATATTTTTCACTCTAAACGCTGTGGCTGAAAAGCGACAGCGTTTTCGCGTTATGGAGTATAACGTGGAGAACCTCTTCGACACCCTCCACGCCGAGGGAAAAGCCGACGAGGAGTTCACACCCACGGGCGACCACCGCTGGACGCAGCCTCGCTACCTGGCCAAACTCTCCCGACTATCGCGAGTAATCGCCGGCGCAGGCGAGGAGCAGCCCGTAGACGTAGTGGCGCTCATCGAAGTGGAAAACGACAGCGTCGTATCGCACCTGACCCAGCGCACCAAACTGGCGCGAATGGGCTACGAATACGTCATTACGCACAGCGAGGACGTGCGCGGCATCAACGTTGCCCTGCTCTATCAGCCCGCCCGCTTTCGTCCCGTGGAGCAGCATTGCCTCAGGGTACAGCCCCAGGCAAAGGGCGTCCGTCCTACGCGCGACGTGCTCCACGTGGCTGGCGAACTCGTCACGGGCGACACGCTCGACGTCCTCGTTTGTCACCTACCGAGCCGCAAGGGAGGCCGGCAGGCGCAGCTCTTCCGCGAGGAGGTGGCTCGGCGCGTCAAGGCGTTTGCCGACAGTCTGCTCCTCGCTCGCCACAACCCGCGGCTCGTCCTCACGGGCGACTTCAACTCGTTCTACCCCGAAGCCCTCTTCACCCACACGCTCCAAGCCGTGCCGCCCACGGACGGGGCTTCGCCCGAACCTCGTTCGCTCTGCCTGCTCTCGCACGGCATGAAGGGACGCGCAGACGTCAGGGGAACGTATAAATACCAAGGGCAGTGGGATCAGCTCGACCAGTTTATCGTCAACGGCGCCATGCTCACGCCCGACTGTTCCATCACGACCGCGCCGACCGACTGCCGCATCGTAGACTTTCCCTTTCTGCTCCAAGACGACTCGTCGGGCGAGGGCGCACACCCCTTCCGCACTTACCTCGGCCCGTACTACCAAGGTGGTTTCAGCGACCACCTTCCGCTCGTGCTCGACCTCCATCTGAGCACGTCTGCTACGGAGTAATCTTCCCCCCTCTTAGTCATTACAGTCCGCCGCCCCGGCGTTCGCGTCACGGGGGTTGTGGATAAATACTTGGCAAGCAGCATATTGAAGACTTGATAAGCGGCATATTGAATACTTGCCAAGCGGTAACGTGAATACTTGCCAAGTATTTATCCACTACCCCGTATGTAGAAACGACTAACCCGCTGATATGAACGACCAACCCGCATGTACGAACAACAACCCCTCGGCTCAGGAACAATACCTGCGCCGAGGGGCTTATTCATTTGCGACTGTGGGGCTGCGTCAATACTTCATCTCGCCCTGATCGTCCACCGTGTCCTCCACATCGGCGAAGTTGTAGCTCTCGCCGTGCTGACTCACGTCCAGACCTACGCGCTCGCTTTCGCGGCTCACACGCATGGGAATCATTTTGTTCACTACCCAATAGAGCAGCATGCTCATGCCAAACGTGTAGACGAACACGATTACGATGGCCAGCAGATGGAGCAGGAAGATGATGAAGCCCTCGCGCGTGCCGGCGATGAGTCCTTCCTGAATGAAGATGCCCGTAAGCACCGTGCCCACAATACCGCCCGTGCCGTGCGTGGGGAACACATCGAGAGCGTCGTCAAGGCGCGACGAGCGGTCGCTCCAGTGACACGCACAGTTGCAGATGACGGTCGTAATAAAGGCTATGAAGAAGCTCTGCCCCACGCTGACGTAACCAGCCGAGGGGGTGATGGCCACCAGTCCGACAACTGCGCCCACAGCTGCGCCCATGGCCGAAGCCTTACGGCCCATCACGGTGTCGAAGAATATCCAGGTGAGCATAGCCGTCGCACAGGCCGTATTGGTATTGAGGAAGGCCTTCACAGCCATGGCATCGGCGTGGAGCGATGAACCAGCGTTGAAGCCAAACCAGCCCAGCCACAGCAGGGCCGCGCCCAGCACCACGTAGGGTATGTTGGCAGGCGCATCGTTGCGGTCGGGACGCGTACGGCGCCCCAGAAAAATGGCTCCAGCAAGGGCTGCCACGCCCGAGGATGCGTGTACCACAATACCGCCAGCAAAGTCAACCACGCCCCACTGGCGGAAGATGCCGTCAGGATGCCACGTGCAGTGGGCCAGCGGGCAATAAATGAAGATGCAAAAGAGGATCATGAACACCAGGTAGGCGGAGAACTTCACCCTCTCAGCGAACGACCCCGTGATGAGCGAAGGCGTAATGATGGCAAACTTCATCTGGAACAGCGCATAGAGCGCAAGGGGAATGGTCGGCGCCAGGGCCTCGTTTACCTTTGCCCCCACGTCCTTAAACATGAAGAACGTCAAAGGGTTGCCCAGCACGCCGCCAATGTCGTCGCCAAACGACAGGCTGAACCCCACGACTACCCACAGCACGCTAATGACGCCCATGGCGATGAAGCTCTGCAAAATGGTTGAAATCACGTTCTTCTTCCCCACCATTCCGCCGTAAAAGAACGAAAGGCCCGGCGTCATCATCAGCACAAATATAGTGGCAGTAATCATCCACGCCACATCAGCCGCATCCGACTTCCCGTCTGGCTCCCAAAGCCCAGCCGTGTCGGGCATGAACGCCCCTGCCACACAAAGCACCGTGGTGAGTGCCATAAATATCAACCACTTTCTCTTAAATCTCTTCATGTCTGTTTACCTTTTGTGAGTTAGCGCCGTCCGCCGCTTGCTTTTTGCAAGCTCAAACAGCAAATAAAATTTCTTTCTGCAAATATAAAGCCTTTCTATCTTACACAATGCAACTATTCGCAAGAAATTACAAACATTCCGTCAGAAACGAACCATTTTGCGAAAACAAGGTGTCAAACGTCGGGGCTATCCCCTCCCCCGCCGTGCGCTCCCCACACCTTAAACCCACAAAACATTTTCCAGCCCCTCCGCCGCGCGTTATACGCCAAAAAGGCTTATATTTGCGGCGTCAACACTCATACCGAAAGCCCCCAATATGTGCGATAAAGAAAACAAACAAGAACTTGCGCTAGAGAAAGATCTGGCTTATGTCGACAAGGTTTATTGTAAAGCCGTACACCTGCATGTAAACTATGGGAAGAGCTGGCGCTTAGTCCTGATTAAGCTTGTTAATGAAGGAGTGAGCGAAGAGGACGCATTAATAGTAGTGGGAAATCTTAGTCAACAAGAACGTAAGGCAAAGCAAAAGGCAGCGAACAAAGAAATCATATATGGAGCATTCTGGGCTTTATTCGGCATTGCTATTGGTATTACTATTGTAGCCAGTGGCCAATTTGTACCTGGTGTTATAGGCTTATTTTATGGTTCTGCCATTTGGTGGGGCACTTGGACATTTATAAAAGGAGTTTATCATAAATGCAGGCAGCCCAAAGTGAATTTGCCGACCTTTCAAACTTCTAATCCGCAATATTGCTGGGAAGAGAATTTTCCCGTCTCTTTTGATAATTAGTAAGCCCTATCATAAACTCTCGGAACCATGACAACAAGAAAATCAAGCACAGGCATACCCGGGCTGTCCTTTTCGTGGAAAAGGGCATTGGGCATCACGCAGGCCAAGCAAAAGTTTGCCCGCGAAACGGGAATCCCGACCTCCAAAGCGGGGATGGAACGCAAAATCGGCAAAATGATTCTGAAATCGTTGTTCGGCAAGTAAACGGCTGGAAGAAAGACGTCCCCAACACGGATTGCCCCAAAATGTCATTGAATTTTCTTATTTGGAGGCATACTTGGGCTAATTGTGTTGTTCGTTCAACGTCAGTGGCTGCTCAACACTTCTATTACTTCCTCATCGGCGGGCAACCATTTCACGGTGTGAAGGTCTTCACGGCGTAGCCATCGGGCAGCCTCGTGCTCTAAGAGGGTTAAGTTTCCCTTTCTTACCTTGCACAGGAAACAATGCATTGTGAGGTGGAACTTGGGGTAGTCGTAATCTACGGTCGTTATCAGTTCGCCTACTTCTATTTCGGTGGCAAGTTCTTCCTTTATCTCGCGTCGCAGGGCTTCCTGCGGACTTTCCCCTGGCTCTATCTTTCCGCCGGGAAATTCCCACCAGTCCTTCCACTCACCATATCCTCGCTGCGTGGCGAATACTTGGCCGTCCTCACAGATTATGGCGGCGACTACCTCTACGTTCTTCTTTCCTTCCATAGCTGTATGTTTACCCGATAGCTTTATACTGACAGGCAAAGGCGTAGGTGGCCTCCGACATGGGCGTTTCCAACTGCCACACAATTTGCATAGGTTTAGAGCCTTCCATCTTCTTCATCGTGACTTGGCCCAAATAGGTAAAGCCCATGGTGCATCCATAGTCGGGATGCTCTGCCTGTTGCCTTACAAACAAGAGCATATTGTTTTCGCCATTGCGATAGGCCTCAGCCTCTCTACTGCCTTCACGGACTCGGTTCTGGGTTTCCCAATGGAAGAACTCACGATTTTGTGCATAGTCCTTATAGGCTGTCAGGGAGCCCTCCTCACGCTTCTTTATGATGTCCACATACATTGCCTCCAACTTGATGTCTTTTAGGCGTTCCGCCCCTTCGCGCGAAGGCGACCTGCGCTCTATGGTCGACATACCAAGGGCGGCCTGTATTTGCGCTTTTGTGTAAACACCGTGTAAACGGAGAGGGTTCCATTCGCAGTAAACGGAGTTGTCTTCCTTCTCAGGAGCAGAGCAGCGGTCACGCAGATAGGAAACCACTTCAATGAATTCTTCGGTAAACAGTTTGTCACTGGCCAAGTCACTGAACATCTCGTCGATGCTCAAGTAGTTTCCCGCTGAGGAGTACAAGTCATAATAGAGCATCACAGCTAATCGCTGTTCTCGCTTTGAGAAAGAGGCGGTATCGCATACGAACCCGCTCTGGGCGAACTGCAACAGCTGCGAGAAATAGGAGAAGGAGTCCGTGGCAAGCCACTTCTTTGTGACAGCATACTTCAACTGGGCTGAATGAACGGATACGTCCTTCCTTACACCTGCCAACTGACAGAGTTCGCCCCAGGTCAAACTGCCATATATCTTGTAGAAAGGAATATGGCTGTAATCCATAAAGGCCTTCAAGGAGAACTGGTCGGGGTTGGCTTTGTAGTAGGCGGCAATCTCCTTTATAAGCCTATTCTTGTTCATGCTGCGCAGATAGCCCTCGATGTTAGCCAGGATTTCTTCTTTCGCTTTGTCTTCGAGCACTATCTTACAGCCGAACGGCGCGTTGGTAAACCCTGCTTCAATCTCGCTCTTTATACTTCGGGAATGTCGGCCTATCAATGCCTCAAACCGTTCCTTGTAGCTAAACTCTGCACGGGAATGTCCCACAAAGTCGAGTACGGTAAGGTGGTCTTTTCCCTTGCACAGGCGGAGACCACGTCCGAACTGCTGGAGGAACACCGTGGCACTCTCCGTGGGACGAAGGAACAAAATGGTGTCTATCTCAGGAATATCCACACCTTCGTTGAATAGGTCTACCACGAAGAGGTAGTTGATAGCTCCTTCGCGCAACCTCCTTTTTACTTTACTGCGGTGTTTGTTGTCATCATCGCTGGTCAGCAGGTCTGTTTTGAGTCCGGCCAGCGTGAACTTGGCATTCATGAATTCGGCATGCCGCTTATCAACGCAGAAACAAAGGGCGCGAACCTTATGCAGACGGCTGCTGCCGATGTATTCCTGCATCTTCCTCAGGATGAGCAACGTGCGGAAATCATTCTGCGTGTATATCCGGGAGAGTTCGGCTATGTCGTAACCATTCCTGCCCCACTTCACTTCGGACAAGTCCGTATAGTCGGGGATGCCATAATAATGGAAGGGAGCAAGCAAGCCAGCGTTTAAGGCTGCGGGCAAACGGATTTCAGCAGAGATGTGTCCGTCAAAGAACACCGTGATGTCCTCTTGTTCGTTTGTACGTTCAGGAGTAGCCGTCAGCCCCAGCAGTATTTGCGGCTTGAAGTACGTCATCAGCTTAACGTAGGTAGGTGCCACAACATGGTGCACCTCATCTACCACCATGTAATGGTAATAGTCCTCCGTCAGATGCAGACTGTCCAAACGATTGCGCAAGGTATCCTTGCTGGCAAAGACATGCTTGTAGCTGGTAGGTTCGTTGTTTCCATCCCAAACGCTGCCAAAATTCGGGTCTTCGAGCACAATGCGGAAAGTCTGCATGGCTTGTTGCAAGATTTCCTGTCGATGAGCAATAAACAGGAAGTGGCAGTCGGGATGCTTTTCGCGAAAGCGCTTGAAGTCGAAAGCCGCTATGACGGTTTTCCCGGTGCCGGTAGCCGCCACCACGAGGTTGCGGAAGTGGCCATGTACGTTGCGCTCCACATCAAGCTTTTCCAGTATTTCCTGCTGGTAGTCCTTGGCTCGCATCAAGTCAAGATCGGAGAAGTTGAGCAGGGGCGTTTCCCAGTCTGCTCCCAAGGCTTTCTTCAACCGTTCGTCGCTTACTCCTGGTATAAAGTCTTCAAATGTGGGGTCGTCCCAATACGTATCAAACGAATGGCGCACTTCATCAATCACCTTGGGCAGCTCAAACTGTGTAGCCTTGAAGTTCCATTCTTTTCCATCTTTCAGCGCATACTGGGAGAGATTGCTCGAACCGATATAGGCGGTGTGAAAGCCCGAATTGCGAAGGAATATGTAGGACTTTGCGTGCAAACGGTCTTGGGTTCCGTCGTACGATATCTTTATTTGCGTGTTTGGCAAGGTAGCCAACCTTGCAATGGCGTCATAGTCTGTTGCCCCCGTGTAGGTTGTCGTGATGATGCGTAGCGGCTTTCCTTCGCTTGTGAACTTTTTCAGGCTGTTCCAAAGAAGGTTCAGACCGCTTGTCTTGATGAACGACACCACCCAGCATATTTCGTCTGAACAAAGTATCTCTCTGTTCAGTTCGCTCTCCATATTCGCCGTGCCGTTTCCTCCAAAGAACAATTCGCAGTGGCTCAAAGAGGTGACGGGGGTAATGGCACGCAAATGTTGCTCAATGTCGGGATATTCGCAATTGGTGCGGTCTACTATTGCCGTAAGAATGTTTTTCTGGGCGTCTATAAGGTCAAGTTCTGTGTCTTCAACATTGAATTCTCTTCCAAGCGTCTTTATAACCGAGTTGATGAAGGCAGTGTATTTCTCGGCGCTCTCGTCCTCGGCAGAACCTATAAAAGCCATTTCGATGAGATGCTGCAAATACTTACTAAGTATATTCACCGCATCTCCTTTCGATATTGACTTCTTCCCTATATAGAAGCGGTCGGTATCGACCTTATCCAGTTTCTGCTTAAAGAGTCGGTTGATTATCTGCTCGTATACTCCAGTTTTCACTTCATTGTCATTGACTCTCATGATGCTTTGCTATTTTGCCGTTTCATTATAGTTTTCCCTCCTTGAAACAGTTGGTTTATATGACGAGAACGGTACGGTTACGGCCAAACTTCTCCGCCATCTGGCTCTGCGTAAGCCTGATGGCCTGCTATTGACGGCTCCAGTCAATCACGCCGTGTGCCTTTTGGTAGCAGTGCATAGTGAAGGCTATTACCCAGCGGAAGCGTAGCCAGTACCAGACGCGGAAGTAGTACTTATGCAGAAGGCGGTTGTTGATGCAAAAGCGTTCGAGCGTAGTATATATATAGGAGAAGTCGGAGTATACCTGCGGCGTGACAGACATCTGCAAGCGCATGCTTACGGCAAAGGTGTTGGCAGCCTTGTCCACGAAATACTTTTGGTTGTCGAATACGGCGGGAATGTTTGAGGCGTTCTTTTCCAAGTCCTCAAGCAACGACCGCAGCACCGACACGATATGCGAGAAGTTGCGCTGCATGGCAGCCTGGCCAACGCTCTGCCCCTCGCGACCAATGTTATAATGATAAAGGAAAAGGTCGTATGCCACGAACGAACGGGCGTGGCTTATCGGGGCTGTGCAATATTGGAAATCAGTGTAGCAAACCCCTTCGTTGCACTGCAATCCCGACTTGCGCAACAGTTCCGTGCGCCACGCCATGCTGTGCATATTGAAGTCCTCGTGCACGGCATAATCGGCAAAGCGGAAGTCGGTGAGGTCGTACGTTCGGCCATACTCTATGCTCGACAGGGGATAGGCCCGCTCTTTCACCTCGCCTGTTTTGGTGAGGATATGCTCCGTGCGCAGAGTCACCACCAGGTCGGCAGTTGCCGTTTCAAGTTCTTTGAGAAGGTGCACGAGAGCGTCCGTATCGAACCAGTCGTCGGCGTCGAGGGGACGGAAGTAGCGTCCTGTCGCCTCGCGCAAGCCAGCATTGATACACGAACCGTAGTGACCATTTTCCTTGTCAATGACCTTAATTATGTCGGGGCGCTTCTCTTGGTATTTCTTCATGATGTCAAGAGAGGCATCCTTGCTCCCGTCGTTTACAACAATCACTTCGAGCGACGACGGCACGTACTCGTTTGTCACTGAGTCAAGACATTTGGCGAGATACGCCTCCATATTATAGGTAGGCACTACGACCGTCAGCACCTTCTCTGTTTCCTTTGCCATGCTGTTATTTTGATGCGGGCATTGCACTGCCACACGTTTCTGCTTTTATTTCTGAGGGATCAATGTATTCTATTTGGGGGGAGAAGTTCAAGCCATCGCGACACCCCTCCTTCACGTAGGAGAGGAACAAAGGCTTGCTCTCTTCGTCCTTCCGCTTGCTGATGCGGTGCTTTTGTATGCGCAATTTGTTCCACGCCTTGAAACGGAAAAGCCATTTGTTTTGCACCTCGGTGTGCATGATATAGAGCGAGTTGCGCATTTGGTAATAGTAGCGCTTCGCCATACCCTGCGGTGCGGTAACGATGTTCGGGTAATAGTTCGTAGCCGTTTTGTGAAGTGCCACGGCTTGCGGAGCGTACAACGTAGTGTACCCGGCTCGGTGGATGCGTAGGGTGTACTCCAAATCGTCGCACCAGATGAAGAACTCCTTGATGGGCAGCCCTACCCTGAGGACAGCCTTTGTACTGACAAGGATGGACACGAAGGAGGCGGTGATGCAAGGAACACTGCCGTTGGCGTCAGCCTCATCATTACCTGCAAGAGCTGGGCGGTTCATCAAGTGCGGCGTACCGTCCGTCCAAAGCACCTTGCTGCATACGTAGCCCACGTTGTTGGCTGACTCTTGTGCTTCCAGCAGCTTTTCCAGATTGTCCCGTTCGGGGATAGTGTCGTCGTCCATGAGCCACGTAAAGTCAGCTCCCATAAGCACAGCCGTTTTCAGACCGTGGGAGAAGCCGCCGGCACCGCCAGTGTTTTCTTCAAGCGTTTCGATGTGGAACAATGGGTTCGGACGGAGCGTATCAAGGTACTGCGCCGTGTCGTCGCTTGAACAGTTGTCCACAATGATTATTCTGTCGGGCTGCCTGCTCTGCGCGAGGAGTGCAGCCACGCATTCTTTGAGTAAGGGCAGACGGTTGTAGGTAACGATTACCGCAAATGTTCTCATGCAGGGTTGGTTTTAGGATGCCTCTACGCCGTACAGACGCAGGATGTGCCCGTAAACGGTTTCTTCGCCAGTGGGCAGGACGGGGGACAAGTTGCCCTTGTA
>CAVKGN010000013.1:0-8480 GCA_963655595.1 uncultured Oscillospiraceae bacterium
GCCTGAGACATGCCGCTGCACCTGTATTTTGTCAATATTTTTACATATTTCGCAAATATAATTTATTAGCTATCAAACGCTTAGCCTCCTATTCAGCCCTCAAAGTAGCGAAGGGGATGCAACGAGAAGAAAACTCTCAACCAACTGCACGTATTTGAGGCAAAGGTAGAGGGTTGCAAGCGAATGAAACAATAAATAATACGGAGATTGTTACCTATATTACTGCAAGCTGGCCGCTCCTCTCGTCAAGGTCGTGCCTATATGCCTTGCTGCGCTCCGCCTCCCTTGCTCGTTGAATGGACGTCGTCGTTACTGATACTACGATCCACTTTCTTTACATTGTCTTTCAGCGAGCCGAGTCGGTACGACAGGGAGAGGCCAAACTGCATGACTTGATTACTGGTGCGCAAGTGGGTAGAAAATTGAGGACTCTCTTCCTTATTGCTGACATGGAGGCGACGATTGAGGAAATTCGAGGCCATGAGCGTCACCGACAGGCGGTCTTCTTTGAGGAAGGAGCGTTTGAGGCTGAGCATGTAGAAATATAGGGCAAATCCCCTACCCTGCAACGCTACGTTTTTGCTACTTGCACCGCCGTTTAGACTAAGTTTCAGTTTCCAGGGCAAGTCCTGATCTACGCCGAGCCATAGGTTGGCTGTCAGTCCCGAAGTGCGGTTGCCAGTACGAGCGGCGGCATAGCGTTCGTAGCCGCCCGAGGCATTGAGGTTGAGACTTGTCGTTTTGGTCATCGTCCAGCTGGTGAAGAGCGAGAGCGAGAGCTGGCGGCTGTGCTGGATGTTGTCGTAGGTGGAGTTGAGGACATTTCGTGCGTCTACAAACTGATACTGTACAATCCCGTTGTTCGAGAAGGCGTAGTTCAATGAGGCGTTGACGGTCAGCTTGGGGCTGAACGTTGAGAAGGTGACGTTCAGGTTGTGCCCATCCTCGCTCTCCATGCTTGGGTTGCCGTATTCCACCTGCTCGGGCGTAAGACTTTCACGATAGGGAGAGAGGCTTCCAATGTCGGGACGAGCAATGCGCAGGTTGTAGCCCCACTTCAACAACATGGTGGGTTTGAGGGAATAACCCATCGTCAACGAAGGCACCCAGTCGCTAAAATTGTTTGCGAACGACGGACGTTTACCGTCGGGATAGCTCACCCGTACGCGGTCATACTCGTAACGGCTGCCCGCCATCACCGACCATTTGCCCACATTCAGCGTGTACTCCAAATAGCAGGCGGCTATGTCGCTGCGATGGCGGTAGCGCAAGGAGTTTTCCTCGTCGAGCAGGAAGTCTGCGTCAGTTCCTGCCTCGCGGGCATACTCCGTGCTGTTGCTTCGGTTGATGCGGTTGATGTATTTCAAGCCCACGGCCAATGTGTGTGCCTTCTTTTTGTCGAGCGGCGTAGTGAAGTCTACCTGTGCCGTCTGCTCCGTGCTGAGTTTGTCGGGGTCGGTACGGAGGTCGCGCAGTCCAAGTCCTTCGGGCAGGTTCTCGCTTTCGAGCAATAGGGTGTTACTCTTTGTTCCGGACGGGTCACGGCTAAACTGGTAGGAGAAGGTGAGTTTGCTATTCTCGTTAAACGAGTGCTGAAAGTCGGCCGAGGCGTCGACGGACTGATAGAGTTCCTTGTTGTGCTGTTTCTGCGTATAGCCGTAGGCGAGTTCGCCCTGGCGGTTGAGCATCTGCGTACGATTGAGCGCATTGCTCGTGCTGTTCCAACTGTGCAGGCCTGCCGACACGCTGAGCAAGTCGCTCTTGGTGAACTCATAACTGGCTTCGAGATTGCCGAACTGATACCGGCCGGGGTTCTTACTATCGCTGTGTGAGCGTTGGAAGTGATGTTCGTCAGAGTCGTAGAACTCGCGGTCTATGTCACTCCGTACCGTACCTTGATCGTGGTAGCCCGCACCATAATATCCCGAAAGCATGAACTTGCCGAACTGCATCAACGCCATAGCCGAGCCGTTGCCGCCCTGCGTGTGGAGCGCGCCGTTCAGCGTGAGCGAATAGCCCGAAGTTTCTGTGTGTGTTTTGGTCACAATGTTCAGCACGCCTGCCACGCCCTCGGCGTCGTACTTCGCGCCTGGATTGGTAATCACCTCTATTTTCTTAATGCTGGAGGCTGGATAGGCTTTGAAAATTGTCGACGGATTGGCGCTCATCATAGCGTTAGGCTTACCGTTGACGTAGACCTTAAAACTCGACTGGCCGTTTACCTTTATATTGTCCTGTCCGTCGACGGTGACCATGGGTACTTTGCGGAGGATGTCAATAACCGTTGCCGTCTGAGCCTCGGGGTCGTCACTCACAGAGTAACCTATCTTGTCGAGTTCGGCACGTACCAACGGACGCTGCGCCACAACGGTTGCCGTACCCAGGGTACTGTCATACTCCTTTATATATAAGGTATCGAGATTGGCTACGGGACGTTCATCGCTCACACTCACCTTTGTTCGCAAGGGGGCTTTGCCTAACGAAACGAGTTCCAACAGATACTCGCTGGGCTGAGGAGCTACGATGCGAAACTCTCCATGCGCCTGAGAAACGGTAGCCTTCAAAGGCTTCGTTCCGTCAACGCTCAAAAGTCTTACAGTGGCAAAAGCCTCAGGCATGCGCGTAGTTGAGTCGCATACCGTCCCCTTAATTTCATAGGTTTTGCTAACGGCGTTTTGCGCATAGCCGTTCACGCTGGCTGCACAAAGCGTAGTCAATACAATACAGGTCTTAGTGTTCATCAAAATTCGGTTCTAACTCACCGCGACTATTCATGAGTAGCCGTTTGTTTTCTTTCCGTCTGCAAAGGTAGCCATCTTTGCAGCACCGCGCGCAGAGTTGCCCGATGGCTTCTGATTATTTTTTGCTCCCGCCTGGTCGTTCGTACCCGCGGGGTAGTTGTTCGTAGCCCTGAGGTAGTGGATAAATACTTGATAAGATACATACCTGTATCCTGCAAGATACATACCTGCATCTTGGCAAGAAGCAACCCTGCATCTTACCAAGTATTTATCCATTAGCCCGGATGTAGGAATAACCAGGACGGGGATAAGCACGGCAACCCCCATCAACGGCAATCCCCCAAGGACGCTTTGTAGAGTCCTTGGGGGATTGCTGTTGATTAGAATAAGTGTGGCTCTTTATCGAAGGTCGAGTTCGTCGAGCACGTAGGTACTTCCGCCAAACTTGTCGATGATGAAGAGTACGTAGCGGATGTCTACGTTGATGCAGCGTTGGAGTTCGGGGTTGAATTTGAGGTCGGAGCTGAGACTTTCAATGTTTCCGTCGAAAGCAAGTCCGATGAGTTCGCCCTTTGCGTTCATCACGGGTGAACCGGAGTTGCCGCCAGTGATGTCGTTGTCCGTGAGGAAACATGCGGGGAGTTTGCCGTCCTCGCGGGCATAGCGGCCGAAGTCCTTTGCCTCGTAGAGCTTGCGCAGACGTTCGTTGATGAAGTAGTCGCTCTCCGTCTTGCTTTCCTTCTCAAACATGCCGTCGAGCACCGTACGCCAATCGTAGCTAACGGCATCGCGGGGTTTGAGGTCGTTCACGTGGCCGTAGGTCATACGCAACGTGAAGTTGGCATCCGGCGACTTGGCCCAGTCGTACATTTCGCAGAGTCCGCGCACGTATATCTTGTCGAGCTCGGTGCGTTTTGCAGAATATGCCTTTGCAGGAAGCATCACGCTTTTCATGAAGTACTCCATGATGTCGGCTTGCTGGCGCACCAGCGGGTCGTTCCGGAACACGTCGGCATTGTTCTGTGCCAATGCAGCGGCAAAGCGTGCGCTGTCGGTGAATACGCTGTAGTCGTAGATGCTGTCAACGAGGGCTTCCCAGCTCTTGCCGTCAGCGAGGTAAGCCGGCACGGCTTGCTGCTTGTGGTTCTTGACAAAGTAGGGGGTGAGCAACTTGACCTTGCCCTTGTCAATGTCGAGGTTTACTTCCAGGTTCTTGTCGCAAATCTTTTGCAAAGCCTCTTTCACAGTGGCTATATCCTTTGCCTTACCGCTCTTCAAGGCTGCAGCATACGCGTCGACGAGTTCAGAACTTGCCACGACTGACTGTTCCATCAGCGTGATGCGGCTGAGCGAAACGTCGTACAAGAGATCTACATTCTGCTTGCAGAGCGTGTCGATGCGCTCAATGATGTCCTTGTACTCTTCCTTGCCAGACTGCTTGGCGAACTGGCGGAACTGCTCCTCCTCAGCCTTCTTCTGGTCAACGAGGTGTATCTTCTTCACGGCCTCGTTCATACCGCCGAAGTTCTTCACCATATTTCCCCAGTTGGCGTATTCGTCTTCAAGGAGCAGGCGCAGGGAGTCGCTCTGGTCCATCAGCTCTTTGTAGTACTTCAAGAGCGGTTCGCCTGCCAACACGATGGGGGCGTTGCGACTGCCGCAGCGCAGTTCCACCTCCGAGGCGGTGAGGTAGCGGCTCGTACTTCCGGGGAAGCCCATAATCATGGTGTAGTCGCCCTTGTTCATGCCTTTGAGCGAGATGGGGAGGAACTTCTTCACCTTCAAGGGCACATTGTTCTTGCTGTAAGGAGCGGGGTTTCCGTTCTTGTCGGCGTAGATGCGGAACATGGCGAAGTCGGCGTTCTGACGCGGCCACATCCAGTTGTCGCTGTTGCCACCAAACTGTCCCACGTTGTAAGGGGGATTGGCAACGAGGCGCACGTCGGCAAACGTCTGCTCGTAGAACAGGTAGAACTGGTTGCCGTCGAAATAAGGAACGATGCGCGCTGCCACGCCCTTCTTCTTAGCGTATTCGCTCTTCTTGAGCATTTTCTCTGCCAGGGCATCGAGGAAACGACTGCTCTGACGCACGTATTCATCGGCCTTTGCCTTTTCAGCCGCAGCGTTGACCTCTTTCGTTACGTCGACAATGCGGAGAACGAACGTGAACGTCAGGTCCTCAGGGGTGCGGAGTTCTTCGGCACGCGAGTGGGCAAAATAGCCGTCCTTCATGTAGTCGTGGCCAATGGCGCTCATTTCGTGTACATACGAGAAACCGCAGTGGTGGTTGGTGAGCACCAAACCATCGGCGCTCACCACCTCGCCCGTACAGCCACCGCCGAAAATGCCTACGCACTCGCGCAGTGACGGACTTGTTTCGCTGTAAAGCACTTCGGGGGGAAGTTGCAGGCCTGCCTTGCGGAGCGAGTCTTCAAGGTGTTGCTGCTGCATTAGTTTCAAGAGCCACATGCCTTCATCGGCACGAGCCGCCGTGAAGCTCACAAGGAGAGCCGCACAGAGAGTAAGGAATTTCTTCATGTATAGTGTTGATCTTGTTTCTTGGCTTACACCTCTTCAAAGTCCACATATTCGCCCTCGTTCTTGGCGAATATCTTGCCGCTGCGACGCTGGCGCGAGTTTTGGCGCCCCGTCTCGTGGTGAGCGTTGCCCGACGAGGTGTTGCGTTGGTACGACTGACTGGAAGAGGAGGAACTGGTTGAACGTCTGCTGCTCGGCGTCGGTCCAAAGAACGTATGGTAAAGCTGTTGCAAAAAGGCAAAAGCCACGAACACCACGCCGAAAATCAGGACAAACAGGCATCCAAGGAATTTCATAATCATAAACGGGAATAGGATTTATAACTCTGTTTTCAACATCAGGGTAGAGGACGCATATATAATATATAGGAACACAGCGCGGAGGAAGAAGCGTCCGCACACAGTTCACTCGTCCCTAAATGCACCTTTTGCAATCTCCGTGCCAAAGATGTTGTTGATGACCGAGGTCAGCACGTAAAGAATTATAATGATTGAAAATCCTATCCAACCGAAAACGGCGAGCAGCGCAATGCTGCAAACGATGAAGCCATAACGCACCTCGTTTCCCTTGAGCCCGTAGTTCTGGAATTTAAGGGCGAACATGGGAAACTCAGCCACGAGTATGTAGCAAGCCAGCAGCACGAGGATGGCAAAACCCACGAAGAGCGGGTAGCGCAAATCGTCGGGCAGTCCGTGCCACTCCATGGAGATGCTCAAAGCTCCCCAGAACAGGGCGTTGGCCGGTGTGGGCATTCCTATAAATGAGTGGGTTTGCCTTTCGTCCAAATTGAACTTTGCCAAGCGCAAAGCGGAGAAGGCTACCATCAGAAAGGCGATAAAGGGTACGTAGGTGGCTACAAAGGAGTTGCCGAACAAGGGATTTCCCTCGGCGGTGCCGCCCAGTTCCGTAAGCATGGAGTAAACCACCGTTGCCGGAGCCAGTCCGAACGTGATGTTGTCGGCCAGCGAGTCAAGTTCCTTGCCGATGGCTGAAGATACGTGGAGAAGGCGCGCCGCAAAACCGTCGAAGAAATCGAACACCGCACCGAGGATGATGCAGGCGAACGCGCAGGAATAATTGCCTTGGAAGGCGAAATAAGTGGCAATGCACCCTGAGAGGACATTGCCGCAAGTTAATGTGTTGGGGATATACTTCTTCATTTCCAAATGCCGGCAGCCGTGCCGCCGTACTTGTTGACAATTTGCGGGCGCAAAGGGCGCAGCCGCTATTTTAGTCGTGCAATGAGTGTCTGGTTACCCACGGTGCGCTGACCAAGTTTTACGAGTACCTCCGAGTCGGTGGGGAGGTACACGTCCACACGCGAGCCAAACTTGATGAAGCCAAGGTGCTCGTCAAAGTAGCAGTCTTCGTCCTCGCGGGCATACGTCACGATGCGGCGCGCCACGGCACCAGCAATCTGGCGCACGAGTACTTCCTTGCCGTCGGGCGTCTCGATAATCACCGTCGAGCGTTCGTTCTCCGTACTGGCCTTGGGCAACCACGCTTTGTGGAAGTTGCCGTTGTGGTGCACCACCTTCTTCACGTATCCCTCTACGGGGAACCAGTTGGCGTGCACGTTGGTAATCGACATGAATATGGAGATCATCAGGCGGCGGTCGTGAAAGTGTTCGTTCTCTTCCACTTCCTCAATCACCACCACCTTGCCGTCGGCAGCCGCCAGCACAGCGTTCTCCTTGTCGCCGTCGTAGATACGGATGGGGCAACGGAAAAAGTTTACGGCGATGGCGTAAAGAACAATGCAAACCGCCGCATACACGTAGAACGGCCAGAGCGTGACGTTCCGGAGAAGGTAAAAGAGCAGTGCACCCACAATCACCATGATGAAAAGGCTGTGTGTGAGGATGCGGTTGCCCTCATTGTGCAGACGTACGTTTTTTATCTTGTGGCTTCCAACCATGAGTTTCAGTGTTATAGGCTTCGTCCGCAAAGAAAGGGAGTTCATGCGCAACGCTGCGCAAGCGAACGAGCCCGTAAGGCTTCAATGTTTGGGGGCAAAGATAAATAATTTAACCGACTGTAAAGCTCTTTCGGGTGGAAAAGGGCGCAAAATGGCGCATCGCAGTGACACTCTGCACGCTTTTCAAATTAAAATGTATACCTTTGCTCATTATAGAATAAGGCAGAACGCCCCTTCTTGGGCGGGCAGAAAAGCAAAGAACACACGTATTTTATGGCACGTAATATAGCCGTCATCTTAGCCGGCGGCGTAGGCAGCCGTTTGGGTCTTAGCACGCCCAAACAGTTCTTCAAGGTAGCCGGCAAGATGGTCATTGAACACACCCTCGACACTTTTGAGCGCAATCCGCACATCGACGAGATTGCCGTTGTATGCAATCCCGTCTACGTGGGCGACATGGAGAACATTGTGCTCCGCAATGGCTGGAAAAAGGTAAAGAAGATCCTTAAAGGCGGAAAGGAACGCTACGACTCCAGCCTCTCTGCCATCCGCGCCTATGAGGGCACTGCGGAGGACGTCAACCTTGTCTTTCACGACGCTGTGCGTCCGTTGGTTTCGGAACGCATTATCAACGACGTGTGCGAGGCTCTTCTCTCGCACGAGGCCATTGACGTAACAGTGCCCGCCGTCGACACCATCATCGAGGCCGAGGGCGACCGCATTGCCGCCATCCCTGACCGTTCGCGCCTGCAACGCGGACAAACGCCACAGGCTTTCCGTCTCTCCGTTATTTCTGAGGCTTACCGCCGCGCCCTGTCCGACCCTGACTTTAAGGTGACGGACGATTGCGGCGTGGTGGTGAAGTACATGCCAGAGGTACCGGTGTTCCTCGTAGCGGGCGAGGAGAGCAACATGAAGCTCACTTACAAGGAGGACACGTTCCTGCTCGACAAACTCTTCCAGCTCCGCGGCTCACAGGCTCCGAGTTCGCTCAACGAGGATCAGCTCCGCGACAAAGTGGTGGCGGTGTTCGGCGGTTCGTACGGCATTGGCAAAGACATTGCCGACCAACTTCAAGCCAAGGGGTGCCGTGTGCACAGCTTTTCCCGTTCGCTGACGGGGACGGACGTGGGCAACCGCGAAAGCGTGGCCGCTGCTCTCCGTTCGGTGGCTGAGAAGGAGGGACGCATCGACCACGTTATCAACACGGCTGGTGTGCTTCACAAAGAGCCGCTCGCGGGAATGGACTACGCCCTTATTCAAGCCGCCGTGCAGACGAACTA
>CAVKGN010000013.1:8718-10943 GCA_963655595.1 uncultured Oscillospiraceae bacterium
AACTTCGGCATTGAGCCGGACGATACGTTGCTCCGCTCGGAGGTGGTGGCGGACGTAACGGTGCGCTGCCTCCTCGCCGACTATACAGGGCAGGTTATCGACGTGAAGCGTTCGGACCACTGAGAACTCACAGGCGTGTCGTTCCTCCGCTGAGAGGTGAAAGTACAAACACATGGACGAAATTCTATCCGACTATCTGGCGCGCCACAGGCGGGCCGTACAGCTGAAACAGCTTCATATTCTTAAAGAGATTGACAGGGTTTGCCAGCGTCACCACATTGACTACTGGCTCGACGGCGGCACGCTTCTCGGTGCCGTGCGCCACGGTGGTTTCATTCCCTGGGACGACGACATTGACATTGCCATGCGTCGTGAGGACTTGCCGCGGTTTGTCGAGGCGGCGCGCAGCGAACTTCCTGAGAACCTTTGCGTGCAAACGCCCGACACAGACGCAGAAGTGCGCCTGCCCATCTTCAAGGTGCGCGACAGGGAGTCGTTCCTGGTGGAGTACGGCGATGACTTCTCGCGCAACTACGCCAAGGGACTTTACGTCGACATTTTCCCCATGATTTCTTACCCTTCTGTTTCGCGCAGCACAATAAAGCGAATCTCCAAGGGCTATTGTCGGGCCAACGCCATACTGAGCAGTCAGCACTACTACTCATTGCGTTCGTTTACAGAGTTTTTCTACTTCGGCGCAAAGCGTGCCTGGTGCAAACTCCTGTGGCACGTGGCGTGCGCTTTCAAGAAGCGGAACGAATACATCTCGAACACGCTCAACAACAACGGCTACGGCATCATGCACCGCCAGGACAGCGTTTTCCCCGTGCGGCGAATAAAGTTTGAGGATGCGGAGTTTAACGCTCCGGCCAATCCCGACGCTTACCTCACCGACCTCTACCGCAACTACATGCAGCTCCCGCCCGAGGACAAGCGTTGCGGCCACGCCGTGTTCTACTTGGAAAACCTCTCTTAACGCATCTCGTTCACCTTCCGTCCCTCACACACTTGTTTTCATGGACATTTCTGTTCTCATCATCTTTTTCAATCGTCCCAGCACTTTGTCGCGCGTCTTCGAGGCCGTCAAGCAGGCTCGTCCGGCGCGACTTTTTCTCTACCAGGACGGACCGCGTTCCAGTCGCGACGTACCGGGCATTGAGGCATGCCGCAAGGTGGTCGAGGAGGTGGACTGGCCGTGCGAGGTGCACCGCCTCTATCAGGAGCAAAACTTTGGTTGCGATCCATCTGAGTTTATCTCGCAGCGCTGGGCTTTCAGTCTGACGGACAAGTGCATTGTGCTTGAAGACGACGACATACCCACGCTTTCGTTCTTCCGTTTTTGTCAGGAAATGCTCGACCGCTACGCCGACGATGAGCGCATTGGCATGATTCAGGGCTTTAACCAAGAGGAGCAAACGACCGACATTGGCAACGACGACTATTTCTTCACCACCAATTTCAGCATTTGGGGCTGGGCCTCGTGGAGTCGAGTGGTGAACCAGTGGAACGAGCACTACGACTGGCTGAACGACGAGAATGCCGTGACGAAAATCAGCAACCTCATCAAGGAACGCAAGCTCCGTAAGGACTTTCTGCCCATGGCTCGGGCGCACAAGGAGAGCGGAAAGGCTTTCTACGAAACAATCTTCTACGCTCACCTGCTTCTCAACTCGCAGCTGGCTGTGGCGCCGCGCGTCAACCTGGTGACCAACAACGGGGTGACAAACGACTCCACGCACTTTGCCGGTTCTATACGCACACTGCCCTCGGGCTACCGCCGCATCTTCACCATGGGACGGCACGAACTGGACTTTCCCCTGCACCACCCTTTGCACGTAGTGGACCACGTGGCTTTCCGCCGCCGGGTGTACCGCATCATGGGCTGGGGGCATCCTTGGGTAAAGCTTTGGCGCGGAGTGGAGGAACTGTTTCTCAACATTCGCTACGGCGAGTGGTCGCGCATAACGTTTGCCCTGCGCAACCGCTTACGTATCCTCACCTTCGGCCGCCGTTTCCACTAATCCCCTCGCCGCCATGCTGCAACTCACCCACTTGCAAACGGGCTACAAACGTCGCTGCGTATGCCAAGGCCTCAACGCCTCGCTGCCGCAAGGCACACTCACGGCGCTGCTCGGCGTAAACGGCGTGGGCAAGAGCACGCTGCTCCGCACGCTGGCGGGTTTTCTTCCGCCTCTCGCGGGGAAAGTCGTAATTGACGGGAAGGA
>CAVKGN010000013.1:11232-16981 GCA_963655595.1 uncultured Oscillospiraceae bacterium
CTCGACGAGCCGACGGCGTTTCTGGACTTCCCCACAAAGGTGGACACCCTGCGACTGCTAAGCCGCTTGGCGCACGAGGAGGGCAAGACGCTGCTCCTCTCCACGCACGACGTGGAACTGGCACTCCACTTTGCCGATCGCCTGTGGCTCTTGCAGCGCGAGGGCCTCATCGAGGGCACGCCGGCAGCCCTTGCCTGCGAGGGTCTCATCGGCCGTTTCTTTGCCAAGGACGGCCTTACATTTAATGCGGAACGGATGCAGTTCCGCTACACAACACACGAATCGAAAACAACACCTAACGAATGATAGTCTGCATTGCCGAAAAACCCAGCGTGGCGCGCGACATAGCCGCCATCCTCGGAGCCACGGAGCAACACCCGGGCTACTTGGAGGGAAAAGGCTACCAAGTGACCTGGACTTTCGGCCATCTCTGCGAACTGAAATACCCCGAGGACTACACGCCCCTATGGAAGCGGTGGAGCCTCGGGGCTTTGCCCATGTTGCCTACGCGCTTCGGCATTCGCCTCAAAGCGGACGAGGGCGTGCAGCGGCAGTTTGCCGTCATCGAACGCCTCATGCAGCAGGCCGACCGCATCATCAACTGCGGCGATGCCGGCCAGGAGGGCGAACTCATCCAGCGGTGGGTAATGCAAAAGGCGGGAGCTAAATGTCCCGTGGACCGCTTGTGGATTTCCTCGCTGACCGAGGAGAGCATCCGCGAGGGATTCCAAACGCTCAAGCCGCAAGCGGACTACCAGTCGCTCTACGAGGCGGGCCTGTGCCGTGCCATCGGTGACTGGTTGCTCGGAATGAACGCCACCCGGCTTTACACGTTGAAATACCGCACGGGCTACAACGCCACGCCGCTGTCCATTGGCCGCGTGCAGACGCCTACGTTGGCGCTCATCGTTCGCCGTCAGCACGAGATTGATCATTTCAAGCCTGAGCCCTATTGGGTGCTGACCACCAAGTACAGGCAAACGACCTTCGCCGCCGTGATGGCCGACCCCAACGAGGACGAACTCCCTGCCGAAGGCGAGGCGGCCGCGGCTGACGGGAAGAAGAAGGAAACGGCCGCCATCGGACGGCGCGGATTTACGAGCGAGGAGGAAGGACGCAAGGCACTCGAAAGCATACGCCAGGCTCCGTTCACCGTCACTTCGGTGGAGAAGAAACGGGGTACGGAACAGCCGCCGCGCCTCTTCGACCTCACCTCCTTACAGGTGGAGTGCAACAAAAAGTTCAGCTACACGGCCGACCAGACGCTCTCGCTCATCCAGTCGCTCTACGAGAAGAAGGTGACTACCTATCCGCGCGTCGACACGACGTTCCTCTCAGACGACATATACCCAAAGTGTAAGAACATTCTCAACGGCATCAGCGGACAGTACGGCGATCTACTCACTCCCCTACGCGGCGCACAGCTTCTTAAACGCAAAAAGGTGTTCGACTCCTCGAAGGTGACGGACCACCACGCCATAATCCCTACGGGCGTTGCTGCGCACAACCTTACGGACATGGAGCGCAACGTTTACGACCTCGTGGTGCGTCGCTTCATCAGCGTATTCTATCCCGACTGCAAGTTTGCTGCCACCACCGTAACGGGACAGGCTGCCGACGTGGCGTTCAAGGCTACGGGCAAGACCATTCTCGAACAGGGCTGGCGGGCTGTGCCGCCCACTGCTGCCAAACTGGCTACTACCGCCACGGAGGACGACGACAAGCGCAACGACGAGGAACGCACCTTGCCCGACTTTGTGAAGGGCGAGAGCGGCGAGCACTTCCCCGAACTGGCGCAGAAGACCACGCAACCGCCCAAGTACTACACCGAAGCCACCCTGCTGCGCGCCATGGAGACCGCAGGCCGCACAGTCGACGACGATGAGCTGCGCGACGCCATGAAGGAGAACGGAATTGGCCGCCCGTCTACGCGTGCCGCCATTATTGAAACGCTTTTCCGCCGGCAGTATATTCGTCGCCAGCGCAAGAACATTGTGGCTACGCCCACGGGCATTGAACTGATATCGCTCATCAACGAGGAACTCCTCAAGAGCGCAGAGCTCACGGGACGTTGGGAGAAAAAGCTGCGGCAGATTGAACGGCACGAATACAGTGCCACGCAGTTCATCGCGGAACTCAAAGAAATGGTGACGGACGTGGTCAACCAGGTGCTCCGCGACAACTCCAATCGCCACATTGCCGCCGAAGCTACGCCGGAGGCAAGTGCTCCTATGTTGCCAAAGGGAACTGACACGACCGAGGCTAAGCCGCGGCG
Organism: uncultured Oscillospiraceae bacterium; assembly: GCA_963655595.1. Classification (GTDB taxonomy): domain Bacteria; phylum Bacteroidota; class Bacteroidia; order Bacteroidales; family Bacteroidaceae; genus Alloprevotella. The sequence continues at coordinate 13,508 of CAVKGN010000013.1, forward strand.
CAAGGTAATCCGCGCCGGCAGCGTTTGTCCGCAGTGCGGCGAGGGCAAAGTGATAAAAGGTAAGACCGCCTACGGCTGCTCGCGCTGGAAGGAGGGCTGCACATGGCGCAAGCCCTTTGCAAAGAAGTAGGCATATAACAGACACACTATGTTTAGCAAAAGAGATAACGGCAAGCGAAACGGCCGCCAGAAGTTTCGCCCGAGCGCTCCCGGCCGTCGTGCTGAGGCGCGTCCCGTAAGGGAAAATCCCTACAAGGGGGAACCGAAAGAGTTCACGCCTTTTGTCTACCTCGGCGAGGTGAACGGTTTGCAGCAGCTGCGGGCCACGCCCGATATAGCCGCCGACGAGGAACGGCTCAAACGGGAACTCGCGCAAACACTCCACATTGACGCCCGCACCATTACGGCTCTGCGCATACGCAAACGGAGCATCGATGCGCGCCAACGCCACGTGTTCGTCAACCTTGGCGTGGAGATGTTTATCAATGCCATGCCGCCGAAGCTCGACTTCGAGCCGATTGAGTACCCCGACGTGAGCAACGCCGAGAGCGTGGTGGTAGTGGGTGCCGGCCCTGGGGGACTGTTTGCCGCCCTCCGACTCATCGAACTGGGTAAGCGTCCCGTGGTGTTGGAGCGCGGCAAGAACGTACACGACCGCCGCAAGGACATCGCACTCATCTCGCGCGAGCACAAGGTCGACCCAGAGAGCAATTATTCCTTTGGCGAGGGCGGCGCAGGTGCCTTCTCCGACGGAAAACTCTTCACGCGGTCGAAAAAACGCGGCAATGTGGAGAAGGTGCTGCGCGTGTTCTGCCAATTCGGCGCCAGCACGGACATCCTTGTCGACGCTCACCCGCACATAGGTACCGACCGCCTGCCGCGCATCATTGAGAACATGCGCAACCAGATCATTGCCAGCGGCGGCGAGGTGCATTTCGGCACACGCGTAACGGAGATCATCGTCGACGGCAACGAGACGAAAGGCGTGCGCTGCCAGACGGGCGAAACGTTCCTCGGGCAGGTAATTCTTGCCACGGGGCACTCCGCTCGCGACACGTACCGCCAACTGCGCGCCCAGGGCATCGACATCGAGGCAAAGCCTATCGCCGTGGGCGTACGTCTGGAACATCCGGCTGAGCTTATTGACCGCATTCAGTACCACAACGCCGAGGGAAAGGGCAAGTACCTGCCCACGGCGGAGTACAACTACGTGGCGCAGAGTGGCGGCAGGGGCGTTTACAGCTTTTGCATGTGTCCTGGCGGCGTGGTTGTACCAGCTGCCAGTGGCGACCGCCAAATTGTGGTGAACGGAATGAGCTCTTCGCTCCGCAACTCGGCGTGGAGCAACTCGGGTATGGTCGTTGAGACACGCCTGGAAGATCTCGACAAGGAGCTGGCTCCGTTCCTCACCGAGGCAATGGCAGACGGCGCGTTCGCTTCGGAACACGTCGACATCGGTGATAAGAACAATCCCCTGCGGATGATGTACTTCCAGGAGGCACTCGAAAAGGCCTGCTGGCAACAGGGCAACCGCTGCCAGACGGCTCCCGCGCAGCGCATGGCGGACTTCGTGAACTGCCGCCTGAGCTACGACCTGCCGGCTTCGAGCTACACGCCCGGACTCGTCTCTTCGCCGCTCCACTTCTGGATGCCGCGCTTCATCACCAGCCGACTCATTGAGGGCTTCAACGCCTTCGGGCGGCGCAGTCGCGGATTTCTGACCAACGAGGCCACGCTCATCGCCGTCGAGACGCGTACGTCGGCTCCAGTACGTATTCTGCGCGATGCCGAAACGCTCTGCCACGTGCGTATTCACGGCCTCTTCCCTTGTGGCGAGGGCGCAGGCTACGCTGGCGGAATTGTCAGCGCGGCGGTCGACGGCGAACGTTGTGCCGAGGCAGTGACCAACGCTCTGCGCATTGCCCAAGAATAAAGCCTCAGCGGCACGGCGGACGCCCGTCCGCACCTCACACGAACCCTATACCCTACCCCATTCAATGAACCTTTCTATCATCTGCGCGCTCACGGAGAACCGCGCCATCGGCCTCAGGGGCGGACTGCTCTACTACCTGCCCGCCGACCTGAAACATTTCAAAGCACTCACCACAGGACACACCATCGTGATGGGCCGCAAAACGTTTGAGTCGCTCCCCAAGGGGGCATTGCCCAACCGCCGAAACGTGGTCATCAGTCGGAACGACAGCTACACGGCCCCAGGGGCTGAAGTTTTCCACAGCCTCGAAGCAGCTCTTGCCTCGTGCACCAGCAGCGAGGAGGTGTTTATCATTGGCGGCGAAAGCGTTTACCGCGAGGCTCTCCCCCATGCCAACCGCCTGTGCCTGACGCACATCCACGCCGTGCCGACGGAGGCCGACACTTTCTTCCCGGAGTACAACCCCGAGGAGTGGGAGCTGGAGAGCAGCGAAGCGCACGAGCCCGACGAGAAGAACACCCTGCCGTTCACCTTCGCCAACTACAAGCGCAAGCAAGGCAAGTAGTCGACACTACCCCCGGGGTCGTTGACGTCACTCGTACGACGTACACATGTCACTCATACGATGGACACACGTCCGACGTACGACAGACACGTGTCACTCGTACGTTGAACGTCAACGACCCCGGGGATAATTTTGCACACATGCGGGCGACGGGAAACAACCCCTACGCAACGCATCGTACAGATTTCAGCCCGTAAAAGAACATCGTGAGGGGATATTAATGCCATTCTATGAGCATTTTGTTACCTTTGCAGTATATTTAATTTCATTTTGTAAGATTCAGCATGGATTTGTTTGTAAAGAAAACGGCTGAGGAGCTGCTGCTCGAAGCCGGCAACGACGGCGGAAAAGGCCTGAAGCGCGTGCTCGGCATGTGGGGGCTGATTGCTCTCGGCGTGGGCGTGATAATTGGCGCAGGCCTCTTCTCCGTGACGGGCATTGTGGCTGGCGACCACGCCGGACCGGGAATTATCCTGAGCTTTGCCATCGCTGCCGTATGCTGCGGCCTCGCCGGACTTTGCTACGCCGAATTTGCCTCAATGATACCTGTGGCAGGTTCGGCTTACACATATAGTTACTTCACCATGGGCGAGCTCGTGGCGTGGATCATAGGTTGGGACTTGGTGCTGGAATACGCCTTGGCAGCCATGACGGTGAGCATCTCGTGGAGCCGATATTTCTGCATCATGATGGACGACCTGGGCTGGCACCTCCCCACAGCGTGGACAGCCTGTCCGGCGGACGGCGGCGTGTTCAACCTCCCCGCCACGCTACTCATCGTGTTGCTATCGCTCATCTTGATGCGCGGCACAAAGGGTAGCTCTAAGTTCAACGACTTCCTCGTGGCGCTGAAAATTGCCGTGATCCTGGTGTTCATCGTCATAGGCTTCAAATACATCAAGGCGGACAACCTCACGCCGTTCATCCCGCAAAACACGGGCGTATTTGGTGAATACGGCTGGTCGGGCGTTCTGCG
>CAVKGN010000013.1:17324-31504 GCA_963655595.1 uncultured Oscillospiraceae bacterium
CAGAGCCGCGTATTTTATAGCATGAGCCGCGACGGTCTGCTTCCGCCGCTGTTCTCACACCTGCACGCAAAGTTCCACACGCCTGCACGGAGCAACCTGCTGTTCATGGCCGTTATCGGACTGTTGGCAGGCGTGGTACCCGCCAGCGTAGCGGGCGAAATGACGAGCATCGGTACACTCTTTGCCTTCGCCCTCGTATGTTTGGGCATCATCGTGGTACGCCGTACGCGCCCCGATGCACCCCGTGGTTTCCGCACGCCCTTTGTGCCTTGGTTGCCCGCGGCTGGCGTGGTGTGCTGCGTGAGCATGATGCTCTTCCTCCCCGCCGACACGTGGATACGCTTGGTGATGTGGATGCTTATCGGCTTGGACATTTACTCCTACTACGGCGTACGCCACAGCACCGCCGGCGGTGGGTCGTCCTACCGCAAGGGACAGGGCATACTCCACGGCATCGGCGCCGTGGCAGGCATACTGTGCGTAATCACGGGCTTCTGGCACCAACAGACTGCGGGCTGGACGGCAGACCGCACACTCTTCTACATCGCAGTGGCGTTTGGCTTGGGACATCTGGCGTTCTACATCGTACGGACGCTCACCTCGCATCCACACACTGACGTACAATAAAAAGAAACTCTCATAAATCTATAAGCGTATGGAAACCTCAGCGAAGAAAGCGGTAAGCCTTTTCGCCAAGAAGACGGTAAGCGAACTGCTCGACGAAGCAAGTAATAAGGACGGAAAGGGTCTGAAACGCGTGCTCGGACCTTTTGCCCTCGTGGCAATGGGTGTGGGCGTGATCATCGGTGCTGGTCTGTTCTCCGTGACGGGTATCGTAGCCGGTGAGCATACTGGGCCCGCCATCGTCATTAGTTTTGCCATCGCCGCCATATGTTGCGCACTCTCAGGCCTGTGCTACGCGGAATTTGCCTCCATGGTACCTATTGCGGGTTCGGCCTACACGTACAGCTACCTGACCATGGGCGAGCTGGTGGCGTGGATCATCGGCTGGGACTTGGTGTTGGAGTACGCAGTCTCGTGTGTAGCGATCTCAGAATCGTGGGGAAAGTACTTCTGCTTCATGATGAACGACATAGGTTACCCGCTGCCCCAAGCCTGGACGGCTTGCCCCGAGGAGGGCGGCATCTTCAACCTGCCGGCTGCCCTGCTGGTGGTGTTTATCTCGCTCATCCTGATACGCGGAACAAAGGGCAGTTCGTGGTTCAACGACTTCATGGTGGTGCTGAAAATCGCCGTAGTGCTGGTGTTCATCATCATCGGCCTGAAATATGTGCGCGCCGAAAACCTCACCCCGTTCATCCCAGCTAACACGGGCAACTTTGGCGACTACGGCGTATCGGGCATTCTGCGCGGCGCGTCCATCGTGTTCTTCGCCTACATAGGTTTCGACGCCGTGAGCACCACAGCGCAGGAAACAAAGAACCCCAAACGAAACATGCCCATTGGCATTCTTGGCTCGCTCATCGTTTGCAGCGTGCTTTATATGGCCTTCTCGTTCGTCATGACAGGCGTGGTGGACTACCACGAATACATCGGGCAGAACGGCATAGCTCCCGCTGCCACGGCGGTGTCGCACATGGGGCCGATGGCTGCCGACGGCACAATCACGCCTGCCTTCCCCTGGCTCAACCGCGGCGTTATCATCGCCATCCTGCTGGGCTACGCCAGCGTGATACTGGTGATGATGATGGGGCAAAGCCGCGTGTTCTACAGCATGAGCCGCGACGGACTCCTTCCGCCCTTGTTCTCGCACCTTCACAAAGACTATCACACGCCAGCACGCAGCAATATACTCTTTATGGTACTCGTTGCCCTGCTTGCAGGCGTTGTGCCCCCCGATGTGGCAAGCGAGATGACGAGCATCGGTACGCTCTTGGCCTTTGCCCTCGTTTGCATCGGCGTGATTGTGGTTCGCCGCACTCTGCCCGACGCTCCTCGTGGCTTCAAGACGCCGTTTGCGCCTTACGTGCCGGCTCTGGGTATGATCTTCTGCATCGGCATGATGCTCTTTCTGCCGGCTGAGACGTGGATACGCCTCGTGATATGGATGCTCATAGGTCTTGACATTTACTCCCTCTACGGCGTGCGCCACAGCAAAGTGAGCCACGGGGAAAGACGTTCGCACGAGCACGCTGTGCTGGGTTCGCTCGGCATATTGATAAGCATTGTCTGCGTGATTACTGCCTTCTGGCACCAACAAACGGTGGGCTGGAACGAGAGTCGCACGCTCTTCTACACGGCGGGTGCCTTCGGCGTGGCACACATCTTATTCTACCTCATGCGCGGCTTTAACCAGATGCGCAAATAGCAAGCCACCTATGCGACAGATTTCCTTAGAAGACTTCTTTCGAAATTCCGAACACACCGCCTACCAACTCTCGCCCGACGGTGCATACATATCCTATATGGCTCCCTACGAAGACCGCCTCAACGTGTTTGTGCGGCGCGTGGACGAGGACGACAGCCATGCCGTGAGACTCACCAGCGAGACGGAGCGCAGCGTGGCGGGATATATGTGGGCGGACAACGAGCGCCTGCTCTTTATGAAGGACACGGCGGGCGATGAGAACTACCAGCTATACGGTGTGCGCCGCGACGGGACTGACCTGCGTGCCTACACGGCTTTTGAGGGCGTTCGGACGAGTTTGATTGACGACCTCGAAGAACAGCCGGGCTACGTGATGATTGGGCTGAACAAACGCAACGCCGAAGTGTTCGACCCCTATCGCCTCAACCTCGACACGGGGGAACTTACGCTCTTGGCAGAGAACCCAGGCAACTACCAGGGATGGATGACCGACCACAACGGACAGCTGCGCGCCGCGGTGGCGATTGTGGACGGCGTGAACACGCAGCTGCTCTACCGCAACACAGAGGAGGAGCCTTTCCGCCCAGTGCTGACCACAAACTTCCGCGACACGGTGAGCTTCATGGAGTTTACGCCCGACAACCGCGAGGTGTATGCCGCCACAAACCTGGGGCGCGACAAAACAGTGCTGGTGCGCATGAACCCTGCCACGTGCGAGGAACTGGAACTTCTCTACGAAAACGATACCTACGACATTGCGAGCATCAGTTATTCGCGCCGCCGCAAAAAACTCCTGAGCGTCTATTGCACAGGTCACAAGGAGCCCGTGCGCCACTACTTCGACGAGGAAGAGGAACAGCTGCGCAAACGCATCAAGGCGCACTTCCCCAACGAGCGATACGGCGTGGCCGACACCGACAAGGCGGAACGCTACTACCTTATATATACGGGTAGCGACCGCACGCGGGGCGCGTACTGGTTCTACGATGCCGCAACCGACGAGGCGCGGAAAATTGCCGACCTCGCCCCGTGGATTAAGCCGGAGGAGATGAACGAGATGCACGCCGTGACATACCGCACACGCGACGGGCTGACCATTGAGGCTTACCTGACGCTCCCCGATGGCCTTACGCCCGAAACGGCACGCAACCTGCCCGTGGTGATCAATCCACACGGCGGACCGTGGGCGCGCGACTGCTGGGGCTACTCCTCAGAGGTGCAGTTCCTGAGCAACAGGGGCTATGCCGTGTTGCAGATGAACTTCCGCGGCTCCACGGGCTACGGCCGCAAATTCCTCGAAGCGAGCTACAAGCAGTGGGGCCTGCGTATGCAGGACGACATCACCGATGGCGCAGAGTGGCTCATTGCCCAAGGCATTGCCGACCGCAAGCGCATTGCCATCTACGGCGGCAGCTATGGCGGATATGCCGTGCTGGCTGGTTTGGCCTTCACGCCCGACCTCTACGCCTGCGGCATCGACTACGTGGGCGTGAGCAACCTGTTCACGTTCATGCAGACTATTCCGCCTTACTGGCGACCTATGCTCGAGATGATGTACGAGCAGGTGGGCAACCCCGAAACCGACCGCGAACAACTCGCAGCCACCTCGCCCGCCCTGCATGCCGAAAACATCAAGGTGCCGTTGTTCATCGCCCAGGGCGCGAACGACCCGAGGGTGAACAAGGCCGAGAGCGACCAGATGGTGGAGGCTTTGCGCAAACGCGGCGTGGAGGTGGAATACATGGTGAAGGACAACGAAGGACACGGCTTCCACAACCAAGAGAACCGCTTCGACTTCTACCGAACCATGGAGCGTTTCCTACAAAAACACTTTTAGGAAGCAAGGCGCACTACCAGCAACGCCGAACGCGTCTCCCGCGACAAATTGCACAACGGAACGGTACCGCGCTGACTCTTTGTTTGCTTTTTGTCTCCCACATGTAGCAAACGATTGCATATATACGGTAATATACTTGCAATATGCTACAAATATGAATAAGCACCTTGCTTATATCCACTGAAATGGCGAATATTGCAAATACTTTAACACTTTCAAATCCCCTAAATACGAGAAAAACATGTTGCGAATAGCCATACAGGCGAAAGGCCGACTTAACGAAGACACGATGGCTCTGCTTGCTGATGCAGGGATTGACGTGGCGCAAAGCAAACGTAAACTGGTAGCCCGCGCGAAGGGTTTTCCCATCGAGGTGCTCTACCTGCGCGACGACGACATTCCCCAGGCCGTCCATATGGGCGTGGCCGACATCGGCATCGTAGGCCTCAACGAAGTGGCCGAGCGCGGTATGGCTGTCGACGAGGTGATGCGCCTCGGCTTTGGCTCGTGCCGCATATCCCTTGCCGTGCCCCGCGAGGTGGACTACACTGGTGTGGAGTGGTTCGAGGGAAAAACCGTCGCCACAAGCTATCCCAACGTGCTGCGTAAGTATTTCAGCGAGAAGGGAATTCACGCCGACATCCACGAAATAGCAGGTTCGGTGGAGATAGCCCCTGCCGTGGGAATGGCGGACGCTATCTTCGACATCGTATCGTCGGGCGGCACACTGGTGCAGAACGGTCTGCGCGAGGTGGAAGAGGTGTTCTACAGCGAGGCCGCTCTCGTGGCTCACCAAGGACTGGGCGCCGACAAGCTCGAAGAGATTGAGAAACTCAAATTCCGCTTTTCGTCCATCGCCAACAGCCGCGGCTACAAGTACGTACTGATGAACATCCCCACGTCGCTGGTGGACGAGGCGGTAAAGATTCTCCCGGCCATGCGTTCCCCGACGATTCTCCCCTTGGCAGCGCAGGACTGGTGCTCGCTCCACGTGGTCATTCCCGAGACTGCACTTTGGGAGAAGGTGGAACTGCTCAAACAGATTGGGGCTGAGGGCATTTTGGTGCTCAACCTCGAAAACATGATACCCTGACATTAAGAACACATACGGATGCAAACAATAGTGGAACCGGCCAGAGCGGACTGGCAAAAAATGTGCGAGCGCAATGCGCCCGCCGACGACAAGGTGATTGAGAGCGTGCGCGACATCGTTGCGCAGGTGCGCCAACAGGGCGACGAGGCGTTGAGGCATTACGCCCTTGCCTTCGACCATGCCCATATCACCCATCTGGAACTGAGCCACGAGGAGCGCGAAGCCCTCGCCGCAAACGTTGCCCCCGAAGTGAAGGAGGCCATTGCCGCCGCTCTGCAGAACATCCGTGCGTTCCACCAAGCCCAACTCCCCAAGGAGGTTGACGTACAAACGCAACTGGGGGTGCGGTGCGTGCAGCGCGCCGTACCTATCCAGCGGGTGGGTCTTTACATCCCTGGCGGGCGCGCCCCGTTGTTCTCCACCGTACTGATGCTCGCTGCCCCGGCACGCATTGCTGGCTGTAAGGAGGTTATCCTCTGCACGCCGCAGGGCGAGGGCGGACACATTGCCCCGGAGATAATCTATGCAGCAAACGCTTGCGGCGTAGATCGTATTTTCCGCGTGGGGGGTGCGCAGGCTATTGCCGCCATGGCTTACGGCACGGAGAGCATCCCTCGCGTTGACAAGATATTCGGGCCAGGCAACCGCTTTGTGACGCACGCCAAACAGCTCGTCAGCACCGACACCGCCATCGATATGCCCGCCGGGCCCTCGGAGGTTCTCGTGATGGCCGATGGTACGGCGCGCGCCGACTATGTGGCTGCCGACATGCTCTCACAGGCTGAACACGGCCCCGACAGTCAGGCCCTGCTCGTTTGCAACTCTGAGGCGTTCGCCAGTGAGGTTGCCTTCGAAGTGGAACGACAGACGGCCTTGCTGCCGCGTCGCGAGTTGGTAGAGAGTTCGCTGAGCCACAGTCGCATCGTTGTGTTTGCCGACACGGAACGTATGATTGCCTTCGCCAACGCCTATGCGTCGGAACACCTTATTATATCGATGGACAACGCTTGGCAGGTGGCCGCACAGATAACCGCCGCCGGCAGTGTGTTCATTGGCAACTACTCGCCCGAGTCGGCTGGCGACTACGCCTCAGGCACCAACCACACGTTGCCCACAAGCGGCTGGGCACGCTCGTACAGCGGCGTGAACATCGACAGTTTCATGCGCAAAATCACCTTCCAAGAACTCACGCAGGACGGTCTGCAATCTCTTGCCCCCACCATCATAGCCATGGCCGAGGCGGAGGGTCTGCAAGCACACGCCAACGCCGTAAGGGTTAGAAAGTGAGCGCGACCATGAGCCGCTCTATTCGCAACAAGTGAAAAACACACCAAGCCACACCATGCACATACGCAAAAACATAGCCGCCCTGCTGCCCTACTCCACCGCTCGCGACGAATACCAGGGGGGCGACATCTCCGTTTGGCTCGATGCCAACGAGAGTCCCTACGACAACGGCGTGAACCGCTATCCCGATCCGCACCAGAAGGAACTGAAAAAGCAGATAGCCCAACTCAAAGGCATCGGCGCGGAACATATATTTATAGGTAACGGAAGCGACGAGGCCATTGACCTTTGTTTCCGCATTTTCTGCGAGCCCGGCGAGGACAACGTTGTGGCCATTGCCCCCACTTACGGCATGTACTCCGTGGCGGCCGCCATCAACAACGTGGCAGTGCGTGAGGTGATGCTCGGTGAAGCGGACTTCTCGCTCTCCACCGAACGGATGCTCAACGCTTGCGACGCTCACACCCGTCTGATGTGGGTTTGCTCGCCCAACAATCCCACGGGCAACGCCTTCCCCCTCTCCCAGCTCGAAGAACTTGCGGAAAAGTTCGACGGCGTACTGGTGGTGGACGAAGCCTATGCCGACTTCTCAGAACAAGGTTCCATGCTGACGCTGCTCCACAAGCACCCCAACGTGGTAGTACTGCAAACGCTCTCCAAGGCATGGGGCATGGCGGGCTTGCGCCTCGGTTTGGCCTTTGCTGCGCCAGACATTGCAGCGCTCTTCGCCCATGTAAAGTATCCCTACAACGTAAACGCGCCGACGCAGGTGGAAGTGGCAAAACGCCTCACCACGGAACCGCTCCACGAGCACGTGGCTGAGATTAAGCAACAGCGTCGCCGTTTGGAGGAGGCGCTGCCCAAGCTACGTTGTGTCGAGAAGGTGTTCCCCTCGGATGCCAACTTCTTGCTCGTACGTGTGGAGGACGCAAACCTTGCCTACGACCACCTCGTAAGCCGCGGCATCATTGTGCGCAACCGTACCAAGGTGGCAGGTTGCCTCAACTGCCTCCGCCTAACTGTCGGTACGCCAGCTGAGAACGACCGCCTGCTGCAAGCCCTTGCCGAACTCTAACCCGGCATTCACCCCGTAACTGAAAAACGCTCCATGAAGAAATTACTGTTCATTGACCGCGACGGAACCATCCTGCGCGAACCCGACGACGAGCAAATCGACTCGCTCGAAAAGATGTCGTACGTGCCAGGCGCTATCGGCGGACTGCGGTCGCTCATGAACTCGGAATACACGCCCATACTCGTTAGCAACCAGGACGGACTCGGCACATCGAGTTTTCCCGAGGACACCTTCTGGCCCGCACACCGCAAGATGCTCGAAACGCTCCGCGGAGAGGGCATCGTCTTTGCGGCGGAACACATCGACCGCAGTTTTCCGCACGACAACCTGCCCACGCGTAAGCCAGGCACGGCTATGCTGACGGAGTACATCGAGGGCGAGGACTACGACGTTGCTGGCTCGTTCGTCATAGGCGACCGCGCAACGGACGTACAACTGGCGGCAAACTTAGGCTGCAAGGCCTTGCTGCTGCAAACTGCCGACTGGGCGGAAGCTAACCTCACCGAGGAACAAAAGCAAGCCTTGGCACTTGCTACCACAGAGTGGGCAGAGATTGCCGAATACGTGCGGGCCACCGAAAGGCGCGCCACGGTGAGCCGAACTACGAAGGAAACGGACATCCACGTGGAAGTGGACCTCGACGGACGCGGCGAGACGCGCATTGATACAGGTCTGAAATTCTACGACCACATGCTCGCCCAGTTGCCCCACCATGCGGGCATCTCGCTCGTCTGCACCTGCAAGGGCGACCTCGAAGTGGACGAACACCACACCATGGAGGACGTGGCCATCGCCGTGGGCGAAGCCTTGCGCACGGCTCTTGGCGACAAGCGCGGCATTGACCGCTACGGCTTTGTATTGCCGATGGACGAGTGCGACGCGGCGGTCGTGATGGACTTCGGCGGCCGTACGGACTTCCAGTGGGACGTACCGTTCACACGCGACTACGTGGGCGACACCCCGACGGAGATGTTTAAGCACGTGTTTCAGTCGCTCTGCTGCGCCATGCAGTGCAACCTCCACATCAAGGCGCGCGGCGAGAACAACCACCACCTCATCGAGGGCGTGTTCAAGGCTTTTGCCCGCACGCTGCGCCAGTGCATCCACCGAAACGTTTTCAGCTACGAACTCCCTTCAAGCAAAGGCGTACTATGATAGCTATTATTGACTATAAGATGGGCAATCTGCGTTCCGTAGAGAATGCCCTCCACCGGCTCGGGGCGGAATACACCGTCACCGCCGATGCCGAAACCATACGCCGTGCAGAACGCGTGTTGCTGCCGGGCGTGGGAAACTGCGCCGAAGCCATGCACAACCTGCACGAGAGCGGCCTCATCCCCGTCATTAAGCAACTGCGCCAGCCCGTACTGGGCATCTGCGTGGGCTTACAGGTGATGTGCCGCGACTCAGAGGAGGGCGCGCCTGCCGGACAGCTCACGCCGTGCATGAACATCTTCGACTCGCACGTGCGCCGTTTTCCCGAAAGTGCGGAGTTCAAGGTGCCGCACATGGGGTGGAACACGCTGGGCAACTTGGAGAAGAAGCTCTTCAAGGGCATTCAGAGCGGCGACTCCGTGTATTACGTCCACTCCTACTACCCCACGCTCTGCCCCGACACCATTGCCACCACGCGCCACGGCTTGCTGTTTAGCGCAGCCCTGAAATACGAGCAGTTCTACGGCACGCAGTTCCACCCCGAAAAGAGCGGCGACGTGGGCGAACGCATCCTCCAAAACTTCCTCAACCTGTAAACGCCGGGACGTTCCCGCCTGTTAGCATGACCGAAATACTCCCTGCCATCGACCTCATCGGCGGACGCTGCGTGCGGCTGTCGCAAGGCGACTACAACCAGAAGAAACAATACGACGCCCTGCCGCTCGACATGGTGCAAGCCTACGCCGACTGCGGACTGCGGCGCATCCATGTGGTGGACCTTGACGGGGCAAAGGCCTCGTCGCCCGAAAACCTTGACACGCTCCGCGAGATTGCCGCCATCAAGGGCGTGGACATTGAATGGGGCGGCGGCATCAAGAGCGACGAAGCTCTCGAAGCGGTGTTCGCTGCTGGTGCCAAGTATGCCGTAGTGGGCAGTGTGGCAGCGCAGAAGCCTGAACTCTTTGAGCGTTGGCTCGCCAAGTACGGCGCAGACCGCATGGTTCTGGGCGCTGATGTTCGCGACGGACGCGTATCGGTCAACGGCTGGCAGGAGGACACGGCTCTCACCATCGACGACCTCATCGACCGCTTCAAGCCCTGCGGCCTCTCGCAGGTAATCTGTACCGAAATCTCGCGCGACGGAATGCTCCAAGGCCCTGCCACCGAACTCTACGTGCGACTGCAAACGAAGTACCCCGAAATTGACTTCACCGTGTCGGGGGGCATCTCTGGCATGAACGACATCCGCCGCCTGCAACAAGCGGGCCTGCGCAAGGTTATCGTGGGGAAAGCCATCTACGAAGGACGCATCGCCCTGAGCGAGCTGAAAGATTTTGCCAACGGCCGATAAAGAACAAAGACCATTATGCTTAGCAAACGCATCATACCCTGCCTCGACGTTAAGGAGGGGCGCACCGTAAAAGGCGTGCATTTTGAAGAACTGCAAGACGTGGGCGACGCAGTACAGTTGGGGCAGCACTATGCCCACACAGGCGCCGACGAACTCGTCTACCTCGACATCAGTGCCACCAAGGAGGGACGCAACACGTTCACCCAGCTTGTCACTCGCATTGCCGACGGCATAAACATCCCCTTCACCGTGGGCGGCGGCATCTCCTCCATCGACGACGCCGCTCGTCTGCTCGACGCCGGTGCCGACAAGGTGAGCATCAACAGCGCCGCCATCCGTACTCCGCAGCTCATCGACGAGATTGCCGCCCGCTACGGGTCGCAGTTTGTAGTTGTGGCCATCGATGCCCGCCACGCGCCGCTTGCTGAGAGCGAAGCCGAGGATTTGGCGCACTGGACGGTGTGTACGCACGGCGGCACGCAGCCCACTGACCGCGAGTTATTCTCCTGGGCTAAGGAGGCGCAGGAACGTGGCGCGGGGGAGATACTCTTCACCTCCATGAACCACGACGGCACAAAGCAGGGCTACCCTTGCAGCACGTTTGCCCGCCTAACGGACCTGCTCCGTATCCCCGTGATTGCCTCAGGTGGGGCTGGCTCGGCGCAGGACATTGCCGACGTGTTCCTCAAAGGGCATGCCGACGCAGCCCTTGCCGCCAGCATTTTCCACTACGGCGAAACAACGATTCCGCGCCTCAAAGAGGAACTCGCCGCGCAGGGCATTCCCATGCGATAAGGCGCGTACTCTCTCCCAACCACCCCGAAACACCCCATCCCCATGACATTCGAAGATTTCAACCTAACGAAGTGCGCCGACGGCTTGTTGCCCGTCATCGTGCAGGACGCTGTGACGCTGCGCGTACTGATGTTGGGCTACATGAATAAGGAAGCGTTTGAAAAGACGCAGAGCGAGAAGAAAGTAACCTTTTTCAGTCGCACTCGACAAACGCTCTGGACAAAAGGCGAAACGTCGGGCCACTTCCTCCACGTCGTGGAGATGTACGCCGACTGCGACCGCGACACGCTCCTCATCAAGGCGTACCCCGTAGGCCCCACGTGCCACCGCGGCACCACGGCCTGCTTCGACACGCCTGCCGAGGACGGTTTCGTACGTTCGCTCTCCGCCCTCATCAAGCGCCGCCACGAGCAAATGCCTGAGGGGTCGTACACCACGAGGCTGTTTATCAAGGGCATAAAAGCCATCACTAAGAAGGTGGGCGAGGAATGTACGGAGAGCGTCATCGAGGCGGTGGACGGCAACCGCGAACGCTTCATCTACGAGGCGGGCGACCTGATGTATCACTACCTCGTGATGCTCGAACAGATGGGCGTGAGCATCGAGGACATTGAGCACGAACTGCTCCTGCGCCACTCTTAGCACGGAGGCGCCCACTACGCCCAAATTTGAAAGTTGTACCTTTGCACCCGCAAGGGCCGCGCACAATGCGCAGCCCTTGCGGTAACTTTTTATACACCTATTTTATGTACAACGCAAAACGAAAAGCGCAACCGCTGACGTTCCACCACTTCAACCGCAAGGGATGGAGCCTCTTCAGCTGCCTTCATCGCGAAGTGCGCATCGGCATTCTGAGCATCGCCACGCTGACAAGCGCGACGCCGCGCCTGATGGCCGCAACGCCGAGCCACGCAGAGGGAAGCCAAGCGGAGAGCGCCGCCGCGCCTGCCGACACGCTGTCGCTGGGCGAAGCGAGCGTATCGGCCTCGCGCGCGCCGTTGGCTGCCAACGTGGCGGCACGGCAAGTAATGACGTTGACGCACGACGACCTTGCTGCGGCGGGCGTGCGCACAGTCAACGACGTTCTCAAACTCTCAGCCAGTGTAGATGTCCGGCAACGCGGAGGGTTTGGTATTCAAACGGACATCAGCATCGACGGCGGAACACACGACCAAATTACTATTCTTCTCAACGGTGTTCCCCTTGTCAATCCGCAAACGGGTCACAACGCAGCGGATTTTCCCCTAAACATTTCCGACATTGAACGCGTGGAGGTTCTCGAGGGAGCGGCCTCGCGCGTAATGGGTAGCCAGGCTTTCAGCGGGGCTGTGAACGTGGTGACGCGCAACCCAGCAAGTTCGCCGCGCTGGGAGGCGATGGTCGAAGCGGGCTCCTACGGCACGGTTCGCGGCGAGGCTCGCAAGACGTTTGCCTGGGGCCGCGGCTGGAGCTCTTCGGTGAGCGGCAGTTACCAACGCTCTGACGGGGCCGTGAGCAACGGCGACTTCAAGGGCGGCAAGGGCTACGGCCAACTGTCGTACGACGCGTCCGACTTCCGTTTCGACTTTCAGGCGGGAGCTACGGCGAACGACTTCGGGGCTAACACGTTCTACGCCGCCTCCTACCCCAACCAATGGGAGGCTACGCGCCGCTACCTGCTCTCTGCGCGTGCCGAGACGAAGGGACGCATACACGTTTCGCCACAACTCTCGTGGGTGCGCAGCCTCGACCACTTCCAGCTTACGAAGGGCAGCGAGAAGGGCGAGAACTTCCACCGCGGCGACGTATATACGGCGGGCATAAACGCCTGGACCGCGTGGAAACTCGGCCGCACTGCCATCGGGGCAGAACTCCGCGAGGAGGCCATATACAGCACCAACCTGGGGCGCGACCTCTCGGAGGAGCAATACGTAAAAGTCCCGCGGCAGGATTCACTCTACTATACAAAGCACGACGACCGCACGAACGTGTCATACTTTGTGGAGCACAACGTACTCCTGCGCAAGGCGACGATTTCGTTCGGCGTGATGGCGGAACGAAACAACGCCATCGACCATAAGTTCCGCTTCTACCCAGGCATCGACGTGAGCTACCGCCCAAGCAATCTGGTGCGGCTCTTTGCCTCTTGGAACAAGTCGCTGCGCCTCCCGTCGTTCACCGACCTGTGGTACAAGAGTCCCACGCAGGAGGGCAACGTAGGTCTGCGTCCTGAGGAGTGCTCGGCGTTCCGCATCGGGGCAGACTTTATTCACCGCGTGGCAACGGTGCGGGTAAAGGCGCACTACCAACGTGGCACGCACATGATCGACTGGGTGATGTACAACGCTGAGGATAAATACCACGCCACGTCGTTCTCACTCGACAACTTCGGAGCTGGCCTTGACGCAAACATTTCGCTCACGGAGTGGTGGGGCGCCAAGCAGCCGTTTGAACGACTCACGATGTCGTATGCATGGATTTACCAGCATCGGCGCAAGGGCGAGGACTTCTTTAAGTCGAACTACGCCTTGGAATATCTGCGCCACAAGTTCGTGGCCACGCTCTCTCACCGCATCGTCAGCCACCTGTCCGCCTCGTGGACACTCCGCGTGCAACAGCGCGAAGGGGCATATCTCGTCTACGAAAATCTGAAGCCCACAGCCCAGCTGCGTCCTTACGGCGCACACGCCCTGCTCGACTGCAAACTGACCTGGCGTGAGCCCCACTACGCACTGTTCGTGGACATGACAAACCTCACCAGCCACCGCTACTACGACCTCGCCAACGTGCGTCAGCCGGGCTTCCTCGTAATGGCTGGTGCCTCGCTCCAATTTTGAATCCTCCGCGGGCAGATTTCAGTCTCCCGCCCGCAAACTCCAGTCCCCCGTGGGTAAACTTCAGTCCCCCCTGGGAGGACTGCAGTCCCCCGGGGGAGGATTCGAGTCCTCCCAGGGAGGACTTTCACCAGGGCAGGGATAATACTACGTCGCAGACCGTGCCGTCTAAACGCAGCGGAGGCGCAAAAGCAGCCCTTTTGGGTATGCTTTTGCGCCTCCTTGTTTGTACGGATTTTGTGGACGATTTTAGGGGATGGGGCAGTTTGTTTCCTGGGGTCGTTGTCGGTGTTGTGCGATGCGGGGGGATGATAAAGCGATGTGAATGATAACAATTTATTTCCAACGTGGATAATGTCCACAAACCGCGGGCTGAAAGCCCAGCTGCCCATAGCCCAGGGCAAAGTGAGGGGATAAAATCCCCGAACGGCACCCTGGGTAGGCC
>CAVKGN010000014.1:0-31364 GCA_963655595.1 uncultured Oscillospiraceae bacterium
GAGCGGTGACGTGGCTGGTGCGCGCAACATCAGCGGAAAGACCAATGACAGCGAAAGTCGACTGCGTACGAACAACGGCGACAAACGAGAAACCCTGAAAGGCGAGAACCAACGGAAAAGCAGCAGCGAAAAGGTAGACGAAAGCAGCATGTCGGCCGCTCAGCTCAAACGCTATAAGCGCGAGCAGAAAGAGCAGTACATGGACGAGATGGAAGACCTCCTGCCCGACTCGCTCAGCGAATGGGAACTCTCTGAGGACGAGATGGAGATGAAGAAAAAGAAGGATAAGAACCAAAAAGAAGTCTTCGGTCGCAACATCTTCAACAACCGCAAACTCTCCTTTGAGCCCAACATGAACATTGCCACGCCTCAGGACTACCGCCTCGGGCCCGGTGATGCCGTCTATGTGGACGTATGGGGAGCTTCGCAGGAACGTTTCGAGGACACCGTGTCGCCCGATGGCACAATAAATATAGAGAAGGTAGGTCCGATCAACGTGGACGGACTGACCGTGGCACAAGCCAACCAAAAGCTCAAATCAACGCTCGGCAAACGCTACGGTGGCTCGAAGGTGCAGCTTACCGTAGGGCAAACGCGTACGATAACCGTCGACGTGATGGGCGAGGTAAAAACGCCTGGCACGTTTACGCTCTCCGCTTTCTCCACCGTGTTCAATGCCCTGTACATGGCTGGTGGTGTGAACGAGATAGGTACGCTCCGCAACATCAAAATATACCGCAAGGGACGACTCGTTTCCACCTGCGATATCTACGACTATATCCTCAACGGCAAGATGAGCGGCAACGTGCGCCTGACCTCAGGCGACGTGATCATCGTAGGGCCGTACGAATGTCTGGTAAACATTACCGGTAAGGTGAAGCGCCCCATGTACTACGAGATGAAAGCCAAAGAGAGCATAGGCACTTTGGTGAAGTACGCAGGCGGTTTTGCCGGCGATGCCTATCAGGGAAGTATTCGCCTCGTACGTAAGTCGGGCGGAGAACTTTCCGTGTACTCCATTGACGACTTTGAGAGAAACTCCTTCCAGCTGGCCGACGGCGACTCTGTGTCTGTTGACTCTACGCTCAACCGCTATAGTAACATGGTGGAAGTGAAGGGAGCCGTGATGCGTCCGGGAATGTTCCAGATGGACGGCAGCATCACCTCCGTACGCCAACTTATTGAAGCCGCCGGCGGTCTGAGCGAGGACGCCTTCGTTAATCGCGGTTTCATTCATCGCCGCAAGGACGACCGCACGCTCGAAGTGGTGGAAGTAAACATAAAGGGTATTATGGACCACAGCGTGCCAGACATAGCCCTGAAAAACGAGGACGTGTTCTACGTGCCTTCGCAAAAGTTGATGAAAGAGGAACAGGTGTTCACCATCGACGGAGAAGTAAACTACCCCGGTATATACGAATACGCCGACAACACCACCTTGGAAACCCTTATCCTGCAAGCAGGCGGCCTGAAAGACGCTGCGTCGCTCGTCAAGGTTGATGTAAGCCGCCGAAACCGCGACAAGACTGCACAATCGTTCACTTCCTCGCAGCTGAATACGCTGTACTCATTCTCCTTGAAAGACGGCTTCGTGGTTGACGGTACACCGGGCTTTGTCCTCGAACCGTTCGACGAGGTGTATGTCCGCAGAGCACCAGGCTATAAGGAACAGCAGCACGTGACGATTACGGGAGAGGTGATGTACCAAGGACTATATCCCGTCGGTGCAAGTAGCGTGGCCAATAGTTCCATGCGATTGAGCGACCTCGTGAAACAGGCCGGCGGCGTGAACGATAAAGCCTACGTGGAAGGCGCGCACCTTGAACGCCAACTCACTTCGGCAGAGAAGATGAAACAACGGCAGCTCGTCAAGGCGGCAAGCCTGGACAGCGTCGATATGAAACGCCTTGAACTGAACGAAGTGCAAACAGTCGGTATCGACTTGAAAAAAGCCCTTGACAATCCAGGGTGCGCACAGGACATCGTGTTGCGCGAGGGTGATCACCTAATCGTTCCCCAATACGACAATACCGTCAGCATCAACGGACAGGTAAACTACCCCAACGTAGTGACCTACTCCCAGAAAGCAAAACTCGCATACTACATTGACATGGCGGGCGGATATTCGCTCCGTGCACGCAAGGCACACGTGTTTGCTATACACATGAACGGCACCATATCGAGGGTGCGGTCAGCCAAGGATATTACGCCCGGTTGCAGTATCTTCGTGCCGCAACGCTCAAAGCGTAGCCGCATGACGCTTGCCGAAATGCTCTCTATCGGTAGTATGACTGCCACTATCGGTACAATCATTGCTACGCTAATCAAGTAGCGCGCCGAGCCGCAAAGGCTAAATAAGAAACGAATGGTTCTGATAAAGAAACTTGACCTTTATATACTGAGAAAGTTCCTGCTTGTATTTGCGGGGGCTTTCTTTGTAGTGCTGTTCGTCTTTATGATGCAGTTCACGTGGCGCTACGTGGACGAACTCATCGGCAAAGGACTTTCCATGGATATTCTTGGAAAGTTCTACTGGTATATGGCCATCACCCTTGTGCGCGACTCGTTGCCACTGGCCGTACTCCTTTCTTCACTCATCACTTTCGGCAACTTGGGCGAGTCGTTCGAACTCCTGGCCATGAAGGCTGCGGGCATCCCCTTGATACGCATCATGCGCCCCTTGGCAGTGCTGGCCGTGGTGATGACAGGCACCTCCTTCTATTTCCAGAACGTGGCTTCGCCCAAGGCACAGATAGAACTGCGCACCTTGCTTTTCAGTATGAAGCAGCAGTCGCCAGCGGTTGAAATCCCCGAAGGTGTGTTCTACAATGGCGTACCCAACATCAACATCTACGTGCAGCGTAAGAATACGCTCACGGGTATGCTCTACCAGACCATTATCTACAAGACCGACCAAGGCTTCGACCATGCGCAGATAGTGCTTGCCGACTCAGCCCGCCTTGAGATAACCCGCGACAAGCAGCACATCCGCCTTGAACTGTGGAACGGAGAACAGTTTGAAAACCTCGAAACGGGTGGGGGAGCGAGTGCCTCGGCCGTTATGCCGCAGGGTATGAACAAACCATTCGACCGTGAGACGTTCCTGTTCAAGACGTTGCTCATCGACTTCGATAGCAATTTCAACCTCATGGACAAAAATCTGCTGACAGGAATGCCTACGGCAAAGAACATGCGGCAGATAGAGCACAGCGTTGACTCCATGAATGCAGAACTCGACTCCGTAGGGCGAGCCTATTACAGCGAGGCAAAGCTGTCGTATTACCGACGTCCCCAGTTGAGCAATAACGACTCCGTGGCACTTATGCGTCTGCTGCAAGCCCATACCAAGAAGACCCCAGCGAATTTCGACACCCTTCTTGCAAAGTCAAAGGCCGACAAAGTGCAGATGGCCAAACAAATGGCTCTGTCCGACGTGAAGTCCGCCTCAGCCGACTTGGAGTGGAAATCCATGAACGTGCAGCAGGAGGAGCGCGACATCCGTACCCATTGGGTAGAGTGGCACAATAAGATAACCTATTCACTGGCCTGCCTGCTCTTCTTCTTTGTAGGTGCGCCATTGGGAGCCATCATACGCAAGGGCGGACTGGGTATGCCGACGGTCATCTCGGTAGGTATATTTATCGTGTGGTACATCGTCTATACTTCGGGAATGAAGATGGCGCGCGACGGCTCTATCAATATGGTACTCGGCATGTGGATTAGCTCCATGGTCATTGCGCCGTTCAGCGTGTTCTTCACTTACAAGGCGAATAAAGACTCTGTGGTGTTCAACGTAGATGCCTACCGCATGTTCTTCAGTCGCCTGTTCGGGCTGCGTACGCACCGCCACCTGTTCCGTAAGGAAGTGATTATTGACGACCCGCGGGTGGACGTGATGATTGAGGAAATTACTCTGCTCAACGAGCGGTGCAAGGCATACACCGACAAAGCCAAGTTGCTGCGCGCTCCCAGCTATATACGCACCTTCTTCCGCCACAGCGAGGATTCAGAAGTGTCAGAGATAAGCAACCACTTGGAAGCGATTGTTGAAGAACTCTCCAATAGCAAAGAACGACTGGTACTTGCCGAACTCAATAAGTATCCAGTGCTCTTTAGTAATGCCCATGTGTCACCCTTCCATTCCCGTTGGATGAACGTGGCGGCGGGCGTGCTTTTCCCCCTCGGCATTGTGCTGTGGATAAGAATGTGGCGTTTCCGTCTGCGGCTCTACCGCGACATGAGGCAGACGGTGCGTACGGGTGAACGCCTATGCACATTGCTCGAAGGCAACCAACTGGCATTGGGCGAGGAGGACGTAGAGACAACCAACCGTGTTCACCGCAAGGCCTTTTCTGGGAAATGGAGAAGAGTAGCTCTTGCAGTCCTCGTAGTAGTCGTCCTTGCCGCAGGCGGATATGGCGGCTGGCATGCGTGGAAACGCTATCAGTTCAAGAAACAGATGCAAGAGCATGGTGAACTCACGCCCAATACACCAAAGGGAGCGAACACTTCAACCTTACGGCTACCCTCGGCAGCGGGACCGATGAAGTTCCCCGAGAAAGCCCCCAACTAAAACAGAAACAACAAACACGAAACTAATAAGCAGCTTATGAGCTCATTCAAACTTGCCTCGGTTGAAGAGGCTGTCGAAGATTTCAAGAACGGACGATTTGTCATCGTTGTGGACGATGAAGACCGCGAGAACGAGGGCGACCTCATCATGGCGGCCGAACTCGTTACGCCCGAACACGTCAACTTCATGCTGCGCAACGGCCGCGGAGTGCTGTGCGCCCCGATAACTATAGAACGCTGCAACCAACTGCAACTTGAACACCAAGTGCAGACCAATACCAGTATGCTTGGCACGCCCTTTACCGTTACGGTAGATTTGCTCGAAGGCTGCACCACTGGTGTGAGCTGCCACGACCGCGCCGCCACTATCCGTGCCTTGGCTAACCCCGACAGCCGTCCCGAGAGCTTCGGCCGTCCGGGGCACATCAATCCCCTCTATGCGCAGGATCGCGGCGTGTTGGCACGTGCCGGTCACACCGAAGCTGCTGTCGACCTTGCCCGCTTGGCCGGAATGCAGCCCGCTGCCTGCCTGATAGAAATCCTCAACGAAGACGGCACCATGGCGCGCATGCCCCAGCTTCAGGAGTTTGCCCAGCGTGAGGGCCTGCACATCATCACCATCAAGGACCTCATTGCCTACCGCTTGCGCACGGAATGCCTCGTGGAGCAAGGCGAGGAAGTAGATATGCCCACAGAGTACGGCCATTTCCGCCTCATCCCCTTCCGCCAAAAGAGCAACGGCCTTGAACACGTGGCGTTGATCAAAGGCGAGTGGGAAGAAAACGAGCCCATCCTCGTGCGCGTTCATTCGTCGTGCGCCACGGGCGACATCTTCGGCTCGCAACGCTGCGATTGCGGCGAACAGCTTCACAAAGCCATGCGAACGATCGAGAAAGAAGGCAAGGGCGTAGTGCTTTACCTCAACCAGGAAGGACGCGGCATTGGTCTGATGGCAAAGATTGCTGCCTACAAACTCCAAGAAGAGGGCTACGACACCGTTGACGCCAACGTCCACCTTGGCTACGACCCCGACGAACGCGACTACGGCGTGGGGGCGCAGATATTGGGCATGCTCGGCGTGCGTAAGATGCGCTTGCTCACCAATAACCCCGTGAAGCGCGTGGGACTCGAAGCCTACGGACTCGAAATCACTGAAAACGTACCCATCGAAATCACTCCTAATAAATACAACAAACGTTACCTTGAAACAAAGAAGGAGCGCATGGGGCATACTCTGCACTTCTGATTGCCAAACAAAAAAGAAACTCATTATGGAAAGAAACATCTACAGCGCCGAGTACACGCAGTCCGTGGAACGCGGCGAATCAACCCTTTCGTTCTCCTCACTGGTGAACAAAGTGTATTTATGGATGGCAATGGCTCTCGCCATCACCGGCCTAACAGCATTCTATGTGGCTGGCAACGAAGCTTGGGTATATTCCATTGTGACGAACAAAGCCATCTTCTGGGGCTTGTGCATTGCGGAACTCGCCGTGGTTCTTGGTCTCTCCTCGCTCATCAACCGTATGTCGTTCCCGATGGCAGGCTTCCTCTTTGCCGTTTACTCCATCCTCAACGGCGTAACCCTCTCTGTGATATTCCTCGCTTATACATTCGAGAGCATCACGTCCACCTTCTTCATTACAGCCGGTACGTTTGGCGCAATGTCGCTCGTTGGTTATTTCATCAAGAAGGACTTGGGGACACTCGGACGCCTCCTCTTCATGGCGCTTATCGGACTTATCATTGCTACAATTGTCAACATTTTCTTGGCAAGCAGCGAGCTTAGCTGGATAATCACCTATGCTGGCGTGCTCGTCTTCTGCGGCCTTACCGCTTACGACACCCAGAAGATGAAACTCATCCTCCGCGAGCACCAGGCAATGGGCGACACCAACGCGCTCAAGATAGCCCTGCTTTGCAGTCTGTCGCTCTACCTTGACTTTATCAACCTCTTCCTCGACTTGCTTCGTATCTTAGGCAACGAAAGAAAGTAGGCTGGCTCGTCCTCAACTCTATTGAATATCTCAATCACACAAACACACATTATATATATACTATGCTTTCATCACTCGTAAACCGTTTGGCTCCGTCAGCCACACTCGCCATGTCGCAGAAGAGTGCAGAACTCAAGGCGCAGGGCGTTGACATTATCAACTTGTCGGTGGGTGAACCCGATTTCAATACCCCCGACCACATTAAGGAAGCAGCAAAGAAAGCCGTTGACGAGAATTACTCCCGTTACTCGCCTGTGGCTGGTTATCCTGCCTTGCGCAAGGCAATATCCGCCAAACTGAAAAACGAGAATGGCCTTGACTACGCCCCCGAACAGATTGTGTGCTCGAACGGTGCCAAGCAGTGTGTCTGCAACGCCGTGATGGCACTCGTGTCTCCCGGTGAGGAAGTAATCATTCCTGCGCCCTACTGGGTGAGCTACCCTCAGATGGTATTGATGGCCGACGGTAAGCCCGTGTTTGTGGAGGCCACTATCGAGCAGGACTTCAAGATATCTCCCGAACAGCTCGAAGCGGCTATTACTCCGAAAACGAGAGCCGTTATTTTGTGTTCTCCGAGCAACCCGACAGGTTCTGTTTACAGCAAGGCCGAACTTGAAGGACTTGCAGCCGTCCTGCGTAAGCACGAGGGCGTATATGTAATCAGCGACGAAATCTACGAACACATCAACTACGTAGGTAGCCATGCTTCAATTGCTGCTTGCGAGGGCATGAAGGAGCGCACGGTTGTAATCAACGGCGTGTCGAAGGCTTATGCCATGACGGGTTGGCGCATCGGTTTCTTAGCTGCCCCGACAGACATCGCCAAGGCTTGCAGCAAGTTGCAGGGACAATACACGAGTGGTCCTTGCTCGGTGAGTCAGGTGGCTGCCACTGAGGCATTCGCTGGTCCGCAGGAGTGCGTAGAGACAATGCGTCAGGCATTCCAGCGTCGCAAGGAACTCATCGTTCGCCTTGCCAAGGAAATCCCCGGTTTTGAAGTGAACGACCCTCACGGCGCGTTCTACCTCTTCCCCAAGTGCAGCTACTACTTCGGCAAGTCCGACGGACAACGCGTTATTAAGGACTCCATGGACTTTGCCATCTACCTGCTCGAAGTTGGTCACGTGGCCACGGTAGGCGGTGCCGCTTTCGGTTCACCCGAATGTTTCCGCATGAGCTATGCCACAAGCGACGAGAACATCGTAGAGGCACTGCGCCGCATCAAAGAGGCAGTGAGCAAACTGAAATAACTCCTTGCTCACACGGGCGTACAGACTGTTCCGTTCTTGCTCTCTGATTGTGATGTAAACCGCAAAATTGAAGAAAAACGAGGGAAAAACTTACTTATTGTTTGCTGCATGCAAAATAAGTACTACTTTTGCTCGTGTAAGAACGGGCGGTAAGTTACATTTTGATTAACGAGCCTCCCATACAGATACATTGAAGAACGATATGCTCAACCACGCATTCTACTTTTACGGCTTTTACTTTTACTTTGCTGGACAAGTGAAGCGGGATGACGCATACCAACACCAATAATACTGAATATGAGTTACGAAATCCCGCCCCCTGCAAAGGAGCGGGATTTTTTGATGAAGACAACGTATGAAGAAGATTGCCATACAAGGCATAAAAGGGTCGTTCCACGACATAGCAGCCCACCAGTATTTTGCTGGCGAGGAAATAGAGCTTCTCTGTTGCGACACCTTTGAGGACATATTCCGCCAGATGCGCGACGACTATTCGCGATTGGGACTTATGGCCATTGAAAACACCATAGCTGGTTCGCTGCTCCACAACTACGATTTACTCCGTGAAAGCGGTATGACGATTATCGGCGAACACAAGCTCCACATAGAACACAGCATCATGTGTCTGCCCGAGGACGACCTCAGCACCATTACGGAGGTAAACTCCCATCCGGTAGCCTTGATGCAATGCCGCGACTATTTGTCGCGCCACCCGAATATCAAGGTAGTCGA
This sequence comes from uncultured Oscillospiraceae bacterium, assembly GCA_963655595.1. Classification (GTDB taxonomy): domain Bacteria; phylum Bacteroidota; class Bacteroidia; order Bacteroidales; family Bacteroidaceae; genus Alloprevotella. Next base: position 8,552 of record CAVKGN010000014.1, read on the forward strand.
AGCCGAAGACACGGCTGGTTCTGCCGAGATGATAAGCCGCAAGCACCTCCGTGGGCACGCTGCTATCTGCCACGCAGGCGCAGCTCCCCTCTACGGGATGAAGGTGATTGAGCAAGGCATTGAGGACAACAAGCACAACTACACGCGTTTCCTGCTTGTGTGTGACCCTTGGTCGGCCGACAAGTTGCGCGACGTGCACCATACGAACAAGAGCAGCATTGTCTTCTCCCTTCCGCACGAGGAGGGCTCACTCTCGCAGGTGCTCAGCATATTCTCGTTCTATAAGATAAACCTCTCCAAGATACAGTCGTTGCCCATCATCGGGCGTGAGTGGGAGTATATGTTCTACGTAGACGTGTGCTACGACGATTACGTGCGCTACCGCCAGAGCATTGACGCAGTTCGCCCCCTCCTACGCGAACTGAAAGTCCTGGGAGAGTACATAGGCAAATAAACGAAAACATCCATTCACCGATGACAACTATACAACCTGCCCACCGTCTTGAAAGCGTGAGCGAATACTACTTCTCGCGCAAGGGTAAAGAGGTGGCGAAACTCAACGCCGAAGGGCACGACATCATATCGCTCGCCATAGGCAGCCCCGATATGCCCCCTTCGCCTGAAACCATTGAAACATTGTGCCGCGAAGCGCAAAATCCCAATGCACACGGCTACCAGCCCACAGCGGGCATCCCTCAACTGCGTGAGGCAATGGCCGGATTCTATAAGCGTTGGTTTGGCGTGGAACTCGACCCGAATAGCGAAATCCAGCCGCTTATCGGTTCTAAGGAGGGCATCCTTCACACGACGCTTGCCTTCGTCAACCCTGGCGACAAAGTTCTCGTGCCTAATCCGGGCTACCCCACATATACTTCCCTTTCTAAGCTCCTTGGCTGCACAATTGTCAACTACAACCTTCGGCCTGAAAACGGCTGGCAGCCCGACTTCGACGAGCTTGAAAGCATGGACCTCAGTGGCGTGCGCCTCTTGTGGTGCAACTATCCCAATATGCCGACGGGTGCAGCAGCTCAACGTTCCACCTACGAAAAGCTTGTTGCCTTTGCCAAGAAACACGGCATCGTGGTGGTCAACGACAACCCATACAGCTTTATCCTTGGCAAAGAGCATCTCAGCATCCTTCAAGTGCCAGGCGCAAAGGACTGCTGCATAGAGTTCAACTCAATGAGCAAGAGCCACAATATGCCAGGTTGGCGCGTGGGTATGCTTGCTACGAATGCAACTTTTATTAGTTGGATACTCAAGGTGAAGAGCAACATTGACTCGGGTACCTTCCGCCCGTTGCAACTCGCTGCGGCCCGTGCTTATAGCAACAGTGACGAGTGGCACCACGAGGCCAATGTAGAAGTGTACGCCCGTCGCCGACATCTCGCTGGACAGATCATGGAGACGCTGGGTTGTTCCTACGATCCCTCGCAGGTGGGTATGTTCCTTTGGGGCCGCATCCCCGATAGTTACAACAACGTGGAGGAACTCACCGAAAAGGTACTGCATGAAGCTCGCGTGTTCATCACCCCCGGATTTATCTTCGGGTCGAACGGCGAACGTTACATCCGCATTTCCCTCTGCGCCAAGGAGGAGAAACTCGCTGCCGCCCTTGAACGCGTCAAGGAAGTGTTTAAGTCCTGAAACGGCAAAAACAAACAACATCGATTATTAACCTTAGCTTTTACGTAAAGCGAAACACAACATCTCACAAATATGGAACTGAAATTATCTCCCCTCAACTTAACTGAACACGATGACAAGCGCCCCGTGGTAATTGCGGGTCCCTGCTCTGCCGAAACCGAAGAACAGGTGATGAACACCGCTACCCAACTGCAAAAGAAAGGCGTGAAACTCTTCCGCGCCGGCATCTGGAAGCCCCGCACAAAGCCCGGAGGCTTCGAAGGCGTTGGCGAGGCTGGTCTGCCCTGGCTCAACCGTGTACAGAAGGAACTCGGCATGAAGGTCTGCACCGAGGTGGCTACGCACGCTCATGTAGAGGCTTGCCTCAAAGCCGGCGTTGACCTCCTGTGGATTGGCGCACGCACGGTGGCTAACCCCTTCGCTATGCAGGAGATTGCCGACACTTTGAAGGGCGTTGATATACCGGTGCTCGTCAAGAACCCCGTAAACCCCGACCTTGAACTTTGGATTGGCGGACTTGAACGCATCAATCAGGCTGGTATCACGCGTCTGGGTGTTATCCACCGCGGTTTCTCCACTTACGAGAAGAAGCTCTACCGCAACCTGCCCATGTGGCACATCCCCATCGAACTGCGCCGCCGTTGCCCGGGACTTCCCATCTTTGGCGACCCCAGCCACATTGGCGGCAAGCGCGAACTGGTGGCACCGCTCTGCCAGCAGGCTATGGATCTCGGTTTCGACGGCCTTATCGTTGAGAGCCACTGCAACCCCGATGCAGCATGGAGCGACGCCAGCCAGCAGGTTACGCCCGACGTGCTCGACTTTATCCTCGACAAACTCGTTATCCGAAAGATTAGCGAGTCTACGGAGAGTCTGAATGCACTTCGCAGCCAGATTGACGAAATTGACAACTCGCTCATCGAACTCCTCGCTAAGCGTATGCGCATCAGCCGCGAAATCGGTCTTTACAAGCGCGAACACGACATGACCGTAGTGCAGACGAGTCGTTACACCGAAATTCTCGACAAGCGCGGCGCACAGGGCGTTCTCTGCGGTATGTCGAGCGACTTCATCAAGGACGTATTCGAGAGCATTCACGAAGAGAGCGTGCGTCAGCAAATCGAGGTGATGAACCGCGAATAATAGTTGGCGTAAATGCCTCTCGGCAAACTATCAACGTGAGAAAAAGAAGAAAATGAGAATTCTTATTCTTGGAGCGGGAAAGATGGGCTCGTTCTTCGTAGACCTGCTTAGTTTCGAGCACGAAACGGCAGTCTACGATGTCGACCCCAAACGTCTACGCTTCATGTACAACACGCAGCGTTTCACCTCGCTCAGTGAGGTGGACGACTTTAAGCCTGAACTGGTAGTCAACGCCGTAACGCTGAAATATACGCTCGACGTATTCCGTGAGATTACGCCTCACCTACCACCCGACTGCATCCTAAGCGACATTGCAAGCGTGAAGACGGGACTGCGTGAGTTCTACGCAACTTGCGGCATGCGCTTCGTCTCTACGCACCCCATGTTTGGCCCCACTTTCGCCAACTTGGGCGCGCTGAGCAACGAGAATGCCATCATTATCAGCGAGGGCGACTACATGGGCCGCATCTTCTTCCGCGACCTTTACAACCGTCTCGGGCTGCACATCTGCGAATACACCTTTGATCAGCACGACGAAACCGTGGCTTACTCACTGAGCATTCCCTTTGTCAGCACGTTTGCCTTTGCCGCCGTCATGAAGCATCAGGATGCCCCCGGTACCACCTTCAAGCGTCACATGCAAATAGCTCGCGGCGTGCTTGGCGAGGACGACACGCTCCTGCGTGAAATTCTCTTCAACCCGCACACCAGCGGCCAGGTGTCCAAGATCCGAGACGAGCTCAAAGAACTCATTGACATCATCGACGCAAAGGACGAGGCAAAACTCAATGACTACTTAAAGCGCATACGCGAGCACATCAAGTAGCGTCGTTGCGCTCAACGAGAAGTCTATACGCTCAACGGAAAACTGCAGGCATTTCCCTCACTTTGACCTCTACGACAGTCTTGTTTTCTACGTCTTTGATTATCAGCAGGTTAACAAAAAGTCGTCCTTAAAAGTGTGTGATTTGCCAAAAAGACGTCCTTAAAAGTGTGCAGTTCGCCAAAAAGACGTCCTTAAAAGTGTGTCGACAAGCTATGCGCGAGGCAGTTCGTGAGGACAAAAAAGGCTGAAAGCCTTGCTCCCGATGTGGTGGGCAAGGCTTTCAGCCTTTTTGGGGGGTGAGGGCATTATTTTTCCAGGCAGGCGTCGAGGAGTGTTTCGATGGCTTCGCGGTCCATGTCCTGACCTATAAATACGAGCTTCTGCATGCGGTCGCCGTAGGTGTCGTCCCAGTCGTTGCGCAGGGCGGGGTTGCGCTGCATAAACTGTTCCAGTTCGTCCTTGGGCATTGTGGCGTACCACTGTCCAGCCTGGCTCAGCGACACCTGTTTGCCGGCCTGTTCGAACACGTAGCACATGTCTGGCTCGTTGCTGAAATAGCAGATGCCCTTGCAGCGGATGACGCTCTTGGGCCAGAGGCGTGCCACAAGTTGGTCGAACTCTGTTAGGTTGAATGCTCCGCGGCGTTTGTACACGAACGTACCGATGCCGTATTCCAGTGCTTCGCCTTCTTCCTCGTTTTCGAGGTCATCGTCTTCCCCCTCAATGGCTTCAATCCAGCGGGCCGAGGTAGCTACTTTCTCAAAGTCGAAGAGGTGCGTGTGGATGAGTTTGCCAAGATCCACGTTGCAGTAGTCGCAGGGGATGATTTCTGCTTGCGGTTGAAGCTCGTGCAGGATGTGCTTGATGCGGTCAAGCTCTTCGGCTGTCACTTCGGAGGCTTTGTTGAGCAGAATGAGGTTGCAGAACTCCACCTGTTGGATAACGAGGCTGGCAAGGTCGTCCTCGTCGAGTCCCTTCTTGGTCAGGTCGTTGCCGCCGGCAAACTCGTCGCGCAACCGTAGGGCATCAACCACGGTGACAATGGCATCGAGTTTGGCTACGCCCTTGGTGGCAAGATTGGGGTACATCTGCGGATATACGCTGATGGTCTGTGCGATGGGGGCAGGTTCGCAAATGCCGCTTGCCTCAATCACGATGTAGTCAAAGCGTTGCTGGGCGATGAGGTCGCTGAGCTGCTCCACCAGGTCCATTTTCAGCGTGCAGCAGATGCAGCCGTTTTGCAGCGGCACAAGGTTTTCGTCGCTCTGGCCCACAATGCCTCCTTTGGCAATGAGGCTGGCGTCGATGTTCACCTCGCCGATGTCGTTGACAATCACGGCAAACTTCACGCCGTTGCTGTTCGAGAGTATTTTGTTCAGAAGAGTTGTCTTTCCGCTTCCAAGGTAACCCGTAAGCAGAAGAACGGGAGTTTCGTTTTGTATCATTGTTTTAATGGGATAGTCTATTAAGTGTGTTCCAGCGCTGTCCGATTAGAGTCCGAGCAGGGATTTTAGAGCGAAGAAAATCATAGGCATAAACAGCGCAGGCAGCAGGTTGATTGTCTTGCAGTCCTTGATGTGAAGCACGCCAAGTCCCGATGCTGCAATGAGGATACCGCCCACGAGCGACACTTCGGCAATGAGTTCCTCGCTGATGAACGACCGCGAGAGCAGGGCAATGCCGTAGATGGCCGACATCCACAGCAATACGGCAACCGCTGTGAGAGCTACACCGAAGCCGTACGACGATGCCACAACCACCATCGTTACGAGGTTGAGCGTAGCTGCTGTCATCAGGTAGGTGTTGTCGCCGTAGAGCGCGCTCATCACGGGGCCCATCATGGCCAGCGTACCCACGCAGCAGAGCAAAACGCCCGTGGTGATGCCCTCGGCCAGGTTGGTGCCCGACATGTGGCGCGTGGCGGTTTCCATGCGCTGGTCCAAGCGCAGGAGCGTACCTGCCAAGCCGCCCAGCGACAGGCAGAAGATGAAGAGCACGGGGTAGTGCGTCTTTTGCATGCTCTGCATGGCTACGTTCACGCCCAACACAAGGGCGCAGAGTCCCATGGCCGTATTGAGCACGTTGATGTATTTCTCTTTTATTCCTTTGCGGAACAATGCCCCGATGGCGCTGCCCACCACGCAGGCCACGGCATTGATGATGATGGCGTACATAAATGCGGTAAAGGTGTGTGAATAGGGGGTGAGTAAAGGCGGAGCCGTTGGTTACTGGCTTCACTGCCTTGCTACAAAGTTAGCAAGTTTGCCCCATTTGGCAGCCGCTGGCACTACGTTTTCTCCATCGTGCGTACGCGCATCCAATATATTGCGTAATTTTGCCCTCACAACCAATCCTAAAACAGCAAGTATGGAAAACATTGACTGGGCCAACTTGAAGTTTGGCTATATGCCCACCGACTACAACGTACGTTGCTACTACCGCAACGGCAAATGGGGCGAAATAGAAGTATCCTCCTCCGACATCATCAACATCCACATGGCCGCCACCGCCCTTCACTATGGGCAGGAAGCGTTCGAGGGAATGAAAGCCTTCCGCTGCCCCGACGGCAAAATACGTGCCTTCCGCATCAAGGACAATGCCGAGCGTCTGCAAAGCACATGCCGCGGCATTCTTATGCCCGAACTCCCCACGGAAATCTTCGTGGAGATGGTCAAGAAGGTCGTGAAACTCAACGAACGCTTCGTGCCGCCCTACGAGAGCGGAGCGTCGCTCTACATCCGTCCGCTGCTCATCGGTACGGGCGCACAGGTGGGTGTTCATCCTGCCGACGAGTACCTCTTTATGATCTTCGTTAGCCCCGTAGGTCCCTACTTCAAGGGCGGTTTTGCCACAAACGACTACGTCATCATCCGCGAGTACGACCGCGCTGCTCCGCTCGGCACGGGCCGCTACAAGGTGGGTGGCAACTACGCTGCAAGCCTCTTGGCCAACAAGGTGGCGCACGATGCTGGCTACGCCTCGGAGTTCTACCTCGACGCCAAGGAGAAGAAATACATCGACGAATGTGGCGCAGCCAACTTCTTTGGTATAAAGGACGGCAAATACATCACGCCGAAGTCCACCTCAATCCTTCCCTCCATCACCAACCGCAGCCTCCAGCAGCTGGCTAAGGACTTGGGCTACGAGGTGGAGGTGCGTCCTATCCCCGAGGAGGAACTCTCTACCTTCGAGGAGGCTGGCGCTTGCGGCACGGCAGCCGTGATCAGCCCCATTCGCAAGATTGACGACCTCGAAAACAAGAAGAGCTACGTCATCTCAAAGGACGGCAAGCCCGGACCCGTTTCGGAGAAGCTCTATACGCATCTACGCGCCATTCAGTACGGCACCGAGCCCGACGTGCACGGCTGGATCACTGTGATAGAGTAATCCGCTGGCCCCAGGCCGCCGCAAACATAAACAACACGCAACTACACCGATTATGAAGACTATTACGCACGCCCTGCTTGCCCTGATGCTGCTTGGCACTTTTGGCACCTTCCTGACCGCTTGCAACAGCGACAAGAAGAAGCTTGAAGACAAGGAACGCGAACTGGCTGAACTGCGCCAGCTTGCCGAAATCGACAAGAAGGAGATGGAGAACCAGTACGCCGAGTTTGCCAGCCAGTACGGCGAACTCAAAAAGGGCGTCAAGGACGATTCGCTCGTCAACCGCCTGAGTCAGGAACAGGCGCGCGCAGAGGCTCTGCTCAAGGAACTGCAACAGACGAAGGCCAACAGTTCTGCTGAAATCCTGCGGCTGAAACGCGAGCTCGCCACCGTACGCGCCGTGTTGCGCGACTACATTCGTCAGGTTGACTCCCTGCAACAGGTGAATCACACCCTGATTGGCGAACGCGACCTCGCACGTGCCGACGCTGAGCGCACACGCCAGGAAAACTCTAACATTCAGGCTGAAAACTCCCACCTCAACGAGAAGGTGGCCATCGCTGCCCAACTCGATGCCACAGGGGTGAACATCTCTCCGCTCAAAAAGAACGGAAAGAACGCCAAAAAGAGTAAGGACATCGTGCGCTTTGCCGTTAGCTTCACCATTAGTCGCAACGTGACCGCCGCAGCTGGCAACCGCAGCATCTACGTGCGTCTGCTCAAACCCGGACAGCAGGTGGTGAACCAGAGCGGAACGTTCTCCTACGAGAACCGCTCGCTCGGCTACTCGGCCGTCAAGACCATTGAGTACAACGGACAGCAAACGCCCGTAACGCTCTACATCCCCGTGAGCGAGTTCCTCGGCGGCGGCACATACTCCGCCTACATCTTTGCCGACGGGCAGATGATAGGCTCTGGCAGCCTGTCGCTCGAAAAGTAGGGGATGGCGTAGCCGCCTCATTCTCGGCAAACAATACGAAAAAGCCAACCGCAGTCCTCACGGACGAGCGGTTGGCTTTTTCGGTTTTTGTTGGTCGCATGTCCCCGCTACTCGTTTCTACCCGCGGGGTAGTTGTTCTTACATATGGGGTAGTGGATAAATACTTGCAAGTATTCACGTTACCGCTTGGCAAGTATTCACGTTACCGCTTACCAAGTATTCAATATGCTGCTTGCCAAGTATTTATCCACTACCCCGGGGATCGTAACGACGGGGCGGCGGATTCAGTTGCGTATGCGCCACTCCGTGGGATACATATTGTTGGCACGCGAGCCCAGGTTGTTTACAAATCCGAGCGCATGCCCTTTGTACGTGGTCACGACGTATCCACGGGGCACTCCGCTGGGGAGCGTTAGCGATTCGCGACGCAGATAGCTCAGTGCGTCGTCAAGCGTGAGTTCCACCTTGGGGAAAGCGTCTGCTGCAAGGCAGGTTGAAAGAGCCAGGGCGTGCTGCGGAATGATTTTCCGTCCCTTCGTCTCTGCCAGGGCAATGCCAGCCGTGAGTGTACGCACGGAGGAGGCCACGCGCCAGGCATCGGCTGCCAGCGTCTCGCGTAGGGCAATCACGTGGCTCTCGTCGGTTTGCAACAGCTTAAAGGCTTCGCCACCTTGTAGCCATCCTGCCATCTGCGAGCAGCCCTCTGAGGTGCAGCGTGGCAGAGACTGTCCCTGCTTCTTCTTTTTCTTTTCTTTCATCACGGGGGCTTCTGACGTCTTCCTCAGCAGTGCGAGGAATAAGCCCTCGCCCTCTGTGCGGTGGGGGAAGAAGTGATACGCGTGCAAGCCTTGTCCTGTCGTGTCCCGGCTTATTTGCCACGCCTCATCCACGGGTATTTCTACCGTTTCGGCACCGAGTTCCTGGCAAATCCAAGCCACGTTGTCCTCGTTCTCTTCGCGGTTGAACGTGCACGTGCTGTAAACGAGGTAGCCGCCTTGTCGCAGAGCTGGCCACACGGAGAGGATGATCTCCCTTTGGCGTGCGGCGCAGGCATCGACGGCTTCGATGCTCCATTCGGCGATAGCTCCCTCGTCCTTGCGAAACATTCCCTCGCCCGAACAGGGTACGTCGGCTGCCACCACATCAAAGAAACTCCCCAACGGATTAAATGCCTCGGGGAAGGCGGCTGTACACACCACGTCGGGGCTGCCCCATTTTGCCAAGTTCTCTGCCAGCACGTAGGCGCGGGGCATTATCGGCTCGTTGGCTACCAGCAGACTCCCCTCGGGGAGCAGACTGCGCCACAAGGTGCTTTTACCCCCGGGAGCGGCGCAGAGGTCGAGCAGTCGTTGGGGGGTGAAGTCGCGAGCAATCGTTTCGTACGCCTTCTCCACGAACATCGACGCCGCCTCCTGCACGTAGTAGCAACCAGCGTGGAGCAAGGGATCGTAAGTAAAGCGCGGGCGTTCCGTAAGATACACGCCCTCCTTGCACCAAGGCACTCCGCCTCTGACGGGTGCGGGGAGTTCGGGGCAGTCTTTGGCAGGGTTGCGCCGAATGCTCACGGGGGAATTGCCCGCCTCAATGGCACGACAAAGGCTGTCCGCCTCGGCAGCGCCGAGCAGACGGGTTATGCTTTCGGTAAAGTCTTTGGGAAGTTCGTTCATGGCTTGTCAGAAGTGCCGCATACGGCCTGTTATACCGATACCGTGGCCGCAATGTGAGGGTAGGGGTTGTAGTCCACGAGCTCAAAGTCCTCGTAGCTGAAGTCAAAGATGCTCTTCACGTCGGGATTGATAATCATCCGGGGCAATGGGCGAGGCTCGCGCGTGAGTTGCAGCTTAGCCTGTTCCAGGTGGTTGAGGTAAAGGTGCGTGTCGCCAGTGGTGTGGACAAAGTCGCCCGCTTTCAGTCCCGTCACCTGTGCCATCATTTGCAGCAACAGGGCGTAGCTGGCTATGTTGAACGGTACGCCGAGGAACGTGTCGGCCGAACGCTGGTAGAGTTGGAGTGAAAGCCGTCCGTCGGCCACGTAAAATTGGAACAACAGGTGGCACGGCGGCAAGTTCATACTGCCGAGGTCGGCCACGTTCCACGCCGACACGATGATGCGGCGCGAGTCTGGCTCCTCCTTAATCTGTCTCACCGCCTCGCTAATCTGGTCAATGTATCCGCCGTTGTAGTCGGGCCAGGAGCGCCATTGGTAGCCGTACACGTGGCCCAGGTTTCCGTCATCGTCGGCCCATTCGTTCCAGATGCGCACGCCGTTCTCTTGAAGATAGTGCACGTTGGTGTCGCCCTTCAAGAACCAAAGAAGTTCGTGTATGATAGATTTCAGGTGAAGCTTCTTCGTGGTGAGCAGGGGAAAGCCGTCGTCCATACGGAAGCGCATTTGGTGGCCGAAGACGCTCTTTGTGCCAGTGCCTGTGCGGTCGGTTTTCACCGTGCCGTCGTCCAGAATGTGCCGCAGGAGGTCAAGGTATTGTTTCATGTCTCTTTGTACAATGAGTGTAACGTCTGGAAAAAACAAAAGCCTTTGAATGTATCCACATCCAAAGGCTTGCGGTGCGTACGGGACTCGAACCCGTGACCCCATGCGTGACAGGCATGTATTCTAACCAGCTGAACTAACGCACCATGCAGGTCGTGACAACCGTTGTTGTCCCTGTTTTGCGAGTGCAAAGGTATGCATATTTTCCTTACCGCCAAACATTGCGCCCGCTTTTTTCGGCTTTTCTTTCGTTTGGGGGCTGTGCGAGACGCCGAAACCCACACGGAAAAGGTTCAAACATCCTTCGGACCGATGGCCTTATAAAGACAAAGAGCCGGCAGAGAACGTCTGCCGGCCCTTTGTAGGGGAGTGTTATTTGCTTGAAAGCTGCACGGTGGCGGCTTTCAGGCCCTTTGCTGTTGCTTGTACGGTGATGGTACCAGGTTTCTCCGTGGTGGAGATGATGGCGGTGAGCTTTCCAGAGAAGAGCTTCATCTTGGGACGTTGGAGTGGCTCGAGCGAGGCAGGGTTGCCGCCCGTGCCAGCACGGTATGTACCGTTGCCCGTCACCTTGAAACTGATTTCGTTGTCGGCGGTGGGGCAGGGGTTGCCGTCCTTGTCGACCACGCTCACGGTGAGGAAACTGAGGTCCTTGCCGTCGGCGGTGAGCGATGTGCGGTCGGCTTCCACGCGTATGGCGTAGGGTTTGCCGGCTGTGTGCATCTCGGTGGTCTCTGCCACGTTGCCCTTTTCGTCGTAGGCCACGACCTTCACCGTACCCGGCTCATACTTCGTGTCCATCCACATCAGGCGGTAACGCTTCTGGCGCTTGAAGGTACGCTTCGACTCCTCGTCGCCACTGTTGTAGACGGTTACGCTCGTGTCCTTGGTGCGGCGGCCCTGGCTCTTGCCGTTGATGAATACCTCGGCGGTGGGGTAGCTCGTATAGACGAAGATAGGGGTTGTTTCGCCCTCGCGGCCCGGCCATGTCCAGTGGGGAAGTACGTGGAGCGTGGGCGAGGTGGTGTTCCAATGGCTACGATAGAGGTAGTAGCGGTCCTTGGGGATGCCGCCCATGTCGATGATGCCGAAGAGCGAGGCGTGGCTGGGCCAGTCGGTGTAGTAGGGCGAAGGCTCGCCGAGGTAGTCGAAGCCCGTCCATACAAACTCGCCCATGCACCAGGGCAGGTCGTCGTGCTGTATGAAGTCGTCCTCGGGAAGGTTCGACCACGAGCAGTGCTCTACGTCGTACGACGAGGCTTGATGGTCGTCGTACTTCGCCATGCTCTTGCGCTCCACGGGGAACTTGTACACGCCGCGCGAACTAACGGTAGAGGCTGTTTCAGAACCGAGCAAAATTTGCTGTGGCAGCTTGCTGTAGTTTTCGAGATACTTGTGCGGCCGATAGTTAAAGCCAGGAACGTCCATGGTAGCCCCCATGGCGTTTGAAGTAACGGCGTCGGGGTTGTCCATTCCCTGCGTAACGGGACGAGTCGGGTCGAGCTGGTGGCAGAGTTCCTGCAAGTGGTAGGCAATCTTCGGTCCCTTGTCGTTGTCGCCTTGGTCGGGCACTTCGTTACCGATGCACCACATCACCACAGAGGGGTTGTTGCGGTAGTGACGTACCAGGTTGGTAATGTCCTTGTCGGCCCATTCGTTGAAGAAGAGGTGGTAGCCATTCTGTACCTTGGGCGTCACCCACTCATCGAACGACTCAGCCATGAGCATCATACCCATTTCGTCGCACGCCTTCACCAGTTCGGGGGCAGGCATGTTGTGCGACGTACGAATGGCATTGCAGCCCATGTCTTTGAGGATGCGAATCTGTCGACGGATGGCAGCGTCGTTGACAGCCGCGCCGAGTGCACCGAGGTCGTGGTGCTGGCAAATGCCCTTGAACTTAATCTGCTTGCCGTTGAGGAAGAAGCCCTTGCCTCCCTCCACCTTCACCTGGCGTATGCCGAAGGGGGTTGTGTATTCGTCGCGCAAGGTATTGCCCTCGTAGATGCGCGATACGGACGTGTAGAGGTTGGGCGTGTCGGGCGTCCAGAGCTTAGCGTCGTTCACCTCGAACGTTTGCGAAAAGGCCTTCTCGCCGTTGCCCGTCGGTTGGCTCTCGCTGCGTGCCACCACGTTGCCCTGGGCGTCCTTTATCTCCGTAACGATGCGGTAGTCGCTGAGTGCCTTTCCCGGAGCAGTTTCGAGTTCGGTGCGCTGCGTGATGCGGGCATACGTTCCGCTGATTTCCTCCGTGATTACCTGCGTGCCCCACACGGGTACGTGAGCTTCGTCGGTAAACACAAGGTGCACGTTGCGGTAGATGCCGGCGCCCGGATACCAGCGCGAGCATTCGTTCTCGTTTTCAAGGCGTACGGCGAGTTCATTCTTTCCGTCGCCGTTCAGGAAGGGCGTGGCGTCTACGTAGAACGTGTTGTAGCCATAGGGCCAGAAGATGGCCTTCTTGCCGTTGATGTAGACCTGTGCGTGGCTCATTGCACCGTCAAAGACGAGAGTGCACTTCTTGCCCTCTTTGAGTTCGGGCGTGGCGAAGGACAGACGATACCAGCCCGCACCTACAAACGGCAGACCGCCCGTGCGACCAGCGTGTTCCATGGCCTGCGTTTGGCCGTCCTGCGTGATGGCCGTGTTCTGTTTGTCGTTGTTGATGCTAAACGGCCCACTGATGGCCCAGTCGTGGGGAACGGTCACGTTCTGCCACTTGCTGTCGTCGAACGAAGGCGAGGAGAACGTGGCGTTGTCCTCACGTGTGAATTTCCACCCCTTTTCGAGGGTGCGTTCGCTGCGCTGCGCCCAGAGCGAGAAGGGCATGGCCAGCAGCGCGGCGCATAGAATGGTGTGTTTTATCATGGTGCTTTTATTGGTGTTAGAGTCAGATTAGATTGTCTGCGTGTTGCCCTTGCGTATAAGCCATAGCCCCAGAAATGTAAGCGCGCCGTTGAGCAGCAGCAGTTCGTAGCCGAACGTGTAGTCCCAAAGCCGTGGCGCGTAGTAGTCGAGCAGGGCGCAGATGATGGGGGCTGCGAGGCAGACGAACGGCACACGGCGGTCGCGGATGCCGTAGGGGGTGAACAGGCCGAAGGCGTAAAGTCCAAGCAGCGGCCCGTAGGTGTACGAGGCCATCACGTAGATGGCGTTGAGCGTGTTGCTGTTGTCGGTCAGTCGGAATGCCACGATGCAGAGAGCGAAGGATAGGGCAACGAGTATGTGTACCGTGCGACGCGTGCGCACCGAGCGCTGAGTGTTATCGTTTTGTTCGTCCATTTGCAGGAGGTCGACGCAACAAGCTGTGGTGAGAGCCGTCATGGCTGAGTCTGCGCTCGAAAAGGCTGCCGCCACAATGCCGATGGTGAAGGGCACGATGACCCACGCTCCGAGTACGCCCGAGCTAACCAGCGAGGGGAGCAGTTCGTCGCCCGTGGCAGGGAGGGCAATGCCCTGTTGCTGGCAAAAGGTGTAGAGCAGAATGCCCAGACCCAGGAAGAGCGCATTGACGGGCAGGAATGCCAGGCCGTACACGCACATGTCCTTTTGGGCTTCGCGAAGCGTGCGGCAGGTGAGGTTCTTCTGCATCATGTCCTGGTCGAGGCCAGTCATGACGATCACGATGAACACGCCGCTGAGAAACTGCCGCCAAAAGGCTTGCTTACTCGTAGCGTCCCATTCCCACAAGTGGCACATGGGGCTGTCCGTGATAGTTTGCCACACGCCCGCTGCGTTAAGCCCCATCTTTCCTGCCACAACTACGAGAATACCCACCGCGGCGAGCAGAAGGCAGGCCGTTTGCAGCGCATCGGTGCGCACAACGGTCTGGATGCCGCTCCGGCGCGTGTAGAGCCAGATGAGCAGCAGCACAATCAGTGTGGTAAGGATGAACGACAGGGTGCCATTGCCCAGATAGGGGGCTGTAACGAATTGCGTCAGTACCAGGCAAACCAGGTAGAGCCTTGCCGCCGAGCCAAGCAGTTTGCTCACCACGAAGAACAAAGCCCCCGTGCGGTGCGACACGTTGCCGAAGCGCGTGCCGAGCCACGAGTAGATGCTCGTGAGGCGCAGTCGGTAGTAGAGCGGAAGAAGCAGGAAAGCCACCGCCGCATAGCCGACGATGAAACCCATGCACATTTGCAAGTAGGTGAGTCCTGTGGTGTAGGCCCAACCCGGCACGGAGATAAATGTCACGCCCGAGATGCTCGCCCCGATCATGCCGAAAGCCACCATCCACCACGGCGACTGCCGTCCGGCGCGGAAGAAAGCGTCGTTGCCCCTCGCTCCCCGTCGTGAGGCGCGGTGCGAGATGAAAAGCAAAAGCAGGAAATAGGCTGCCAGTGTGGCGAGCATGAACAGGGCGGCGTTCACTTTCGGTGCGGATGAGTTTCTATGGAAGGGGAATTGCGTTGAGCGTCACTCCCTTAAAGAGTGGCAGCCATGGAGGCTAACGATACTCCAGCAATGGCGAAGAAAGCTATTACGAGGACAATTGACAGCACAATAGCGAGGATACCACCGATAACGGAGTACTTCACCCACTTGCTTGCGTCGGTCGAGGCCAGGAGGGCTTCGTCGTACTGTCCCATGCGGTAGAAGTTTGTCACCTTGTCGGCCTTGATGATGGCCACGATGCCTGGAATCAGTCCAATGATATTGAAACCGAAGAAGAACCAAATTACAGTGACGATGATGGCTGCCGTCATGTGGTCGTCGGGGCAGGGAGGCATTTGTGTGTTTGCCTGGTAGCCCGCAAAGCTGTTTGTAAAAGAGGGGTGGGGCGGAGGCGTGGCACCAGTCGTCTGTTGGAACAAACCGCTGAGTTCTTCCACCTGTCCAGCGGGCTTCCAGTCGGTCATTCCAGCGTGCCAAACGAGGGTATTAGCGGTTACGCCGCAGCTTTGCAACGTCTGGGCAGAGACGGGACCCTGCTGCTTGCCGCTGCCGTCGATGTAGAAATAGTCGTTTTCCATGTTATTCTATGTGATAGTATTATTGCAAATATAAGGCTTTTCAGCGAAAGGGCGATGTCCAGCGGGCTGAGCTACTTGCTACGCACCCACCGCCAGAGTTCGCGCAGACTGGGTTTCTTGCCGTACATAAGAATACCTACGCGGTAGATGCGTCCACTCGTCCACACCAGGGCAAGCGCAGTGCCGTAGAGAAGAACGAGCGACACGAGTTCCTGCCAGAGCGGCACGTGGAACGGTATGCGCACCATCATGGTCATGGGCGAGGTGAAGGGGATGAGCGAGGCCCAGAAGGCGAGCGGCCCGTCGGTGTTGTCCACCGAACCGAGCGAGGCGTACAGCCCAAAGAGCATAATCAGCACCACGGGAGTAATAAACTGCGAGGTGTCCTCTGGCTCGTTGATTGCCGCGCCAATGGCGGCGAATAACGAGGCGTAGAGCAGGTAACCGCCGATGAAGTAGAGGACGAAGCAAACGGCAATTTCGGCCAGCGGGAGGTTGAACAAGGCGGAAAGGATTTCCCCTGCCACACTCGTCTCCTGCAACGGCGCAGCTGCTGCTCCGGCTTGTGCTATCGTGGCGGTCTGCGTCATGTCAGAGGCTGACAGCCCCAGTATAGCTCCGCCCACAAGGAGCAAAACGGCAAAGAGGACGGACCAAATAAGGAGCTGCACAATGCCCACGAGGGCAATGGCCACAATCTTTCCCAGCATGAGCTGGAACGGCTTTATGCTCGACACGATGATTTCCACAATGCGGTTTTCCTTTTCCTCCAACACGCTTTGCATCACCAGCACGCCGTAGCTCATTATAAAGATATAGATGACGAACGTGACGAGGAAACCTACCGCTACGGCCACGTCGGAGTTCGACACCGAGGCCTGTCCTTGGTCGTTTAGCTTCATGGTGGTCACGTTCACTTCGGTCTGCATGTCGTCGATAATCTTGTTGAGACCGGGGATGCCGGCGTCCTGAAGTTTTTCCTGCCTCATGCAGTCGTTGAGCGTGCTCTTCACGGAGGAGAGCAGTCCGACGGGTACTTCCTTACGCGAGAAGACGGTGACAGCCCCAGGCTTGTCTGCCAGTCGCCCACCTATGACAACGACAGCCTCGTAGGGCGAGTCCTCAGAGTAGAGCTGCTTGTCGCTCCCATCGGGGACGGTGACGAAGCGGTATGCCTCGGACGACTTGAAGTGACGAAAGTAAAGACCCGTTTTGTCGTCTATGCCCACGGCTTTCTGTCCGTTGTCCTTGATTGTGGCAAACAGAATCGGCACGAACACAAGGGCCGCGCAGAGCAGAGGCATGAGAAGGGTGAGAATGATAAACGACTTTTTCCGGACACGCGTGACGAACTCGCGCCGGACAACGAGGAAGAGTTTGTTCATGGCTGTGAGGGGGCGTGTTGTACGGTTCGGAGGAATATTTCCTGCATGGTGGGCATCTTCTCGCTCACGGCGCGAAGGTCGGCCTGTTGAGCCAGCGCGGCGATGAGCTGGGAGGCTTCTACGCCCTGGCGCTTGCTGATTTCGTAGGTGTGGATGTGCGAGCGCACGCGGTGACTCTCTATGGTGTAGAGGCTGTCCGCCTCGGTCGGCAGTGGCGTGGTGGCCACTACCTCGTAGCGTCCCGTGCGGAAACGCTCCTTTATTTCGTCTACCTCGCCGCTTAGCACCACCCGTGAGCGATCTATGAGGGCGATGCTGTCGCACACGTCCTCAACGGATGCCATGTTGTGCGTGGAGTAAACGATGGTGTGCCCCTTGTCGCGCAGAGCAAGGATTTCCTGTTTGAGGAGCTCGGTGTTGACGGGGTCGAAGCCCGAAAAAGGTTCGTCGAAGATGAGCAAGGACGGCTCGTGAACGACGGTGGTTATGAACTGCACCTTTTGCTGCATGCCCTTGGAGAGTTCCTCGAGCTTGCGGTTCCACCAGGGCATGATGCCAAATTTGTCGAACCACGCCTTTAACCGCCTCTCGGCGTCGCTGCGCGAAAGTCCTCGCAGCCGAGCAAGGTAGAGTGCCTGTTCGCCCACTTTCATCTTCTTGTAGAGTCCGCGTTCCTCGGGCAGGTAGCCAATGCGCTGCACATCGGCGGCGCAGAATGGGTGGCCGTCGAACAGTACCTCGCCACTGTCGGGCAGGGTGATGCGGTTGATGATGCGCAGAAGGGTAGTCTTGCCTGCTCCGTTGGGGCCAAGTAGACCAAACACCTTGCCGCGCGGCACGTCGAGACTTACGTCGTCGAGGGCTGTGTGCGCTGCAAAGCGTTTAACAATGTGCCTTACTTCGAGGAAGTGGGAAGGTTCCATAGCTGGCGGAGTAGGAGGGACGGCTTACAGTTCCGTTTCTCCCTCAATGAAGTTTTCCATGAACAGGTTTGTGCCGTCGAACACGGCATAGGTGAACTGGCTGATCCAGTCGCCCAGGATGAGCATGCGGCTTGTGCGCGAGAGCATCAGGTCGAGCTCAATGTGGCGATGCCCGAAGAGGAAATAGTTGATGTCGGGGTGCGTTTGCAGATAGTCCTTGGCAAAGCGCACGAGCTCCTCGTTCTGCTCCCCTTGGTAGGGAGGTTCTTTGCCGTCCTCGCGTTTCAGGCGCGAGTGCTTGGCCCACTCCATGCCGAAGGCCATACCCCAACGGGGATGGAGGGCGGAGAAAAGGCGTTGGCAAAGGGGCGAATGGAAAATGGTGCGGAGCAACTTGAATTTACCGTCTTTGCTTCCCAGCCCGTCGCCGTGCGACAGGTAGAATGTTTGTCCGTGGAGTTCCACCACCTCGCTCTGGCGGTGCAACTGCATGCCGCATTCCGTCTCGAAGTAGTTGGACTGCCACAGGTCGTGGTTGCCGCAGAAGAAGTGCACTTCTACGCCCAAGTCTGTGAGCTCGCTGATTTTTCCCAACAGACGGGTGTAGCCCTTGGGCACTACGTAGCGGTATTCGTACCAGAAGTCGAAGATGTCGCCCAGTAGGTATACGGCCTCGGCCTTGTGCTTGATGCGGTCAAGGAAGTTGACGAGCCGCCGCTCCTGCATTCGGGGGTGCGGAATAGCCAGTGAGCCGAGGTGGGCGTCGGAGAGAAAATAAATATTGCCGTTTGCCATGGATTTGCTGTGTTTTTCGTGCGTTTTGCTGCGGCGGCAAGGACGTGCCGTGCCGCGGAGACCGTATTGTTTGGCGCGGGGAGCGGATTACATGAAGCCGAGTTCGAGTTTGGCCTCTTCGGTCATCATGTCCTTGTCCCATTCAGGGTCGAACACGAGCTGCACCTTTGCCTCCGTCACGCCGTCAACGCCTTCGAGCTTGGTGCGTACGTCCTCCATGATGAAGTCCGCCGCTGGGCAGTTGGGGGCAGTGAGCGTCATGTCGAGTTCGAGCGTGCCGTCGTCGTGCAGGTCGATGCGGTAGATGAGGCCCAGGTTGTATATATCGACGGGTATTTCGGGGTCGTAGACGGTTTTGAGCACCTCTACGATGCGTGTTTCTATGCTAAGCTTTTCTTCTTGTGTCATTCCTTGTGTATGTTGTGTACAGATGGTCAGATAAGTCCCTCGTCCTGGTAGCTGTAATAGCCAGTCTCGGTGACGATGACGTGGTCAATGAGTCGGATGTCTACCGTTTGGGCGGCCTTCTTGAGCCGTTCGGTAAGGCTGTCGTCCTCACGGCTGGGACGCTTGTTGCCTGAGGGGTGATTGTGGCAGAGTGCGATGTGCGTGGCATTGGCCAGCAGCGCTTCTTTGAGTATGACGCGCAGGTCGACCACCGTGCCCGTGAGGCCGCCGCGACTGATAAGTCTTGTGCCGATAACGCCCAAACTTTGGCTGAGCAGCAACAGGTGGCTCTCTTCGTGGGGAAGTCGGGCGAGTTTGGGCCGGAACAGGTCGTAGATGTCGGCTGATGTGGTGATGCGCTTGTGCGAATGGTCCTCTTCAAGCCGGCGGTCGCTCAGTTCGCAGGCGGCGAGTAGTGTCACGGCCTTTGCAGGACCGATGCCTTTGTATTTGCTGCAGAGCTGTCTCACGTCCATTCGCCCCAGGGCGGAGATGCTGTTGTCGCAATCGTTCATCACTTTTTTCATGAGCGAAACGGCGTTATCCTCCGTGTTGCCCGAGCCGATAAGGATGGCAAGCAGTTCGGCCTTGCTGAGGCTCTTTGCCCCCTTTGCAACGAACTTCTCGCGCGGACGATCCTCCAAGGCCCAGTCGGTGATGTTCTGTTTCATGTGCGTAGGACGAGAGGGGAGGGGTTACTTGTAGAAGTTGTGGCGGAAGGCATCGAACTCGCCTCTGCCCAGCACGCACCTTTGCCACCACGCACGCCAGAAGCCCGATCCGTAGCCCCACAGCTGAATGTAGGCAGCGGCTACCGCCTTTGCGCCCACGGCGATACTGCGTTCTGCGCGCGACGCATCGGCGAAGATAATCAGGGCAAACAAGGCAAAGGGCAGGAGCATTACCCACCAGTGTGGGCAGTGCAGGAGCAGAGCAATTATAGCCAGGACAAGGAGCAGGGCGCAGCCGAGCGTGAAGAACGCGGGCAACGTGTGCACGAGTTTGAGCGTGCCAGGATGGCGCTTGCTCAGGTTGATGCGCGCAATGCCTGAGTTGTGTACCTGTTTGAAGAACTTGCGGAAGTCGGTGCGCCGCTTGTGCCACACCCATGCTTCGGGGAAGAGGCGGCACGAGCAGCCAGCCTTGAAGATGCGCGTGGAAAAGTCGATATCCTCGCCGAAGCGCATGGCAGAGAAGCCGCCCAACTTGTTGTACACCTCGCGGCGCACTCCCATGTTGAACGAACGGGGGTAGAACTTGTCCATCTTCTTTTTGCCGCCACGTATGCCACCCGTGGTGAAGAAGGACGTCATGGCGTAGTTGATGGCCTTTTGCGTGGACGTGAACGAAGGATGCGCGCGGTCGGGGCCACCGAATGCGTCGCACGGGTCGGCAGACAGCTCGCTGTCGATAGCGGCCAGGTAGTCGGGGGGCAGCACTACGTCGGAGTCGAGGATGAGGACGTAGTCGCCCTTGGCGCGCTCCACGCCGTAGTTGCGCGTCTGCCCGGGGCCGCTGTTGTCCTTGGCGTAGTAGCTCACAGGCAGGGTGGCAGCGTACTTCTCAACCACGTCGCGGCAGGGCAGCGACGAGCCGTCCTCCACTACCACGGCTTCGAAGTCGCGGAACGTCTGAGCGGAAAGGCTTTCCAACAGTTCGTCCACCTCACCGGGGCGGTTGTATACAGGGATTACGAGGGAGTATTTCATGTAAGGGGAATAGGGCCGCTCTGAGCAGCCATCGTGTATAGTTGCAAAGGTAATGAAAAAGGGCGGGAACGAGGGCTTTTGCCTTTCGTTCCCGCCCTTTGCCGCCCTGTGGGGGCTTATGCGGATTATTCGCCGCGCTGCACGTAGGCAATCACGTCGCCCTTGTTGACGCGTGCGCCCTGCTTAGCGCCGATCTCTACGAGTTTGCCACCGAGAGCGGCAGGAATCTCGAGTATCTGGCCGTGTGTGTTCTCAATGTAGCAGAAGCGTTCGCCCTCGGCGTATTCCTTGCCGATGTAGGGCTCAATGCTCTTCACGCATTCGCCGTCGCCGCCAATCTCCCAGAGCAGTGTGCCGCTTTCGGGGGCAGTCACGGCGTCGGCCTTGGCGTGCTTGAAGGCGGTTGCCTCTTCAAGGCTCATGCCGCTGGCACCGGCCTTGTCCTTAGCAGCTTGCAGGTCGGCGAGGAAGCGCTTCTTGGCTGCACCGCTCTTGTAGTCGCGGTACTGCGTCTCGTGCATGGCAAACTCAAAGAGTTCCTCGTCGTCTTCGCCGCGATCCCAGCCGTTCTCTTCCATTTCCTTCTCGAAACGGGCGAGGTCGTCGGGATAGTAGCTCTGCGGGTCGGCGTCGGTAAACTCAAAGCCTTTCTCCTTAGCGAGTTCCTTGATTTCGTCGGCTACGGGACCGGGCAAACGGCCGCTCTTGCCGAGGATCATACCCCAGATGGAGTTGTCCATCATACTGTAACGGGGCTTGCCCATCGACTCTGTGAGGAGGTTCATCAGGGCAATGTTCTTCACGTACTGCGAGAAGGGAGTTACCAAGGGGGGATAGCCCACGCGGGGCCATACATAGGCCACCTCGTTGAAGAGTTTGACGAGAAGTTCATCCTCAGAGAGCTCACTCTCGCCCTTAGCCTTGCGATTGTTGTTGATAGCGCCCATCACGCCTGTGAGGTCGGCCATCATAGAGCCCATCATGCCGCCGGGAAGTCCGCAGCCAAGGAGCAGTGAACTCATCAGCTTGTTGGCAGGGTTCATGAAGTAGCCAAGGAAATCGTCGATGAACTCCTGGGTAAGCTTGCGAGCCTCCATGTATGCGTCCATGTTGATTTCGGGCACGTCGAAGCCGGCGTGTTTCAGCATGCTCTGCACGGAGATTACGTCGGGGTGAACCTTACCCCACGACAGCGGCTCGATAGCAGTATCGATAACGTCGGCACCGTTGCGGCACACTTCGAGGATGCTTGCCATGCTGAGGCCCGGGCCTGAGTGGCCGTGGTATTCAATGATGATTTCGGGATGCTTGTCCTTGATCATCTTTGTGAGCTTGCCGAGCATTGCGGGCTGGCCAACGCCTGCCATGTCTTTGAGGCAGATCTCAGGTGCGCCAGCCTCGATGAGCTGATCGGCAATGTTGGCGTAGTATTCTGCGGTGTGGATGGGGGAGTTGGTGATGCAAAGCGTAGCCTGCGGGGTCATTCCGCCTTCAAGGGCATACTTGATAGAGGGAATGATGTTGCGCACGTCGTTCAAGCCGCAGAATATGCGGGTGATGTCCACGCCCTGAGCGTGCTTCACCTTGTACATAAGTTTGCGCACGTCGGCAGGCACAGGGAACATACGCAGGGCGTTCAGACCGCGGTCGAGCATGTGAGTTTTGATGCCCGCCTCGTTGAAGGGCTTGGTGAAGGCGCGCACGGCCTTGTTGGGGTTTTCGCCGTAGAGAAGGTTGACTTGCTCAAATGCACCGCCGTTGGTTTCGACGCGGGCGAAGCAACCCATCTTGATGATTACGGGGGCTATGCGTTCAAGCTGGTCCTTGCGCGGCTGGAACTTTCCGCTGCTCTGGAACATGTCGCGGTAAACCAGGCTGAACTGAATCTTACGCTTTGTCATTGTGTATGATGTTGTTTGTATTGTTTTTCTGTTTCGCTACAAGCCGGCAAACAACGCTGCCGGCCGACGCGCTGCAAAATTACAAAAAACTATTCAGCTAAACATTCCGCACAATCAGTAATGGACTGTGCAGCCTCGCCGCGGAGTGAGGGCTGGAATTTGTCCTTCCACACCGACCTTTTCGCACTCGCGGGGTAGTGGCGAGCAGCCCCGATGTAGTTGCCGTTTGTCGTACGGACGACG
>CAVKGN010000015.1:0-30064 GCA_963655595.1 uncultured Oscillospiraceae bacterium
CAACCCCCAACCCAGTCCCCGTCCATCGTACAATGCACACACGTCCGTCGTACGGCAGACATGTGTGCATCGTATGATTGACACGTGGCTATCGTACGAGGAACGGCGAGGGGGTGGGGGGTGATGCAAAAAACTCTGCGTGGCAAGGCCGTTCGAGCCAAGCCACGCAGAGTGGGGAAGGGGGTATATGAGGACAAACGTTAGTTGTCGCAGTCGTTGTCCCAGATGGGTTTGCTCCATGTGCGTTCGTTCGAGCGCACGTCGCCACCGTCAATCGTTTGCTCGTCCGATACGATGAGCGAATTGTTGAGCAGAGCCTGTTCGGTGTGCAGAGTTATTTCCTGAACCTGCGGCTTGAAATATGTCTTCTTCATGAGGTGTGTTTCGTTTTCGTGTGTGACATCGGTTAATTACTTGGCAAGCAACTTCTTGCCGTTGCTGATGTAGAGGCTGCCCTTCACGGCCTTAGCCACGCGGCGCCCCGTGAGGTCGTACAGCGGAGCTGCGGTAGTGTCAGCGGTCTTCGTCGCCTTAATAGAAGTGGTTGAACCAAAGTCAAGGGCAATGGCATCGCCGCCGTTGTCAGTTGTGGGTTTGAAGTAAGCCTTGTGAGCACCAATAGTGGTGCCTTCCGTCACCTTGTAGAAGCCCAGCGTGGTGCTGCCCGACGGGAGGCCGAGCGCGTACACTGTTTCACCTTCTGCCACCGCCTTGCTCCCGTCGGCCGTGCCGGTAAGGGCGGAGTATACGGCGTTCACATCGTCCGAAGTCTCGGCATATTCCATTTTCACGCCCGAAGTGACGGCACCCTTCACGATTACGCCCACGTTGGCAGGGATAACAGTGCCTTCGAGCAGGGTGAGTTTTAGTACAGAGTTATCGCTGTCGTACGTAGCCGTGTACACTTCGTAGTCAGAGGGGACATTTACGGCCTTTGAAGCAGAGAACGAGGCAAGATTGCCGTTTACAGCATCGCCCTCAGCCACTGCCAGCGTGAGGTAGCCAGCTTCTTCCATAGCTGCCGGGTTTGCAGGAATAAACTCCCACATATACGACTCATCGGTTGCCGTGGCTGTGCCGTACATAAAGCCGTCAGTCACATTTTCCGCCTTTGCATAGATGTCCTTACCGCTCACGCTGCCGCCAGTGCTTGTGAGGCTTTTGAGGAAATAAGCCGTAGCGGAGATAGAAGCCTTTTCGAGATTGTGTTCGTACGTGGCACTTGCATTACTACTGGTTGCCCAAAGTTTTGGAGGACCTTGAGCCTGTATCTTATTCCCTGTGCGTTTGTTGTTCCCGTCAAGAAGATATAGAATCGCACCGTAAGTACCTTTTTCCACACTCACCTTCACAGCAGCCGAAAGGTTGGTGGTTACGCCCATAAAGTCAGGCTTATACATAAACGATGTGCTGTACTTCACGTTTCGCAGGTAGTAAGCATACTGCGTGCCATCAGCGGTGGAATAGACGGGCTCTACACCAGCCTCTGTGGCAGGGTCATAGTTGTCGGCTGTAGCCGCTGCCGCAAACGACAGGAGCAGAGCCAGCAAAAGGGTAATTTTCTTCATGTGATATAGGTTTTAATTTGTGAGTATTCAGTCAAATGCGCCGTCCCAGTCTGCATGGCGCAATCATCAGCAGGCAAATGTAAACCCGTACCCACGCGCACCCAAATGGGGGGGGTAATTATGCTTAACGCAGGTTAAAGAAGGATAATACACTCCGAAAAAACCTTTTTCGGCGATTCGTCAGCCCGTTCAGAAGGTAGAGAACGAGGGCGATACGTACGTTGATTAGCAACAGCGCAAAACAAACTGATGCCTGCGCAGAGAATCACGCACACGTCGTTGCAAAAGGTGAAAAACTAATGTCCACAAACGGGCGGGCTGAAAGCCCAGTTCCCCTTAGCACTGGGAATAACGTAATAAGCAGTTGACGCCCTGAAAAGACAAAAGCAAACATATGTCACTCGTTTTACTTTTGCACTTTCAGCGCGGCAACTTTGTCGCAACGGGAACCCAGGGCGACGGCACAACGCTTTCGCTTCGCGCCTCTGCCCTGGGCTAACGACTTCAAGGCTTTCAGCCTATCATTGTCCTACATGTGTAATGCAAAATCCCAAAACTTGTCCATAAACCGCGGGCTGAAAGCCCAGCTACCCTCAGCCCAGTGCAGAGTGAGGGGATGAAATCCCCGAACGGCACCCTGGGTAGGCAGGTGCGCAGCGTTGGCGCCCTGCAAGGGCAGCTCCCTTAACGAGGGGCATCGCCCCGCTAAGCGTACAAGGACAATCGCTGCTGAACCCGGGCGTTGCCCGGTATTAAGAGAGCTGTCCTTACAGGACGCCAACGTCCTCCCACGTCTTACCCAGGGTGCCACTCAGTCGCTTCGCTCCTTCGTTCTGCCCTGGGCTAAGAGAAGCTGGGCTTTCAGCCCGCGGTTTGTGGAAATTAGTCCCGTTCGTTTGTGGACTATATCGGAGCTGGAAAAAGCGTAAAGCCGAGTAGTTGGAGTCTTCCCATGGAGGACTTTCACGGGGGTAGTGACAATTTTAACGAGGGCTTTCAGCCTAAGTGTGTCCTACAAGTGTAATGCAAAATCCACGGAACTTATCCACAAACCGCGGGCTGAAAGCCCAGCTACCAATAGCCCAGGGCTGAGTGGCGACGCGAAGCTGCGACACGGCACCCTGGGTAGGTGTATAGAAGCGGTTTACGCCCTGCAAGGGCAGCTCCCTTAACGAGGGGCAACGCCCCGCTAAGCGTACAAGGACAATCGCTGCTGAACCCGGGCGTTGCCCGGTATTAAGAGAGCTGTCCTTACAGGACGCCAACGTCCTCCCACGTCTTACCCAGGGTGCCACTCAGTCGCTTCGCTCCTTCGTTCTGCCCTGGGCTAAGAGAAGCTGGGCTTTCAGCCCGCGGTTTGTGGAAATTCGTCCCGCTCGTTTGTGGACTATATCGGGGCTGGAAAAGACGGAAAGCCGAGTAGTTTGAGTCTTCCCTGGGCGGATTGCAGTCCCCCGAAGGAGGACTCGAGTCCCCCCAGGGAGGATTCGAGTCCTCCCTGGGAGGACTTTTACGGGCGCAGGGATAATTTTTACGAGGGCAGGGAGCCTTGTCTGTGTCCTATAAGTGCGATGCAATATCCACGGGACTTGTCCACAAACGGGCGGGCTGAAAGCCCAGCGAGTTTCTAGCCCAGGGGAAAGTCACGAAGTGACGACACCCTGGGTTTATATGCCCCGACCAGTCGACGCGCTGAAAGTGCAAAAGTATTCGCCCTGTTCTACTTTTGTCCTTTCAGGACGTCAACTTCCTCACAAGAGGACCCGGGGCGACGTTCGCTTCGCTCACTCTGCCCCGGGCTAACGACTTCAAGGCTTTCAGCCTATTCGTATCCTACTACAAGTGCAATCAATATCCACGGTTTGAGGGCATTGTCAAACACGCAAAACGGGTGGAACTGCCGAAGCAATTCCACCCGTGTATGGTGCGCTGCCGATGGCAGCGGTTGTGGGGGATCGTTTGTTATTTGAGAACGCCCAGCTCTTTGCCCACCTTGATGAAGGCGGCGATGCACTTGTCGAGGTGCTCGCGCTCGTGTCCGGCGGAAATCTGCACGCGGATGCGGGCCTGGTCCTTGGGGACAACAGGGTAGTAGAAGCCGGTGACGTAAATGCCCTCTTCCTGAAGTTTGGCGGCGTAAGTCTGCGAAAGCTTAGCGTCGTAGAGCATCACGGCGCAGATGGCGCTCTGTGTGGGCTTGATGTCGAAGCCAGCAGCCATCATCTTGTCGCGGAAGTAGTTTACGTTCTCCACGAGTTTGTCGTGGATGGCGTTGCTCTCCTTGAGAATCTTGAACGTTTCGAGGGCTGCACCAACGATGCCTGGGGCAACAGAGTTGGAGAAGAGGTAGGGGCGCGAACGCTGGCGGAGAATGTCAATGATCTCCTTGCGGCCTGTGGTGAAGCCGCCCATGGCACCGCCGAAGGCCTTACCGAGCGTACCCGTGTAGATATCTACGCGGCCGTAGGTGTTGAAGAACTCGCTCACGCCGTGACCCGTAGCACCTACCACGCCGGCAGAGTGGCTCTCGTCTACCATGACGAGGGCGTCGTACTTCTCAGCGAGGTCGCAAATCTTGTCAATGGGAGCCACGTTGCCGTCCATGGAGAACACACCGTCGGTTACGATGATGCGGAAGCGCTGTTCCTGCGCAGCTTGCAGCTGGCGTTCGAGGTCGGCCATGTCGGCGTTGGCGTAACGGTAGCGCTTAGCCTTGCAGAGGCGTACGCCATCGATGATAGAGGCGTGGTTGAGCGCATCGGAGATGATGGCGTCGTCAGCCGTGAGGAGCGGCTCGAACACACCACCGTTGGCGTCGAAGCAAGCGGCGTAGAGAATGGTGTCCTCCGTCTTGAAGTAGTCGGAGATGGCAGCTTCGAGTTCCTTGTGCACGTCCTGCGTACCGCAGATAAAGCGTACGCTCGACATACCGTAGCCGCGGCGGTCCATCATGTCCTTAGCGGCCTGTATGAGTCGGGGATTGTTGGAAAGTCCAAGGTAGTTGTTGGCGCAGAAGTTGAGCACTTCCTGTCCTTTTACCTGAATGGCAGCCTGCTGCTGTCCCTCGATGAGGCGTTCCTCCTTGTAGAGGCCGGCGTCCTTGATCTCCTTCAATTCCTGTTGAAGGTGTTCTTTGAATTTACCGTACATGTTATTGATAAGATTGTGAGTTAACCTGACGCAAAGTAACTTATTTTTTTTGAGACAGACGCCGCCCTGCCTTTGAAAAAGCGTTGGCAGCCGTTATCCGTAAATGAGCGGCAGCACGAGTATCATGACTATGCCGATGGCAATCTGCAACGGCAGTCCCACCCGCACGTAATCGATGGGCTTATACCCCCCTGCCGACATGACGAGGGCGTTGGGCGGCGTGGAGAACGGCGAGGCGAAGCACATGCTCGCCGCCACCGTTACAGCCATGAGAACCGGCACGGGACTGATGCCCTGTGCCACAGCCGCTTGCAGGGCAATGGGCGCCATGAGTACGGCGGTGACGGTGTTCGAGATGAAGAACGTGAGCAGCGAGGTGGCCAGGTAGATGACGGCTATCAGCACGTAGGGGCTGGCGTTGCCCACGGCGTTGACAAGTGCGTGCGAGATAATCTCCGACGCCCCCGTCTTTTCGAGCGCGGTAGACATGGGGAGCATTGCCCCAAAGAGGATGATACTCTCCCAGTTGATAGTTTTCAGCGCTGCCTCGACGCTGCGCAGGCAACCCGTGAAAATCATGGCCACGGCAGCCAGCATCACCGCCGTGACGGCAGCTATGGGGATAAAGTCGAGCGCCATTGCCGCCACCATAAGGACCATGATGAGCGCGGCGATGGGTGCCTTGTAGTCGAGCGGCACGCGCGAGGCCTGCTCCTCAGGTTGCCCAATGATGACCCACTCCTGATTGTCGTGGCGGTTGAGTTCCGCAATCTTCTTCCACGGTCCCTGCACCAGCACAATGTCGGCGGCACGCAAGGGGCGGTCTTTGAGGTCGCCCAGCAGGTAGTCGTGGTGGCGGCGAATGCCCAGCACGTTCAGCCCGTAGGTGGAACGGAAAGCCGTTTGCTTCACCGTTTGGTTCACCAGCGAGGACTGCGGAAGGATGAGAATCTCTGCCAGCCCCACGTCGTAGAACTGCATGGCACGTTCCTTCGCCTCCTCAGCCACCGGCGTCAGGGCGTTCTCCGTGCAGAAACGTTCTGCATCCGCCTCGTTGCCCAACACGTAGAGCACGTCGTTCTCCTCAATGTTCACGTTGGCAAGGGCAATCTGCTCAAAGCGTTGCCAGGCAGCGTTGCCCTGGTGCGGAAGGCGGCGAATCTCGGCAATCGTCACGTTGTACATGCTGTTCACGTTGAGCTGGCGCAGCGTCTTCCCCACGAGGGGCGAAGACGGCGACACCTTCATGCGGCGCATGCCCTGCGTGAGTTTGTACTCGCTGGCAAGCTGTTGGAGCGTCTTACCGGCGGGGCTGTCGGTAGTCGTCTCCCGTCCGCGCAGGAAACGCTTGGTGAGCGGCAGCAACACCACGATGCCCACGGCGATACAGATGATGCCCACGGGCGTAAACGAGAAGAACCCCAGTTCGCCGTAGCCCGCCGAGGCAAGTGCATCGCGCACAATGAGGTTGGGCGGCGTACCGATGAGCGTGAGCATACCGCCCATGCTCCCGGCAAAAGCCAGCGGCATGAGCAGACGCGATGACGAAATACCCGCACCGCGAGCAATGCTCACCACGATGGGGAGCATGAGGGCGACCGTGCCCGTGTTGCTCACGAAAGCCCCCACCACGGCTGTGGTGAGCATGAGCAAGATGAACAGGCGCGTTTCGCTCTTCCCAGCCAGACCGAGAATGCCCGTGCCCATGCGGTGCGCCAGACCTGTGCTGAAAATGCCGCCGCCGACGACGAACAGGCCCACCATCATGATGACAATCGGGTTGGAGAATCCGGCAAGCGCCTCCTCAGGGGTAAGCACGCCAGTAAGGACAAGGGAGAGGGCAGCGCACACGGCAACGAGGTCGGAGCGGATGCGGCCGCTAATGAACAAGATGGCTGCGAGGGTCAAGATGACAAGTGTAGCGGTCATAGGCTGTAAGGTGTTAAGGGGAAAGGTTGTTGCTTAGAGAAAAGAGATGAGCTGATGCCTTTACTCGTCGTGCCAGAAGGAAGGCGTGAGCGGGAGCAGCAGCGAGAAGATTTCCAAGCGACCGGCCAACATAAGGAACGAGTTGAGCCAGAGCGTGGCGTCGTTGAGTACGCCCCACGAACCGAGCGGCCCCACCATGTGGCCAATGCTCGGACCGATGTTGCTAAACGAAGAAATGGCTAGGCCGAAGGCGTCGAGCAATGAGAGCCCCATGGCCACCATGAGGAACGTGGAGACGAGAATGAGCAGAAAATAAGAAACGAAGAACACGAAGACGGTGCGCGCCGTCTGATCAGTGATGAGCGTGTTGTTGATGCGCACAGGCAGTACGGCG
The DNA here is from genome assembly GCA_963655595.1 of uncultured Oscillospiraceae bacterium. Taxonomy (GTDB): domain Bacteria; phylum Bacteroidota; class Bacteroidia; order Bacteroidales; family Bacteroidaceae; genus Alloprevotella. The sequence goes on from CAVKGN010000015.1 coordinate 7,042, forward strand.
TGAGGGTGGAGCAACTTCTTGAACTCCGCCCGCGTGAGTCGCCACACCATCAGCACACGCACGCATTTCAGTCCGCCGCTCGTCGAGCCAGCGCACGCGCCAATGATGCTTACCACTGAGAGGATGAGCCACACTGTGGGGTGCCACTTCATGAAGTCCTCGTCGCTGAAGCCCGTGGTGCTTTGCAACGACACCGTGTTGAAGAATGCGCTCCGCACGGCGTCGGTGAAGTTGAGGTTGTCAGCGTACATGAGTATGCCCGTCACGGCAAGCGCTGAGGCAAGGAACAAACCAATGAACCAGCGCAGTTCGTCGTCGCGAAACACGCTCAGGAAACGCCCCTTGATAAAGGCGAGGTAGAGCAGCGTACAGTTGATGCTCGCGAGGAACATGAACACGGTGGATATCCATTGCAGGCTCGGCGAGTGGAACCAAGCTATGCTGTCGGTATGCGTGGAGAAACCGCCCGTGCCAATGGTGGAGAGGCCGTGGCAAATTGCGTCGAACAGTCCCATGCCGCCAAGGAAGTAAGCCCCGATGCACGCAAGCGTGAGCAGCAGGTAGATGCTCCACATCCAGCGCGCCGTGGTGCTGATGCGCGGGTGGAGTTTGCCAATTTTCAGTCCCGTTGTCTCGGCCGAGAACAGCTTCATGCCACTGCCGCCCATGTTGGGCAGGATGGCGATGGTGAAGAACACAATACCCATACCGCCAATCCAGTGGCTCATGCACCGCCACAGCAGGATGGAGCGCGGCAGGGCGTCGACGTCGTCGAACGTGGTGGCTCCCGTGGTGGTGAAGCCCGACATCGTTTCAAAGAAGGCGGCGGCTATGCGCGGCTGGTAGCCCCCCACGAGGAACGGCAGCATGCCCACGAGCGAGAACGCTACCCACGTGAGCGACACGATGAGGAAACCGTCGCGCCGCCCCATGCGGTTCTCAGCGTTGCGCCCAAACAGGCGGAGCAGCGTGCCAGCCACCAAGGCTACGACAACGGGTACGGCAAAGGTGGCGTGGGACGTTTCGTGAAACCAATATCCCATGCCGAAGCAAAGGGCGAGCAACAGCGCTTCGAGTTGAAGCAGTGTGCCGAGTGCCTTATATATAAGAGGTAGGTTGAGCATTGTATCCTTGCAGTGCAGGTGTGTTTTTAGGGGAGGGGTCAATACCAGTCGCCGTCGTCCTCAGCGTTGCCGCCGCCCGACGAGCCAGAGTTGATGTGTTCCAGTTCCTCAGGCGAGTATTCGTCCTCGTAGTGCTGCTCAATGGGCGCCTCCTCCACCGTTTGGTTAGCCGGTAGTTGGAGCGGCGCAAAGGTGCGGTCGAAGAACGTCTGGTAGTCGTTGATGCTGAACGCCGTGCCGAGGAGTTCAAGGTTCTGCTTCGAGATGAGCAAGATGCGCCCCTTAGCCAAGTAAGGACGGAGCGAGGCATCTTGGACGATGCGCTGCGCATAGGCGTGCACCTCGTTGTAGGAGGCAAAGCCCGATACGCGGAACTGGCTCAGTCCGCTCTCGTTGACCACGCTCATGTCGAAGCCGCGCACCACAAACGTTGTGAAGTTAAAGTGCGCCATCTCGTAGAGCAGCTGGTTGGTGTTGACAGAGTCGGTGGGGTAGGCCAGCACGAAGAGGAACGGCGCGTTGCTCTCAGCGGAGAACTTGCGGTTGGGCGCAGCCGCCTCGCTCGCAGCATCGGCTGAGGCGTTGCGGCGATCCCAGAGCGAACCCAGGTCGAACGTGCCCGACCCAACCTTGCGTCCGCTTTCGAGGCCCTTGACAATCATACCAGCCAGAGGGCTCACATCGCTGTCGGGGAACTTCTGTACCAGGCCACGCAGTTCCTCAATGAGTTCCTTCGAAGATGCCGTGCCGAGGCGCGACAAGGCATGCACAAAGATGAACTTCGGACGGTTGATGCCATTGGGGTACTTCTCCGAGGACAGCGCAAAGTTGCTGTCGACGGTGTTGATGTCCCGCTGTCGGTAAGCCTGGTACGTAGCCGTATAGAGCGAGTCCTCAATCTGCTTGCCGTAGCGGGCGTTGTATTCAAAGTCGGGATCGTTGATAATCTTCGTCTGGTCGTTGTCGGGGAAGTGCTGCGCCATGTAAAGCTTCATCGCCTCGGCGCGCTCCTTCTTTCCCCACCGCGAATAGAGCAGGAACAGCTGGTAGTAAGCGTCCGCCATGTTCTCGTAGGTGGGGTAGTTGTCGGTGAGCCGTTCAAGGGTGGAGGCGGCGAGTGGGAAGTCCTCCAAGTCGTCCTTCTCAATCACGCCGGCGTTGTAGAGGCCGTCCATAATTATAGCGTCGGACGACTGGCGCGCCTCCTCCGTAAATGGAATTTGTGCCAGGTAATAAGCCCGTTCGTGCGGGTCGGACGCCAGGGAGTCGGGAGCCGTCTGCTCCTCGTTGTCCTTGCCGTTCGCTTCGAGAGAGTCGCGCACGGCTTGCAGCGAATCCTCGGCGGCATAGTCGTAGCCCTCGTCGCCGTCGAGCTGAATGACGGTGTGGTTCGACCGCCGCCAGTTGTCCTCGTTCTTACGCTTGCCCCAACGCTTCTGGAAGTCCTGCTTGCCCTGCGCCACGAGCATGGGGTTGTAGAAGTACCACTCCTTGTTGCCCTGCGTAGTGTTGGTCGTTGTAGAGGTAGACGAACTGTTCGTGTTGCCACTCTGCCCATTCTCTTCAAGCCGAGCCTGTGCGGCAGAGTCGCGGCGAGCTTTGCGCTCCTCCGCCTCCTTCTTGCGCAGAGCCTCAATTACGCGGTCGATGGCAGCGTTGCGCTCCGCCTCAGGCATGCGAGCAAGCGCTTGCAAACTATCCTGCAAGTATACAGCCGACGTGTACGGCACCAGTTTGTCCAGCACCTTGGAACGGCGCGTAATCTCCTCGTAGTCGGGGCGTTCCTTGTCGAGCAAGCCCACGGCCTCCGTGTAGCACGACTGCGCCTTGTCGAACTGACGTTTGTCCCAGTACACCTCGCCCAGGCGAAGCAGCAGCACGCCCTTCTCTAAGCCCTTGCGAACGCTCTTCTTGCGGCCCGTCTCGTAGGACGCAATGGCAGCCGCCGTGTCGCGCTGCGCCAGCTGAATGTTGCCCATGGCGTAGTACACCTGGTCGAGATAGTCCTTGTTGCGGTCCTGCCGCGCCATGCGTTTGAGCTTTGAAATCATCTTCTTGCCCATACTCCCCTCGTCGGACATAACCTCCGTTTGCAGGATGCGAGCGTTGAACGAGAGCTCATAGGGCGGACTCTTGCGGATACACTTGCTCAGTGCCTTGCAGGCCGCTTGCTTGTTGCCCAGTTGCTGATTTACCTGCCCCAGGAGGTAGTAGAGGCGAGCTTGACGGAACGAACCCTTGGCTTGGCGGGCGGCGCGCTGCAAGTAGGGCAGTGCCTCGGCATAGCGTTCCTGCCTAAGCAGCAAGTCAGCCTGCGTGGCGTCCGCCTCACGGCGTGTGCGGCTCAGCACAGAGTCGCGCTGCATACGTTGGAGTGCGTCCTCGGCATCGTAGAACCAGTTCACCTGACTGTAACAGCGCGCCAACCATTGGCGAGCCTCCGAGGCCACCTCAGGCTGAGCTGCGTAGTAGCGCGTGATGTATGAGAACGTGGCGGCAGCTTCGAGGAACTCACCCTTCTCAAACTGTGCCTTACCCATCAGTAGCCAGGCGTTTTTCAGGAACGGGTTGTACTCCTTGCGTTGCAGGTATGCCTTCATCTTGGGCGACTTCCGCTTCGAGGAACTCACCTTGGGACGACGCTTGATGCTGTGCAGAGCAATAGCCTTCTGGCACTTGGTGATGGCCGTCTCGTAGTTGCTCTTGCCCGCCGTGCGCGAACTCTCGTTGCCCACGAGGAACACGGGGAGCAACTTGGTGAAGTCGTCCTTGTGGCCGCTCACCTTCGCCTTTTCGCCCTCGATGTAGGCTTGCTCACCGTTGAAGTAGATGTTGTAGTGCGAAACAAACGACTGCCAGAAACGCGAAGAAGCCGTATTCCGTTTGGCGGAACACGACGCGAGGACAATGGCGCCCACGATGAGAAGCAGTATGTTAGCGGTTTTTCTCACAAGCGGCAGGGGAAGAATGTAGGTTTCGTGTGTGTGGTAAGATAACGTTAGGACTTGCGCTTTATTGCCCCCCTTGCCCACAAGGCTATGCGGCAAAGGGCGTAGAGCGAGATGCTCGAAAGGATGATGGAGGCACCGCCTGGCACGTCGGCGTAGAACGAGAACAGCAAACCGCCCACGCAGCCAGCATAGGCAATGAGCGCCGAGAGCCACACCATGCGGCGGTAAGTGCGCACAAAGAGAGCCGCCGTCATTTGCGGCACGCTCAGCAGCGATATGACCATGACGATGCCCACCATGTGCAGGCAGCCCACAATGGCAAGTGCCGTGAGAATGGTCATGGCGTATTCAATGAAGTTGACGGGGAGTCCCTGCGTGGCGGCAAAATTGCGGTCGAGTGCCACGCTGACAATGCAGCTTTGAAGCAGGAGGTAGAAGACAACGGCGACCGCAGCCAGAATGCCCAACCCAACGAGGTCGGCCTGCGATATGCTCAGGATGTCGCCGAAGAGGTAGGAGGGGAGGTCGGTCATAAAGCCCGGGGTGAGGTAGGCAAAGAGAATGCCCAGCGCCATGCCGAATGTCCAAAGCATGGCAATGGCAGAGTCCTCGCGTACAGCCCGTTTGCTACCCAGGAAACGGATGCCCCAGCCAGCAATCACGGCAAACGCTGCCGCCCCGGCAAGGGGGGAGAACCCGAAATAAGCCCCTAAGCCCACACCGCCGAGCGACGCGTGCGCCATGCCGCCGCCAGCAATCACCATGCGGCGTGTCACCACGTACGTGCCGATAACTGCGCACAGCACCGAGGCAAGCAGCGAACCGATGAGGGCGTTTTGGAAGAAAGAGTATTCAATGAGCATGGGCCTTTTCGGGGGAATGAGGTAATATCCAACGCAAAAGTACAATTTAATTCGCAAGTAGGGGCAGGCAGCCCTTGCCGCTGACCCGCGCCCCGCTTGTCGCCAAAGCCCGGAGAAGTTGAGTGAATTTTATTTCCTACTTTTGCACCCATGTACAACGCACGCATTCCCCACATACTCATTATATATACAGGGGGCACCATAGGCATGATTGAAAATCCCGAGACGGGAGCCTTGGAAAACTTCGACTTTGAGCAGTTCAAGCGTTACGTGCCTGAGCTGATGCAGTTTCACTATCACATCGACGCGCTTGCCTTCGACCCGCCCATCGACTCCAGCGACATGGAGCCGCGCTACTGGGTGAAGATGGCGCACATCATCACCGACCACTACGACTCCTACGACGGCTTCGTACTGCTCCACGGCACCGACACGATGGCCTACACAGCCTCGGCCCTGAGCTTCATGCTCGAAAACATTGGCAAGCCCGTCATTATCACCGGCTCGCAGTTGCCCATCGGCCAGCTGCGCACGGACGGCAAGGAAAATCTGCTGACAAGCATTGAGATAGCCGCTGCCCGCGACCAGAACGGTTGGCCCGTAGTGCCCGAGGTGTGCATCTTCTTTGAGAGTCGATTGATGCGCGGCAACCGCACAACGAAGTTCAACTCCGAGGGCTTCAACGCCTTCCGCTCGTTCAACTTCCCCTCTCTGGCCCACGCCGGCATACATATAAAGTATGAGACGCACCTTATACGCCGTCCGCGTCCCGACCAGAAGTTTAAGCCCCACTTCCTGCTCGACAACAACGTGATGATACTCACCATCTTCCCCGGCATACGCAAGGAGGTGGTGGACGTGTGCGCCAAGGTGTCGGGGCTGAAAGCCGTGGTGCTGAAAACCTTCGGAGCGGGCAACGCACCGCAGAAGCCCTGGCTCGTGGAGAGCATCCGCAAGTTGATAAACAAGGGCGTGATTGTGGTGAACATTACGCAGTGCTTCAAGGGCACGGTGGAGATGGGGCGCTACGAAACTGGTTTGCAGCTACAACAGGCCGGCGTGCTTAATGGCTACGACAGCACGGTGGAAGGTATGCTCACGAAACTCATGTTCCTCTTTGGCCACGACTATCCCCGCGAAGAGGTTATCCGACTGATGAACACCAGCATTGCAGGGGAAATCACGGTGAACTGACCTTTCCCCCTTCTTTTCCCCAACAAGTTATGTACAAGTATTTCCCCTTCCTTCTTCTTTTCCTGCTTTTGTCCGCTTGTCGCCCCACGGCTGTGCACGATGCGGACGGCAGTTCGGCGCTGCGCTACGCCACGCTGCTCACGCTCGAAGAGGAGGACAGTTTCTGCCTGGCAGAGGTGGCAAACCCTTGGCGCAAGGGCGACTACCTGGCCCGCTACGTACTGGTGCCGAAGGGGCAACCCCTGCCCACGCAGCGACCTGAGGGCACAGTGCTGCGCACCCCCTTGCAGGGCAATGCCCTCACCACGTCCGTCCACCTGGCGCTGCTCTCAGAGTTGGGCGCGTTGGGGCAAGTCAGTGGCGTGGCCGACACGGCGTACATCGTGAGCAACGAACTGAAACAATATCTCCGTGCTCATACGGAGGTGAAGAACTTAGGTTCGAGCATGCAGCCCAACGCCGAACTCTACCGCGCTGCCTCGGTGAGTGCCGTGTGGGTGTCGCCGTTCGAGAATGCCGGCTACGGCGTGCTGGAACAGTTGGGCGTGCCGCTCATTCAATGTGCTGACTATATGGAAACATCGCCCCTCGCCCGGGCGGAGTGGGTACGCTTTTACGGCCGCTTGGTTGGGAAGGGCAAGGAGGCAGACTCCCTGTTTGCCGCAGTGGAAAGCACCTATAACGCGCTGAAAGAACAAGCCGCAAAACGGCAGGGCGAGGAGCGCCCCACGGTGATGTGCGACTTGCAGACGGGTGCGGTGTGGTACCAGCCTGGTGGTAACAGCACGATGGGACAACTCATTACCGACGCCGGCGGCAGCTACCTCTGGGCCGACCGCAAGGAGAGTGGCAGCATTCCCCTCAACATGGAGAGCGTGTACCAGCGGGTGCGCAACGCCGACATCTGGCTCGTGAAGTGCGGACAGCCGCAGCCGTTCACCTATGCCCTTATGCAGCGCGACTGCCCGCAATACGCCGCCTTCGCCGCCTGGAAAAATCGCAAGGTGTTCGTTTGCAACACGTTGGCTACCCCTTTCTACGAAACCGTTCCCTTCCATCCCGAACTGCTCCTGCGCGACTTTGCAGAGATATTCCGCGGCTCTGCCAAGGGCTTGCGTTTCTATAAACCGCTCTGAGCGTCTGACTGTTTTTACTTGCAGCTATGAAACTTTCCCTTCTGTTGTTCGTCGTGCTTGCCGCCCTTTCGCTCTGCGTGGGGAGTGTGCCCCTCTCCGTGGGCGAGGTGTGGCGCGCGCTCTGTGGGGGAGGGGATGAATTGGCGCGGTTTGTAATTGTGGAAACACGCTTGCCGCAGCTCTTTACCGCCGTGCTGGCAGGCAGTGCCTTGGCGGTGAGCGGCCTGGTGATGCAGACGCTCTTTGCCAATCCCCTCGCCGACCCATCGCTGCTCGGCGTGAACAGCGGAGCCTCGTTGGGCGCGGCGTTGTCGTTGCTACTGATGGGCGGTGGCTTTACGGCGGCTGGCGTGGGTCTGTCCGGTACATTGCTCACCGTGCTTTGCGCCTTCGCAGGCTCGTGTGTGGTGATTGCCCTGCTGACGGTTGGCAGCCGGTTGCTCCGCGGCAATCTGGAACTGCTCGTCACGGGCGTAATGCTGAGTTTTATCCTCTCGGCCATCATTTCGTTGCTGAGTTTTTACGCCACGGCCGACGGCGTGCATTCCTTTGTGGTGTGGGGATTGGGCAACTTCTCGGGCGTGCCGCTGGGGCGTGTCCCCCTCATGGCTGGTCTCGTGGTAGTTCCCTGTTTGCTGATATACCTTTTTGCCAAAAAACTCAATGCCCTCTTGCTCGGCGAGGACTATGCACGCAACTTGGGCGTGAACGTGCAGCGCACCCGCACGCTTCTCCTCCTGCTCACGGGCATCCTCACTGCTGCTGTAACGGCCCTGTGCGGCCCCATCTCGTTTATCGGTCTGGCCGTGCCCCACATTGCCCGCCTATTGCTCCGCACCTCCAACCAGCGCCGCCTGCTCCCCGTCACCTTCATTATGGGAGCCAACGTGGCCCTGTTCTCCCTCATCGTTTCCCAACTCCCCGGCGAGCGCGGCACGCTCCCCCTCGCCGCCATCACGCCCCTCATCGGCGTCCCCGTGGTAGTATATATATTATTGCGTAGGTAGCCGAGCGAGGCAGGGGCATCAACGCCCCAGGACATAGCCGTTCCCTAAATCTTCCAACCTGTATCATGTGGGTAGGAGGCAGATGCTTTTCCATGATTCGCATTTGCCTTCTACCCAATTTTGATTGCACTGCCGTAGCCCCTTTTTTGCCCCAGTCAGCTCATTGCAGCCTCAGAAACACGCTTACGGGGCACCGAGGAAGAAGTCACGGCAAGGAAGTAACAATGAATGCAAATCCTCTGATTTATAGCACCTTTCAGTCAGGAAATGGAGAAGAATAGCCGCCACAAAATACGGGCCGCTGAATTTTTTTTGAAAAAAACTGCATTTTAAGACTAAATTTTTCAGATTGCTTGCTATATACAATCGTAAGCCATGCCAAGGATGAAGAAATTCAGCCCCCACGCTCCTCAAAACTGACTGCATGCTTGGGGTAGACAACTTCTCATATTGCCTGGCTGCACAGAGAGAATGTCTTACAATTAAACAATGAAAAATGGAGAACGTTATGGAAAAGCTTTGTACGTGTAAAATTAGCTACGATTACAAGGGTTATTTTATGATTTTCGAAATGGAACGTCTATGCAAGGACATTGCCGAGTTCGCAGAGAAGGAGTTTGCGGACTATAATCCCATAGAGGTCACAGTTTGTGAGATTACTGTGCCCTTCGGGTTTGACGCCCCCGACTATGTGGATATTCAATTGGTCCGAGAGACGGACGTCAATTCCATGGGCGAGGATGTCTTTCAACGTGCTATCAACATTCCTGAGCACTGCAAGAAACCTGGCCTCGTTCTCAGCATATTGGTTACTGACTCAGACGATGGAATATACGAGAAGGAATACCATTTCTAGCTGATGTAAGCCATTCCAAAAATGAAGAAGTTCACCACCCACGCTCCTCAAAAAAACTGACTGCATGCTTGAGGTAGACTACATCTCATATTACCTGGCTGCAACGAGAGAATACTTTTGTGATTAAACATTATAAAATTGAAAGAAGTTATGGCAAAGAGCTGCACGTGTAAAATTAGCTACGATTACAAGGGCTATTTTTTAATTTCCGAAGTGGAACAGCTATGCAAGGACATTGCAGAGTTCGCAGAGAAGGAGTTTGTGGACTATGATCCCAGAGATGTTCGAGTTGGTGGCCTTGAAGGCGTTCCCCTCGAGTTTGACGCGCCCGACTATGTGGATGTTCTATTGTGCCGAAAGACGGACGTCAATTCCATGGGCGAGGATGTCTTTCAACGTGCTCTCAACATTCCTGAGCACTGCAAGAAACGTGGCCTCGGTATCCGCGTCTGTGTTACTGACGCAGACGAAAATATATACGAGAAGGAATACTATTTCTAACTGATGAAGCATTCTGCTCGGGATGTGGATCTTTTAATGGCACGGACATCCTGCAACGTGCCTCCACATTCCTGAGTAATGCCGTAAGAATGGTCTCGTCCTTTCTGTTGTCATCCTGAATACCTGTGGCCCTTACGATAAAACAGTCAAATCCTAATATCCCTGAGGCGGCCATGCCGTCAAAGTCTGCACAAAAATCAACAAACGAAAAATATATGACTTACGAAGAATTCAAACAACTGGCTGAGCATCCACAATTTGGCGACTTCTCAACCATCTTCAAGGTTGAAGTGATTGATATACAAAGGATGCCGAAGGGTAAACGTTTCCGTTATCCGAAGTTCGATGTCTATGACAGCTGTATCATAGCTTTCGCTCCCAACCTCGAAGAGGCGAAGGCATTGATGCGTAAACACGTATACTCTAAGCAACGGAAGGAGGAGGACGAACACTTTACTCCGTTAGAAACCTTCTGCTATTACATCACGGAGTTCCCCATGGGGCTTGTGTACGAAGGGCTTGATTCCGCTTACATCTCGAAAAGGATGTATGACGCCGAGGGAGACTTCATCGATCAGACTTATTGCACCTCCGGCTTTTCCTGGTACGACGAAGAGCCGTCGCCCGAGAAGCTTCCTGAAACGAGATTTCTTGGTCGTCCTAAGCAGGCGGTAAGATTTCACGAAGGCGACATCGTAGAAGTCTACAATGGCCATAAAGTGGAGTTGGGAATTGTCTCAGGTACTCCTCTTACCATCGGCGATATTTGGCAAAGGGAGGAACGTTGCTTCATAGATGGAGGGGATGGAATAGAAGGAGTCAGCTACGATGAGTACGGCGACGTCTATAAAGTCCTTGCTACCAAAGCAGATGAAGGCCCAGAACACGTATCACCGATGTGTGTGTGTGCCCCGCACTATCCTGTGCCGCTTGATATTCAACGCCAATTAAGGGACAATCTCGAAACGGACAAAATGTACACGAAGGCGCACAATAGTAGCTTCGCTAATTTGTATGAGGTGGAGCGGTCTGAAAGGTGCGGTTGCTTCTTCTGCGGCAAAATATTCTCGCCAAGTAAAATCACCAATTGCGTTTCATCAGAAGAGCCAACGGTAGAATGCCCCTACTGCTACACCGACTCCGTGATAGGCGATGCCTCCGGTTTCCCCATTACGCCCGAATTCTTGAGAAAAATGCGCCGGCGGTTCTTCTGACGCTTGTTTCCTCTCATCATTCTGTCTCATCGCACTTTGCGGTAGCTCGGTAGACGAAACAATGGCTGGCAAAACATCCCACGGATGGGACGGCTTTGCCAGCCATTGCTGTATTGAGGAGACATCTAATAAAGAACGTGTTGCAGCTCGTTGCCAATCTTGTGCAACCCGTCCACAATACGGCGGCGCTGTTCCGCACGAGGCTTTTTCACGCCGTTGGCGTAGTGCGACAACAATCCTTGGTTTATACCCGACGCCCTGCTTATTGCAGCCAGTGAGATATAAGGCTCGTAAGCGTGCAACAATGCAGCTGCATCTTCAAAGATGTATTCAAACTCGTAGTCTCCCTCAGCCAGCCAAGCGGGCACGTCCTCTCCGTCTTCGATAAGTCCTTCTACATGAAAATCCAGGGTGTCCTTAGCCACCTTTTGCAGCTCTTGGAACGTAGGTGCTGTAAACACGGCAGCTCCTGGCACGCTTTCGTCAAAAGAGCCGCCAAAGTTCTTGTCGCACCAAGCCACGTTTACTATTATCTTTTCCATAATATTCTGTTTTTGAATTTACTCGTTATCCGTTTCTTTACTGAAAGGTTTTGTGGAAGGTTAGTGAATAGCTTATTTCCACCCAGCCTGATGCCATATGCTGTTCAACAAGAATTGGTTTAAGACTTCGCTTTCTTTTCCTCTTATTGTGACAAGGCCTTGTTTTGTTGGGTGTTTGTACTGACGATGATCTCCCCTACATCTGGCTTGATACCAACCGTCTTGTTCCAACATACGGAGTACTTCCCTAACCTTGTATTTCTTCATAAACTATCTCCTTCCTTTCGGTGCAAAGGTATGAAAAGTAATACTTTAACGCAACTCTATCTCAGGGGGATTTAATGGCTGGCAAAGCCGTTCGCGGGATGTTTTGCCAGCCATTTCTATGTTCTGTATCCTTTGCCAGCAAGTCGGCATCAGATGACGGTTAGCGAGAGTCCTCCCCCGGGGGACTCGAGTTTCCCCGCGGAGGACTCGAGTCCCCCGGGGGAGGACTGGCGTATTGAGGCGGAGCGTTGAAGTTCTCGGGCGGAGGACTTAGCGCTTGCCTGTTTAGGTAGACACTTTGGGGGAGGGGAATGAGGGCTGCGTTAGAGCCTTATTTCCTCCATTTTTTCCAGGTCGAAATAAGCTGTTTGGGCGTTGGCCCGTGCCAGGGAGTCAGCCTCCTGGCGCGAGGTGCAGATGACGGTGGCGTCGTAATAGTACTGGTTGTTGTCCGTGTTGAGCCAACCGCCATAGGCGTTCACTTCGCTGTGGCTTGTTACGTAGTCTATTACGCGTGAGAGTCCCTCGGTGCCAAAGCTGTTTTGCGTGGCTGCAAGGGAGACGGCGTAGCCCTTGGTAATGGGTTGCAGCGTGGTGGCGTCGACTGTAAATCCGTCGGGGTTTTCGGCGGCTATCTTTGTAAGGGCGGACAGCAGTTCGGTCTTGTCGAGTTGCTGTCCAGCCTCTTTGCCCTCATTGTTGACTGAGTCAGAGGAGCAACCGACGGCGAAGGATCCGCTTATCAGTACGGCCAAAATGACCAACAGGTATTTCAGTCTTTTCATGCGTTCAATGCTTTTAGTCTATGCCTTTCATTCTGGAACTTGCGTGAGGCTCCGCTTATTTGTTGGAGTAGCCAAGCTTGCTCAGCACTTCGTTGCTAATGTCGATGCTGGGCGAGGCAAAGATGATGCCCGTGTCGGAGGCGCGGTCGAGGATGAGCTGGAAGCCCTTCGCCGTAGCGATTGACTTTACAGCGTTGTAGATTTCCTCCTGGATGGGCTCGATGAGGCTTTGGCGCTTCTTGAAGAGTTCGCCCTCGGGACCGAAGTATTTCTTCTTGAGGTCGGCTGCCTCCTTCTCCTTGTCGACGATGGCCTTTTCGCGCTCCTTCTTTTGCGCGTCGCTCAGGAAGACGCTCTCGTTCTGGTAGTTTTTGTAGAGCGTCTGAGCCTTGTTGTTGAGGGCTTCCACCTCGGCCTGCCACGACTTGGACGTCTGGTTGAGCTGTTCGTTGGCCCGTTCGTAGGCGGGAACGTTTGAAAGGATGTACTCCATGTCAACAAGCGCGTACTTCTGCGCCTGAGCACCGGCTGCGGCAAGCAGCACGAGGAGCGTTAGCATTATCTTTTTCATAGGTTGACGAGTTTTGGATTGTCTTATGTGTGTGGGGCGTTTGGGGCGCCGCCGTTAGAATTCCTGTCCGATGATGAAGTGGAACTGCGAGCCGCCGGCGCGCTTTCCGCTGTATCCGCTTATCTGCTTCTGGAAACCGTATGCCCAGTCGATACCCATCAGACCCACCATGGGGAGGAGGATGCGCACACCCACACCGGCGGAACGCTTCATGTTGAAGGGGTTGAACTTCTTCACGTCTGACCAGGCGTTACCGCCCTCAATGAAGGCGAGGGCAAAGATGGAGGTCGACGTTTCGAGCATGAGCGGGTAGCGCAGTTCGAGCGTCATGCGGCTGTAAGCGTAGGCATCGCCGTAGTAGGAGTTGTTGCCTGAGAGCGAACCGTTCTCGTAGCCGCGCAGACCGATGGTCTCGGTGAGGTAGCTGGTGGAGTAGCCCGACATACCGTCGCCGCCCACGTAGTAGGTCTCGAAGGGCGACTTCTTGTGGCGGTTGTATGCACCCAATATACCGAACTCGAAGCGTGTCATCAGCACGGGACACTTAACGGCGCTGCTGAGGGCCGTGAAACTGCGGAACTTGAGCTTCCACTTGTGGTACTCAATCCAGCGGTACTTCTCTTGCAGCTCCTTCTGGTAGGTGGAACTCTGGTAGTCCGTAGCCAGCGACTTGTAGTTGCGGCCGTCCCAAAGCGAGTAGGGCGGCGTGAGCGTGAGCTGGAACAGGAACTCAGAACCCTTGCGGGGGAAGAAGGGATGGTCCGTAGAGTTGCGCTGCAAGGAGAGGGAGAGGTTGATGTTGTTGCAGTTGCCGTCGGAGAGCAAGAAGTATTGCCACGACTTGAGCATATAGCGGCTGTAGCCCAACTCGGCCATGAACGTGAAGTAGTCGTCGGGCCAGCGCAGACGCTTACCGAAGCCCATGCTCACGGAGAGCAACTTGACGTACTTGTCGGGGTCGTAGGCGTCGGTGTAGTAGTTGGAGCTTGTGCCGTAGCCGTAGGCGTAGTTCAGGTAGTTGTTGTAGTAGTTCTGGTTGATGTAGTTGGAGTTGACGTCGCTCTGCTTGCTATACGATATGCTGAACGAGAGCTGATTGGGGCGCTTGCCGCCCAGCCATGGCTCCAGGAACGAGAGGGCGTAGCTCTGGTAGTAAGTACCGTTGGTCGAAACCTGGAGCGAGAGGGTCTGGCCGTCGCCCTGCGGGATGAAGCCGCCGCGCTTAATGCCCTTCTTGAAAAGGTTCTGCACGGAGAAGTTGGTAAACTTCAAGCCGACGCGGCCAATGATACCCGTCTGTCCCCAACCTGCGGAGAGCTCAATCTGGTCGCCGCCCTTGGTGGTCAGGGGGTAGTTGAGGTCGACCGTACCCGTAACAGGGTCGGGCTTGATGCCGTTTTGGCCAAACTGCGACTGAAGGGCTTCGGGGTCGAACTGGTTCATCTGTGCGAGGTCCTGAATGGAACGCTTGATGTTCTCCATGGAGAAGAGGTCGCCCGGCTTGGTGCGCAGCTCGCGACGGATAACGTTCTCGAATACGCGGTCGTTGCCAGAGATACGCACGTGGTTGAACGTGGCCTGCTGCCCCTCGGTGATGCGCATTTCGAGGTCGATGGAGTCGCCGTCGATGTTCACTTCCACAGGGTTGAGGTTGTAGAACACGTAGCCATTGTTGTAGTAGAGATTGCCGATGGCGTCGTCGTCGGAGGTGAGGCGCTTATTGAGGAGCGTCTGGTTGTACACGTCGCCCTTCTGCATTTGCAGGATGCGTTCGAGGAGGTCGGAGTTGTAGACCGTGTTGCCCACCCACGACACGTTGCGGAGGTAGTACTTCTTGCCCTCGAAGAGGTTGAGGTGTACGTTGACGTGCTTCTCGTCCACTGTCTCAATACTGTCGCTCACGATCATAGCGTCGCGATAGCCCCAGGAGTTCATCTTTTCGATGAGCAAGTCCTTATCCTCGGCGTACTTCTCGGGCAGGAACTTGTGCGAACGGAAAAGCTTGAAGGGACGGAGACTACGCTCGGAGGTCTTCTTCATAGCCTTTTTGAGGTTGATGATCTGCTTCTTGTCGTCGATGCCCGTTATGTAGATGTGCTTTACGCGCGTCTTTTGGTTTTTGTCGATGTTTATGTCAACGATCACGCGGTTGTCGCCGGTCACGTCGTCGCGTTGCACAATGTTTACTGCGCAGTTCTTAAAGCCCTTTTCCTCAAAGTGCTTTTTGATGTAGTGCTCGGCGCGGTTCACCATGTCGGTGGTGATTTGGTTGCCCAGCTGGAAGCCGATTATCTTCTCGCAGTCCTCGCGCTCCGACTTCTTCACGCCTGTGTAGTTAATGCTGGAGATGCGCGGCTGCGCCGTCAGCTTGACGTGCAGATACGCCTTGCCGTCCACAATGCTGTCGGCTACAATCTCAACGTTCGAAAACACCTTTTGCGCCCAATACTTGCGCACGGCCTCGCTTATGTCGGGACCCGGAATCTCGTAGGTTTGCCCTACGACAAGCCCTGAGATGTTTTGCAGGTAGTCGGCATCGTAGCCCTTCATCTCGTCCACGACAAGACCGCCGAGAACGTAGCTCGGGTGGTTGGCTGTGTAGGTGATGACGGGCGTTTGCGCTGCGCCGCCGTCGGGTGTTTCCGTTTGCGCCTTAGCTGCACAAAGCCCCATCAGGGCAAGGGCGAACGCCAGCGCTTTGCGTGAGGAATATTTCATTTATGGTGATGGATAACGGCAATGCAACGCGTGTGGCTGCAACTGCCTGGTTATTCTATTTGTTACTTACTTGTTCGCTCGTTTTGCCGTAGCGGCGCTCGCGGTTCTGGAACCAGGCGATGGCCTCCTCGAGGTCGGACTTGTGGAAGTCGGGCCAGTAGGTGGGGCAGAAGTAGAACTCCGTGTAGGCGCACTGCCAAAGGAGGTAGTTGCTGAGGCGCACTTCGCCGCCAGTGCGTATGAGAAGGTCGGGGTCGGGCATGAAGCGCGTTTCGAGGCGTGAGGAGATGAGCTGCTCGTCGATGTCGGCGGGCTGCAACGTACCTTGTTTTACCTCGTTGGCAATGGCTTTCACCGCCTCCGTGATTTCCCAGCGCGAGCTGTAGCTGAGGGCGATGACCATCGTCATGCCCGTGTTGACCGCCGTGCGCTCCTGCAAACCGAGAATGGCCGTGCGCACCTCGTCGGGCACACGTGTCAGGTCGCCAATGATGCGCAACCGCACGTTGTTGTTCATGAAGAGCTCCTCCTCGAGCGAGGTGAGGATGAGACTCATCAGCGCAGCCACTTCGGCGGCTGGACGGTTCCAGTTTTCGGTGGAGAAGGTATAGAGCGTCAAGAACTTCACGCCCATACGAGAGCAGGCAGTGGTGATCTCGCGCACAGTGGTCACGCCTTGTTGGTGGCCAAAACTGCGGTCGAGTCCGCGCGCCTTGGCCCAGCGGCCGTTGCCGTCCATGATGATGGCGATGTGCGCAGGTATTCTTGATGTGTCGAGTTGCATATATATAATGTGTATCTTATCCCCAGGCCGTCGTCCGGCCTGCTCCGTCGCGCTGCGTTTAGTCGCGGTTGCAGGTGGGGCACTTGGGGTTGAGGTCGTAGGTGAGCGTCAGCATCAGGGAGGAATATATGTCCTTGTTGCGGAAGAGGCTGCTCTTTATGCCGAGCGGCGCTTCGAGTCCGTCGAGTTTGTCGGAGAGCGAGAAGTGTACCTGGTAGTCAAGTCCCAGATTGACCCTCTGCGCCACCTTATACTTCACACCCGCTCCGAGGGGGATGTTGGCCGTGAAAGCCTTGCCCGCCGCTCCGTACGAAAGTCCCACACCCATTTGAAGGTAGGGGACGATGCGGAAGTGGCCGCGGTAGTCCTGGCGGTAGCCGTAGGGAAGAAAGTGAAGCTCATAGAGAGCGGAGAGGTCGTACACGGCACTGCTCACGGAGTAGTTGAGCCGTTCGGGACTCTGCTGACTGGTGGAGGCTGGGTAGAACGCACTCAGACTGGTGGTGTTCCCCTTCACGCTGTTGTAGCTGAACTGCGTTTTCAACGCCATGCGCGGGTTGAAGGGAAAACGGGCTATCAATGCGCCCGCTACGCCACTCTTGTCCTTCACGTCGGTGAAGTTGATGTTCATGCCGATGCCGCCGCCCAGTTCCAGGCGGTACACCAGTTCCTCGTCCTGTTGGGCCATAGCCCCCAAGGCGAAGAATGCGCAAAGTATGAACAGGAGTTTTCGCAAGACGTGTGTGCTTTATTGAATGGGGAGGGCGTTGTTCCGTACGTGCCGCAGGTCTCTTGTTTACGCCGTTGTTAGCGCATGGCAGCACTGCGGTTGAAGGTGGTTTGTTCCTCTTTCCAGCCAAGGCGGTTGATGCGCCCCTTGAACACTTTGCCGGGGCCGCTGCATACCACCCAGATGTATTGATCCTTGTCCACCGCTACGCTGAGCGCCGAGAGCGTGGTGCCGGTTGCGATTGAGGGTGCGGCGATTGTATAGGGCTGCCATGTGCGGCCGTTGTCCTGACTCATGTAGAACGGCGCAAGGGTCTTGTCTTTCTTCAAGCCGGTGAGCACCGTGCCCTGGTCGTAGGGAATCATGCTCTGGCTGAGCAGGGAGGGGAAGCCGAGCGTGTCGAGTTCCTCCGTTTGTGGCATGTATATCCACGGTGTGCTGTAACCGCCGGTGTGGTCTACGTCGAGCTTCCAGAGGGCTACTGTGCCGTTCTGGCCGCTTTCGTCCGCGGCTTCGTTGCCCGCTACGAGCAGGATGCTGCTTTGAGCGTCCATGCGCGACTGTTGCATAGAGGCAGCAATGTTCGACGTGGGTAGGTGACCCTGGGTGTCGGTGGCACTCTCGTTCCACGTTGTTCCGTCTGCCGTCCAGTACATCTTGCCGTTGCTTATGGCAAAGAGGCTGTCCGTGCAAGAGCCAACGAGAGCCGTGAAGTTGCGGTCAGCACCGCAGCTGGCAAACGTCCCGTCTGCGTTGGCGGACGAGAGCAGAGTGCCTTCGGTGTCGAGTGCGTAGAATTTGTTCTTGAAATATTGCAGCGAACGTACGTCTAAGCCCTTGCCCGTGGCTGCCGACAAGGGAGATGAACTATCAAAACGAGGGGAGGATAGGGGAGTGGCGATGACGCTTGCCGTGCCGTCGCTGTTCTCGCCGAACACGTAGAGGAAATCGCCTGCACAAAGGGTGCGGCTCTTCACAAAGCCTGCCACGGCATTCGTTGAGGCAGAGGCTACTGTCCGCCATTCGAGCGAGTCGCCTTCCTCCTTGTGCACGCGGATGTCTACCTTATAAGAGCGTTTCTTTGCACCGTTCGACGAGTATACAATCAGCTCGCGCTCTTTGGAAAAGTCGGTGCTGTCCGTGTAAGTGTAGGCTATTTCGCTATTTGAGGTGAGGTCGATCAACCGCAATGCGCCCGAACCAACAATGCCGTTGGAGGAGGAAAACACGAGCTTGTCCACCCACGTGCCAGTGGGCAGGGAGTCGGGGTTGTAAATCTTGTTGTTAAGCTGGTCAATATACAAATTGTAGGCTCCGCCCGTCACGGTGTAGGTTTTATCCTCGCCGTCCACCTTGACGGTGCGCTTGAGCGTGCCAAGCGTAGCCGATGTAATCACGCAGTCATACGATGTGTCGAGCGTGCTTTCTGTCGTCTCGTCGGAACTGCATGCTCCCAGCACGCTACCGGCGAACAGAGCCAGAGCCATCGCCCAAATGGAGTTTTTCGTCATTGTGTTTGTGTGTAATTCGCCCCTTGTGTGATTGTGCTTTCTTTCATTTCAGCCCACTTGGAGCGGGCTTTCCAGTGCTCGGACAAAACGCCTTTTGAACGCCAAAAGCCGTATCGTTCAAACGTTTCGCGCCGCCTACACTGTATCAATTTGCAAAAATACTTACATTTTCCTATCCGACATCCATTTGCCTAAGTTTTATGCA
The DNA here is from genome assembly GCA_963655595.1 of uncultured Oscillospiraceae bacterium. Lineage (GTDB taxonomy): Bacteria > Bacteroidota > Bacteroidia > Bacteroidales > Bacteroidaceae > Alloprevotella. Next base: position 26,001 of record CAVKGN010000015.1, read on the forward strand.
GAATAAGCCTTTCTTAACGGCAGGCGCAGGGTGGCCCCGTGTCGTGGCGTTCGGTGGGTGCACGTTCACCTGCTGTCGGCCGCTCTCTTTCGGCGTAAAGTGCAGAAAAGTGTATGCGTAAGCTGGAATTATCTGCGGATAAATGTATCTTCGCCATGAAATTATGTGCTGAAAAGTGTATTGATGAGCGCAAAATAAGTGCAGAAAAATGTAGTGTAAGGTATGGAAAGACTTGTATTACAACAATTTACGGAGTGGAAGGGACGCAAGGATAGAAAGCCCCTTATTGTAAACGGGGCGCGACAGGTGGGTAAAACCTGGGCTTTGCGTGAGTTTGCCAGACGAGAATATCGCAAAGAGGCTTATGTCGTTTGTAGGAAGAACGACCTCGTGGAGCAGATATTCAAGAAGGATTTTGACGTGAAGCGGATACTCCTGGCTCTTTCGGCAGTGACTCATGTGGACATCACTCCTGGAGACACGCTTATAATATTGGATGAAGTTCAGGAAATACCAGAAGCTATCGAAGCCTTGAAGTATTTCTGCGAGGATGCTCCAGAGTATCATATAGCCGTGGCTGGCTCGCTTCTTGGCATTTCTCTGCATCAGAATGTCTCGTTCCCCGTGGGCAAAGTCAACGAGATAAACATCTATCCCATGAGTTATGGAGAGTTTCTTCTGGCTAAGGGAGAGGAACAGGCATATAAACTTTTGGAGGGGAACAATTTCGACGTAACCAACCTGCTGCATGAGAAGTACGTTGACCTTCTGCGCCAATATTACTACGTTGGCGGGATGCCTGAGGCGGTGAAAGAATACGTGGAGAACGGAGAACTTAAAGAAGTACGCAGGATTCAGCAAGAAATACTCAACGGCTACGAGCGCGACTTTTCCAAGCATGCACCAGCCGAACAGACCAACCGTATCCGTATGGTGTGGAAGAGCATACCCTCGCAGTTGTTTAAGGAAAACAAGAAGTTTATCTATGGCGCACTCAGGCAGGGCGCAAGGGCTAAGGAATTCGAGCTTGCCATTGAATGGCTTATAGACTCAGGCGTCTTGTACAAAGTATCGAGATGTACCAAGCCGGCTTTGCCGTTAAATGTCTACGAGGATTTTTCGGCGTTCAAACTTTACCTGCTGGACGTTGGGCTTTTGGGGGCGATGGTTAACACGGATCCTGCGAATGTACTGATAAACAATCAGGTGTTTTCGGAGTACAAAGGGGGAATGACCGAGGAATACGTATTGCAAGAGCTGAAGAGCCACGGAGTAGCTCCCATCTGTTATCACAATTCAGCAAACTCTCGCCTGGAGATTGACTTTCTCATTCAACGCAAAGGAAATTTGCTGCCTATTGAGGTAAAGGCTGAGGGCAATGTGCGGGCCAATTCGCTTGCGACTTTGCTCCGCAGCACACCAGAACTGAATGCTGTAAGGTTTTCGATGCTTCCTTATAAGCAGCAAGAGCAACTCCTCTGCGTCCCGCTGTATGCGGTGCAGTCAGTCTGCGATTGAAGCCGTCGGCATACGTGATTATAGGTGTCGTTCTTGTTAAAAGCGACACTCAATGTCCGAAAAACGAAATTGGATAGGATTGGAGATCCCGGCATTCAGGGATAAGCGTACCTTTGCCGCACATTAGAGATTGGGACAAAAATAAAAATGGTAACAACGCGTTTCACAACGCACTGTTACCTCACAGAACTTATATAGAGATGAAAAAACTATCGTTTGCGATGCGAGAGGCGGCTTGATGCTTGCCTCTTGTTTCGTTCATACGTTCGCAAAGATAACGTATGCTTTGTTTTCGTGCAAGTAAATTGCAGAAATTACCCCCCCCCATTTAGGCGTTTTTGTATGGCTGTTAAACTTTTTAACCGTCCGCGCAGTCTTTGCGTCCGCCTTTTGCAGTTGAGATGGCTTGCGGATAGGCGTTAGTCGAGCGAACTCCCCTTGCGGCTGAAGCCCTTGAGCTGCATATCGAAGCAGAGGGTGGAGTAGGCGGGCATAACGCCTTGCGAGCCGCTGCCGTATCCGAGCTGTTGGGGCATATATACCATCCAGCGGTCTCCGATGCGCATATAGAGCAGGGCAGTGGTGAAGCCCTCTACCAGGTTGTCTACCGCAAAACGGGTAGGCACGGAGAAGTCGGCGTCGAACACGGATTTCTCGTTTTCGTAGATGCCGCTGTGGTCAAACACGCGTCCGTTCTTGTAGCTGGCAGTAGGGATAAGGTGTCCCATGTAGTTCACCTTCACTGAGTCGCGATACATGGGGAACCCCGACCCTGTGCCGTGGTCAATCACCCGTACGCAAATGCTGTCCGTCATGGTGCCAGACACCTTGGCGTACGAGGGGTAGACGCGCCAGTCGCAGTTTTCCTCCCAAGCGTCGCCGTATGTAGCTTTGGCACGTGCCACCTCGTTGGCGGCAACGTGGTAAACACTGTCGAAGTATGCGGCGTTGCGTTCCTTCCAGTTGGTGGTAAATTCGGGATTGGTGCTGTCCTGCTCATCGTCCTTGCAAGCTGTTGTGACAATAGCGGCGCAGACGAGCAGTAGCATTATGCGGAAAGCGGACTTTAACGGCTGGGTTCTCATGCGGAGTTCGGAAATCGTCTTTACGGATTTGTCTTCAAACGGGGATTACTGCAACTTCTTCAGCAGCGACGTGATGCTCACCTTGTCCTCAATGAGCGAGCGCAGGTCAGCGATTGCCACACGCGTTTGCTGCATGGTGTCGCGGTCGCGCAGAGTCACGCAGTTGTCGTTGAGCGTGTCGTGGTCAATGGTGATGCAGTAGGGCGTACCGATGGCGTCCTGACGGCGGTAGCGCTTGCCGATAGAGTCCTTTTCGTCGTACTTGCAGTTGAAGTGGAATTTGAGGTCGTTCATGATCTCGCGTGCCTTCTCGGGCAGACCGTCCTTCTTTACCAAAGGCATAACGGCGAGCTTCACCGGTGCAAGGGGAGCAGGGAGTTTCAGCACTACGCGCGTTTCGCCACCTTCGAGCTTCTCCTCCGTGTAAGAGTGGCACATCACGCTGAGGAACATACGGTCTACGCCGATAGACGTTTCGATGTCGTACGGCGTGTAGCTGCGGTTTTCCTCGGGGTCGAAGTATTCAATCTTGCGACCAGAGTACTTGGCGTGCTGCGAGAGGTCGAAGTCGGTGCGAGAGTGAATGCCCTCTACCTCCTTGAAGCCGAAAGGCATCTTAAACTCGATGTCGCAAGCGGCGTTAGCGTAGTGAGCCAACTTTTCGTGGTCGTGGAAACGATAGCATTCTGCACCGAAGCCCAGAGCCTCGTGCCATTTCAGGCGAGTCTCCTTCCACTTGTTGAACCATTCCATCTCAGTACCCGGCTTCACGAAGAACTGCATCTCCATTTGCTCAAACTCGCGCATACGGAAGATGAACTGGCGAGCAACAATTTCGTTGCGGAAAGCCTTACCTATCTGCGCAATACCGAAGGGCAGCTTCATGCGACCCGTCTTCTGCACGTTGAGGTAGTTCACGAAGATGCCCTGCGCCGTTTCGGGGCGAAGGTATATGGTGCTTGCGCCTTCTGCCGTAGAACCCACCTCGGTTTTGAACATAAGGTTGAACTGGCGAACGTCGGTCCAGTTACGGGTGCCAGAGATGGGGCAGGCAATCTCCTCGTCGAGGATGATTTGCTTCAGCTCGTTGAGGTCCATCTTGTTCATGGCCTCAGAATAACGCTCGTGCAGAGCGTCGCGCTTAGCTTGCGTCTCAAGCACGCGAGCGTTGGTGCTGCGGAACTGTGCCTCGTCGAAGCTATCGCCAAAGCGCTTGCGGGCCTTTGCCACTTCCTTCTCAATCTTCTCCTCGTACTTGCCGATTTGGTCTTCGATGAGCACGTCGGCACGGTAGCGCTTCTTGGAGTCGCGGTTGTCAATCAAGGGGTCGTTGAATGCGTCAACGTGTCCCGATGCCTTCCAAATAGTCGGGTGCATAAAGATAGCGGAGTCAATGCCCACGATGTTCTCGTGGAGCAGCACCATGCTCTGCCACCAGTATTGCTTGATATTGTTTTTCAG
>CAVKGN010000016.1:0-12801 GCA_963655595.1 uncultured Oscillospiraceae bacterium
AGGTGCGTAAGGTAGCGTTCCGTAGGCGAAAAATTGAGTATGCCCAACAACAAGGCGTATGCACCGACAACGATGCATACGACGATACGTACAATATGTTTTGCGTGGGACAGACTCAACGGGATGCGGGGTAAGAGGATTTACTCAAAGGCGGCTGTGGTCACGTCCTCAGCCTGGGCGTAACGGGTGAGGAGGTCACAAACGAGTTCGGCTGTTTCCTGAATGTGGGCGGCATCGCCATCGTATCCATTGACGATGACAAAAACGTGGACAGTGTTCTCCCTGACCATCGTGCGTGTAGAGTCGCTTGTAGGCGAGGCGAACGCGCCGCAACTGTCGCGGTAGACGGGCAGTTGTGCAATGTTCAGCACGCCGCGCCCGATGCCTTCATAAGGTTCGCCGTCCTGCCCTATCCCGAGCGTCACGGCGTTGCCTTCTACCTGGTCTGCGTCGATTACACCTATGGAATAGCCCGTTTGGATAGACACGAGGTTGCCGATATCTACAAGGGTATCAATCTGGTAAAGCCCCTTGCCTTGGAGTATGCGGCGGATGAGCTGTTCGCTCGACGGACGGTAACGGCTGGGATCCTTGCCAAACGTGCGGTAGGCGGCTCTCGTGGCGGCTATGCTCGGGTGCTGCTTCACGCTCTCGGTGGTGTATTGGCCAGCAAGGGTTGTCTCGGCGGCTTTGATTTCCTTCCAAAGTTCTTCGCTGTAAGGCGTATTCTTCACGGCGTATTCTTCACCTTTGCCTCGACCACAGCGCCCCGAAACTGGGGAAACACTTGGCGAAATTCAGGGGAAACGGAAAAGGTTGTTTGCATTTCTTTCGTGCTTGTTGTTCGGATTGGTTGCGGATTACTTCTTTTGCTCGTTGAGCAACTGCATGGCTCTTTCCATGTTGGGAATGCCGTAACCGAAGATGTTGTCAGGATGCGCCGCATTGTGACCGCTCTGCTGCACGGCACGGATGATTGCCTTGGGGGAAACGTTGGGGTAAGCCTGCATGAGGCAAGCCACTGCGCCGCACATAATAGGACATGCGAGGGACGTGCCACTCACCCACGTAACACTGCCGTCTACATTGAACACGGCACTGTTTGCGCCCTCAGCCATTACGTCGGGCTTGACGCGTCCGTCCGCGGAGTTGCCTATCGATGAAAAGGCGGTATTTAAGCTGTCCTCCGATGCCGCGCCCACTGTGAGGATATCCTTGGCATCGGCAGGAAAATTTATCTTCTTCCACGTGTCCATCCCGCTGTTGCCCGCACTGTTCAGCATCAGCAGACCGCGACTGGCTGCCAACGAGGCGGAACGGCTGTTGATGGCCGTACGTCCGTCGAGCTGCGCATAAGTGTGGTTCATGTATTTATGGTCGAAATGGAAGTAACCCAACGAACTCGTCACGATGTCGCAACCAAGACTGTCGGCGTATTCCACGGCTGCGCACCAGTTGTCTTCCTCTACGAGCTGCTCGGTTTCGTTGTCCTCGCTCTGCAACAGGTAGAACGAGGCCTCGGGGGCAGTCCCCACAAACGTGTTAGGCTTGTGGGCGGCAATGCTCGACAGTACGAGCATACCGTGCGTCTGCTCCTCGTAAACGCTCTTTTGCGGACGCACAAAGTTACGCGTACCAAGGATGCGACTTTGGTCAATGCCCTTTATCAGGTCAGCGTTATAGAAACCGCCGTCTATCACAGCGATTGTCAAGCCCTTCCCGCGGTATCCTTTTTCGTGGAGCTTTTCTACTCCGAGCATCCTCGCTTGTTCTGCTCCGAAGCCGTAATAGTCGGCGAGGAAAGTGTCGGTACGTTCGACCACCAAGGCGTGACGGTCAACGGTGCGACGGACGGGCAAGTTGTCGGGACTTTCCCACACGCAACGAACGTCCTTCACGAAGGCCGCAGCCCGCACCTGGGCAAGTTTCGACGTGTCGCTCAGCTCCACCACTACGGAGTTGTTCCACTTACTCTTATTATGGACATGACAACCTGTACTTGTCAGGAAATCAATGTATTTCACCGTAATAGGCAGATCGTACTCGTCCACTTTAAGTCCAAACTTCTTTCGGCGTGCGATGGCTTTTGGCGAAAGGAACTGTTCGGGCTTTTTCACGGTGAAACCGCAATTTTTCTTGTCCGTGAACGTAACACGATACTTGTAGCTTTTAGGAACGGCGGTATAGCTCTGCGTCTGTGCCGTCGCCGTCAGTAACGGGCAGCAAACGAGGAAGAGGGATAGTAGTTTTGTACGCAACATCATGCGATAGGGGTTCATTCTTGTTTACACATATATAATAAGGAGCGGTCAGAGGGCTGGTTTTTTGGCCTCCACGCGTTTCTCCACTTTGTCGGGCAGTTTTGAGAAGAAGTCCATACCCGTCACTCGCTCCACCTCGTCCACCGTGAGCTGGTAGTGGCTGAGGGAGTGGCTGCCGGCTTGGTTGCGGAATATGAAGCCATACGCCTTGGTGTGCTTGGGATACCCTACGAGCATCACCTTGAAGAAGGCGTCGGGCACCGCCACTTGGTGCGTGCCGATGCGTGCGGGATTTTTCGAGTAATAGATGGGGCCAGCCACAATGCTCACCACGCCATAGCGATTGGCGAGGGCGCGTTCCTTCTCTTCGAGGTCCTTCCAGTCGCCGCGGTTCAGGTTGCGATTTTGCGGGCAAACGTTGGTCATATAGAACGACTCCACCATTGCCTGATGGCTCCACTTCATATCGGCCGCGGGGGCCATGTGTCCACGGTCGTAGCCCGAGTTGGTGTAGTCCTTGGGATAAGCCTTAGCCCCTATTACGTCGGGGTCTGCCTGGAATTTGTTGTAACGTGCTTCTGCGCCGTTTGCCTTTGCCGAGGTAAGTTCCCAAGCCACCCACTGGGGCGTTTTGAAGTCTGCGTCGTAACTCACGGTGTATCCCAGATGGGCAATCACCTGTCCGCCGCGCGAGCTTGTGTACTTGGGGATCTCCATCCCGTCGGGCATCGTGGACGACTGCGCATCGGCGTAGTTGTAAGTGTCAGCCGCGGCGCTGGAGGTGTAGGGCGTAGAGAATTTTGACTGATTCTGCTCCTTCGCCGTGTCCTTCTTGACTTCGGTTTTCGCAGGCTGAAGATACGACCTCGTACACGACACCACCTTGTTGGCAACGCCGAGGAAGACGAAGAACAAGACGGTCATAAGCAGGTAGGTCGCCACGGCAAACACCGGCGACACAGAGTTCCTTTTTGACATACCGTTCGGGGGAATAGAAATACGTTAGTCTGTCAGAGCCACCTCGATGCTATTGCGCAGCACCTCGCTACCGGGATAACCGCCTTCGCTGAGGTTGTCGAAACTCTTCTTACCCTGTTTGTCGAGCAGCAAGTAAGCGGGAATACCGGGGATGTTGAGCGACTGACACAGCTCGCTCCACTGTTTGTCGGTGAGGCGGTAGTGTTCACCGTCGATATCCTTCACCATCGTCTGCCAAGTGGCGAGGGGCGATGTCTCACCCGTGACGTAAACAAACACGCAGCCTTTCTTCATCATCTCTGGCTTAATCTCGTCAATCTGCTTCATAGCCATGCGGCAGGGGCCGCACCACGTTGCCCAGAAGTCGAAAAGCACGGCCTTGCCCTTGTACTCAGCGGCTATGGTGCTAACAACGTCCTTACCAGCCACGGAGGTGGGGAGTGTCTTTACATGGGAGTTAGCCTTTTGGGTAGTTGCTTCAACGGTCGTTGTATGCTGGGCAGTGCGGCTCTTCTGGGCGCAGCCCGACGTGACAAACGCGGCGATTGTCGCCACGATTAAAATTGCCTTTTTCATATCGTTCACAAGTTAATGGGTATCTTTCATGACTCGGCGCCGCCGCAAAATCGTTCCTGCGGCGGTGCGCTTGGTAAGGCAAAAATAGCATTTATTTCACCCATTGCCAAACAATTGAAGCCCGCGGGAGGGGTTATACGGCAATATGTACTACTTTTGCCGTTGGAAAACACAGATTTGTCAACACACATGAAAACATTCTTGCACGCAAAAGACCTCGGGCCGCTCGATGCTGCTCTTGCCGAGGCTGCTGAAATAAAAGCTGACCGCTATCGTTATGAAAGTCTTGGACACCACAAGACGGCTCTCCTCATTTTCTTCAACAATTCCCTGCGCACGCGACTCTCTACCCAGAAGGCCGCACGCAACCTGGGGCTTGACGTAATGGTTCTCGACGTAAACCAAGGCGCTTGGAAGCTCGAAACGGAGCGCGGCGTGGTGATGGACGGCGACAAGAGCGAGCACCTGCTCGAAGCTATCCCGGTAATGGCCTCGTTCTGCGACCTCATCGGCGTACGCACGTTTGCCGGCTTGACGGACCGCAAGGCGGACTATGCCGAGAACATCCTTACTCAGTTTATCAAGTATAGCGGAAAGCCCGTGTTCTCCATGGAGAGCGCAACGGCTCACCCGCTGCAAGCCTTCGCAGACCTCATCACGATTGAGGAGCACAAGGAATGTAAGCGTCCGAAGGTTGTGCTTACGTGGGCGCCTCACCCCAAGGCTCTGCCACAGGCCGTGCCTAATAGCTTTGCGGAGTGGATGCTCGCAGCGGACGTGGACTTTGTGGTGACGCACCCCGAGGGTTACGAGCTCGACCCGCTGTTTGTGGGCGGTGCAACCGTGGAGTACGACCAAATGAAGGCTTTCGAGGGGGCTGATTTCATTTACGCCAAGAACTGGAGTTGTCCGGGCGTTACCTGCCCTGAGGACTACGGCAAGGTGCTTTTGAAGGACCGCTCCTGGACCGTGGACGACGCACACATGGCCGTGACGAACAATGCGCAGTTTATGCACTGCCTGCCCGTACGTCGCAACATGATTGTTACGGACAGCGTCATTGAGTCGCCTCGTTCGCTCGTTATCCCCGAAGCTGCCAACCGCGAGATCTCGGCTACGGTCGTTCTCAAGCGCATGCTCGAAAGCTTGGCCTGAACCCTGGTGCACCGAAACGCCCGTTCAACGGAAAAGAAAGAAATGACTAACTTTGCAGAGGCGGCGCGCCCCTGCAAGCATGGTTTAGGCTCGCCGCTGCATAGCGGTTAAAACACAACAGCACGAATTTCTACACAATCCTCCCCCAAAAAACGAATGAAAACCACCCTTCTGAAAGCCCTTTGCTTTCTGTGTCTCGTTTTTCTGTCGGTCAACGCTGCCCTTGCGCAGTCGAAGAAAGAGACCGGCGTTTGCATGTTTGCTTACGGCACCGACTTCAACGACTCTACCGTCTACGTAACGGCTATCTGCCGCGTGGACGGAGCTGCGCTCGACAAGAAGACGAACTTTCTTGGCTATCGTCAGGCTTACTCCCAGCAGATGAAGGAATACTTGGACCGCACTTATGGCGGCAACCACACTTGTGCCGTATTCTTCAACGCTAATCGATCTAAGCTCGAAAAGGTTTACGCCAAAATGCGCCGCAACGCTGCAAAGGACAAGCAGGATAAATTTGTGGAAATCCCCGTTACCGACTTCACCCTGCGCAACGCAAGCTACGCCTCGGCGGGCGAATAACCCCTACCCTACGACTTATGGAAACTCTCTACTTCAAGGTGGCTGACTTGTACTTTGCGCTGCACGCTGAGAGTGCGGCCAAGCTGAAAGAGCTGCTGCCCTCGTACGCTGGCTTCCACGTGCGCCAAAAGCCCACGGACCTTGCACTCAACGTGACCATCAAAGACGGTCTTGTAAGCGGTGAGGCCGAAGGCGAGGAGCTGGGACAATTCGACTGCGGCGGCACCAATCACGGCATATACCGTTACGCCGACGGCTACAAGATACTTATCAGCAACGTGGACGGCACGCTTTCGAGCGCCATGACTACCAATGCGCGCTTCACCGAATGTCAGGTTTCGGTATTCGGCAACGAGAGCGACCAACGCTTTGGTCTGGGCAACGCCATGATGATTGCCTTTGCCTTTGCGGCGGCTTATCACGACACGCTCCTCATGCACGCCTCCGTCACTATGAACGACGGGCGCGGCTACCTGTTCCTCGGCAAGAGCGGTACGGGCAAGAGCACACACTCCTCGCTGTGGCGGAAATACATTCCCGGCTCCGACCTGCTGAACGACGACAACCCTGCCGTGCGCGTTATGCCCGACGGTTCGGCCATCGTTTACGGCACGCCGTGGAGCGGCAAAACGCCCTGCTACCGCAACCTGGAAATGCCCATCGGGGCATTCGTCCGTCTGGAACAGTTCCCCGAAAACATCATTGAGCGCGAAAAGCCCCTGCAAGCGTTTGCCTCGGTGCTGTCCTCGTGCTCGGCCATGATATGGGACAAGGAGTCGTACGCACGCCTCACCCGCACGGCAGAGGGCGTGGTCAAGGCCGTTCCGGTATACTACCTGCGCTGCCGCCCCGACGAGGAGGCTGCCCGCCTGAGCTACGGCACCATTGCCAAGCACTGATTTACGATGGAAACAAGGAAAATAGAAGTACCCAACCACGTGCTCATTGGGCAGATAAAGGAGATGCTGGACAAAGGGCACAGCGCAACGTTTCGCGTCAAAGGCTTCAGCATGCGTCCGTTCCTTGAAAACGAGCGCGACGTGGTGAAGATAGAAGCCGTGCAGCCCGAAACAGTACGTGAGCGCGACGTGGTGCTGGCGGAGATTGCGCCACAACATTACGTGCTTCACCGCGTGGCCGACCGCACCGACAACCGCCTTACGCTGCGCGGCGACGGCAACGTTAGGGGCGTGGAACACTGCCTCGACACCGACGTGGTGGGCATTGTCACGGCATTCTATCGCAAGGGGCGCACACGTCCCGACTTGGTGACCGGGTGGAAGTGGAAGTGCTACTCATCCGTGTGGCTCGCCCTCAATCCCCTGCGACGCATACTGCTTGGCATTTACCGCCGGCTGCCCTTTAAACTGTAAACACCCTTACATACGACACTATATGAAGATTAAGAAAGGTTTTGAACTGCGCGACATCTGCGGCGAAAAGGTGATTATCGCCACGGGCATAGAGAATATCGACTTCAACCGCATGATTTCGCTCAACGAAACGGCTGCTTTCCTTTGGCAGTCGGCTGAGGGAAAGGATTTTACGGCGGAAATGCTCGCCGAACTCCTTTGCGGCGAATACGAGGTGGACTACCCGCAAGCACTCGCCGACACGCAGGCAATCATACGCGAATGGGAACAACAGGGCATCGTCGGGCAGTAAGTCCCACGCTGCGCCCTGACCGGTGCAAATGTCGACAAGGCGTTTGCACACGTTTTTTTAATCCAAGTATCACACATATATTTCAAATACTCACATGAAAGAGCTTTCTCTGAAATACGGTTGTAATCCCAACCAGAAACCGGCACGCATCTACATGGAACAGGGCGAACTGCCCATCGAGGTTCTGGGCGGTCGTCCCGGTTACATCAACTTCCTCGACGCACTCAACGGCTGGCAGCTCGTACGCGAACTGCGCCAGGCTACGGGCATTCCGGCTGCGGCCTCGTTTAAGCACGTTTCGCCGGCAGGTGCAGCAGTGGGCATCCCTATGAGCGACACGCTGCGCAAGATTTACTTCGTCGACGATATTGAGGAGCCGCTCTCACCCGTGGCTACGGCCTACGCCCGTGCACGTGGCGCTGACCGTATGTCGTCGTACGGCGATTTCATCTCGCTCTCCGACACTTGCGACAAGGCTACGGCGCTGATCATCAAGCGCGAAGTGAGCGACGGCATTATTGCGCCGGACTTCACCCCCGAGGCGCTCGAAATTCTCCGTTCAAAGCGCAAGGGTACCTACGTTATCCTGAAGGTTGACCCCGAATATCGCCCTGCTCCCGTGGAGCACAAGCAGGTTTTCGGCGTTACGTTCGAACAGGGGCGCAACGAGATAGACCTTACCTCCGACAAACTCTTCGAGGAGAATATTCCGACGGAGAACAAGACGTTTACCGAGGAAGCTAAGCGCGACCTGAAAATCGCTCTCATCACATTGAAATACACGCAGTCCAATTCCGTATGCTACGTCAAGGACGGTCAGGCCATCGGCATCGGAGCTGGTCAGCAGAGCCGTATTCACTGCACGCGCTTGGCCGGCAACAAGGCCGACATCTGGTGGCTGCGTCAGCACCCCAAGGTGATGAATTTGCCCTGGGTGGAGAAGATTCGCCGCGCCGACCGCGACAACACCATCGACATCTACATCTCTGAGGATCACGACGATGTGCTGGCCGACGGTGCTTGGCAGCAGTTCTTCACAGAGAAGCCTGAGGTGCTTACCCTCGAGGAGAAGAAGGAATGGATTGCCAAGAACACGCAGGTAGCCCTGGGTTCCGACGCGTTCTTCCCCTTCGGCGACAACATTGAGCGCGCCCACAAGAGCGGCGTTCAGTATGTGGCTCAGGCAGGCGGCAGCGTGCGCGACGACCATGTCATTGCCACGTGCGACAAATACGGCATGGCAATGGCCTTTACGGGCATCCGTTTGTTCCACCATTAATTAGCCGCGCACCATGACCACTACGCGAAAAGCCTCAGACGACGAGATTACGCAGGCCATGACCTCGGGCATCACCTTCAAGGGGGCGAAGCTCAAAAAGGCACCCGCTCAGGACAAGGTGAAGACCAAGGCCAAGAAGAAGACTTACATCACAGGCCTTCACGGATCGGGTTCGGCTAAGAAGAAAGCCGAAATCCGACAGCGCCGCGCCAACCGCCACAAGAAATAATGCAAACCGTTCCGCAAGTCACAAGCCTGCGGAACGGTTCTTTTTAGGCGGCAGCACACGCCAGCCCTTTTTGTTTATATGTCTGTTAGTCGTCGCGATGTGCGACCTTGTTGTCGTTCATCGTACGATGTACGTGTGTCACATGTACGGTGGACACATGGCTGTCGTACGAGTGACGTGTGTACATCGTACGACGGACGTCAATTAGCACCGGAGGTGTCACGACTTCATGCCGGGCAGAGCCTATTAGCCGAAGAGTTCGCGCAAGGCCTGCTCAACCCTCGTCACGGGTACAAGTTCTATGTTTCGCCCCTCCTTATCCAGTCCTTTCATGTTGCCTTCGGGAATGAGCATTCGGCTAAATCCGAGTTTCTCCGCCTCGGCCACGCGCTGACCAATGCGGGTGACGGGACGAATCTCGCCGCTCAGTCCCACCTCGCCCGCCATGCAGACGCTGCGCTCAATGGCTGTGTCGACGTTGCTCGACAGGACGGAGGCAATGACCGAGAGGTCGATGGCAGGGTCTGTGACGCGGATGCCACCGGCTATGTTGAGGAAGACGTCCTTTTGCGCGAGTTTGAAGCCGACACGCTTTTCCAATACGGCCAAGAGCATGTTGAGACGGCGCAGGTCGAAGCCCGTAGCCGATCGCTGCGGCGTGCCGTATGCGGCGGTAGACACCAGAGCCTGCGTCTCAATCAGGAACGGGCGCACACCCTCCACGGCAGCCGCGATGGCAATGCCGCTCAGTTCGTCGCCGCCCTGCGTAAGCAGCAGTTCGGAGGGGTTCTCCACGGGACGGAGTCCGTCGCTGCGCATCTCGTAGATGCCCAGTTCGGAGGTAGAGCCAAAGCGGTTTTTTGCGCTGCGCAGGATGCGATACATGTAGTGTCGGTCGCCCTCAAACTGCAACACGGTGTCGACAATGTGTTCCAGCACCTTGGGTCCGGCAATGGCTCCGTCCTTGGTGATATGCCCGACGATGATTACTGGGACTCCGCTCTCCTTGGCGTATTTCAGGAGCGAGGCAGCACATTCGCGTATCTGCGTGATGCTACCCGGCGAGGAGTCCACCGTCTCAACGCTGATGGTCTGTATGGAGTCGATGACGAGCAAATCGGGCTGCTCGTTCTTTATTTGGGCAAAGATCTGTTCGAGTCGCGTTTCGCAGAGCAGGAGTACGTCGCACGTGCGATTACTTATGCGGTCAGCGCGCAGTTTTATCTGCCGCTCGCTCTCCTCCCCGCTCACGTAAAGGATTTTTCCCTTATTCATGCGCACGACCGTCTGGAGCAAGAGCGTAGATTTGCCGATACCCGGCTCACCCCCGATGAGCGTCATTGAACCCGGCACGATGCCGCCGCCCAACACGCGGTTGAGTTCGCCGTCGGGGGTAAGGATGCGCGGTTCTTCGTCGGCCTTCACCTGCGACAGGGGCACGGCTTTGGCAGCTTGCGCCCCCACCCCAGTGAGTGCCTGGCGCGCACGCCTTTCGCCCACAGCCGAGGCGCTCTCGGGCTGCACGTGCATCTCGCTCATGGTGTTCCACTGTCCGCACGAGGGGCAACGGCCCACCCACTTGGGCGAGTCGGCACCGCACTCGCGGCAAACGTATACGGTCTTCGTCTTAGCCATTGGTAAGTAGTAGGTTGAATGTGGCGGACCGGGCTAAACGAGCCCCAAGTCCGCGGCAGGTTGACGGGTTACATGCTTTCGAGCGCGCGCTTCATGGCCACGAGTTCCTCGCGCACCTTCCTGAGTCGCTGCACAGCCTCCATGGGCTGCGACACTCCCTGCTTGTTTTGTTTGAGCACCTCGCGAGCGGCGGCAAGTTTCAGTCCGCGCACCTTCACAAGGTCGTAAACCACCTGAATCTTGGCGATGTGTTCCTTAGTATAGCGGCGCACGCCTCGCGCCCCCTTCTTGGGAGCTATCTGCTGCGGGAACTCCTTTTCCCAGTAGCGCAGGAGCGTTTCGCTCACGCCGAGCATCTGCGCCACTTCGCTGATGGTGTAGTAATACTTTTCGTCTGTGGGGGTGATATCTGCCATAATGCTTTTCATGTGTTTGGTTTAGGTTGCCAGCCCCGGCTTGTCCGCAGGCGGCACGGGGACGGCGTCAGTCGTTGACGGTCCACTCTTTCGAGAGCGTGCTTTCGAGTTCTTCGGCCGTAAGGCGCAGTTTGAAGAAGCCCTTTTCTGCAATGGATATACCGCCGGTCTCTTCCGACACTACGATAGCCAGGCAGTCGCTCTTCTGCGATATGCCGAGCGCAGCACGGTGGCGCAGTCCGAGCGACTTGGGTATGTCCGTGTCGTGCGAGATGGGGAGGATGCAACCAGCGGCCTTGATGCGCTGGTGCGAAACGATCATTGCCCCGTCGTGGAGGGGGCTATTCTTGAAAAAGATGTTTTCGATGAGTCTCTGCGTGATGTTTGCGTTGATGTTGTCGCCCGTAGCGATGTACTCGCTCAGACCCACGTAGCGTTCAATGATAATGAGCGCGCCAACCTTTTGCTTGGCCATATTCATACACGCCATCACGATGGGCATGATGTCCTCGCGGTGTACATTGTTCTCCTTGCCATTCTTCCCCTTGAATATGCGCGTGAGGAAGTGCGTGCCAGGGCGCAGACCGATGGTACTAAAAAAGTGACGTATCTCCTCCTGGAACAGCACAATGAGGGCGAGCGAGCCCACGTTGACGAGTTTGTCGAGGATGGTTCCGAGCAGACGCATCTCAAATATCTGCGACACGAAGATCCACACCACCACGAACACGATGATGCCGCCAAAGATGTTGGCGGAGCTCGACTCCTTCATCAGGCGGTAAATGTAGTAGAGCAGTATCGCCACCAGGAAGATGTCGATGATGTCTTTTATGCCAATGCTCAGCATATTGTCAGAGTGTTGTGGTGGCTAAATAAATACGCTTTGCCTCAACAGCCGCCCGCACGTCGTGTACGCGAAGAATGTGCGCGCCTTTCATAAGAGCGATGGTGTTGAGAACAGTTGTGCCGTTGAGCGACGTTTGTGGCGTTCCGCCCAGCAGCTTGTATATCATAGACTTACGCGAAATGCCCACGAGCAAGGGCAGCCCAAACGTATGGAAGTCCTCAAGGTGGTTCATCAGTTCGTAGTTGTGCTCAATGGTTTTTCCAAAGCCGAAGCCGGGGTCAACAATGATGTCCTTTGCGCCCATCTGGCAAAGGCGGTCAATTCGCTGCGCGAAATAAAGCATTACCTCCTCGCGCAGATTGTCGTAGTGAGGATGCTGCTGCATGGTGTCGGGCGTGCCTTGCATGTGCATCAGGATATAAGGAACGCCCAGACGTGCCACCGTGCGAAACATTTGTCTGTCGAGCATTCCGCCCGATATGTCGTTGATGATGTCTGCCCCCTCCTCTTCTACGCACATCTTTGCCACGTCGGCCCGGAACGTATCGACTGACACAGGCACGCCGGGAGCGACCTTGTGCACTGCCCGCAGACCACGGCGCAGGCGGTTCATCTCCTCCACTGGTGACACATCGTCTGCCCCGGGGCGTGAGGAATAGCCACCGATATCAATCATGTCCGCTCCGTCGCTAACGAGCTGGCGGACGCGTTCTTCAATAAGTTCATCGCTGCTGAATGTGCGGCTCTCGGCATAGAATGAGTCGGGCGTGACGTTGAGGATGCCCATCACCTGAGGCTCGCGCAATTCTAACAATTTTCCGTGCAAGTTAATGCTGTTCATCTTCCTTTTTCTCCTTTACAAAGACAAAGGTACTTCAAGGCGTTTGAAGAGCAAAAGGAATAGTCAAAGTTTTTGCGCCTGACTTATTGAACGACAACGGTTTCCGCTACTGCAAATTCTTGTCCGCAGCCTTGCGTAAACGTCGCTGTTTCAGGGTAGCCCAAGCCTCGAGAACGCGCTGACGGGATCGCAAAATGCTTGCCTTATACACAGCGCACGTTGTGAAGAGGTAGATGGCTGACTGCACCCAGAGCATTTGCCACTGCGACTCTACGTCGGCAAGCGACGCGCCCATGTTGTTCATAGCCACGAAACCGCTGATACCAAACGTGGAGGGGAA
>CAVKGN010000016.1:13024-15227 GCA_963655595.1 uncultured Oscillospiraceae bacterium
ATATGCGGCACAACGGCCAACACATATACGCTCAGGGGAATGTAGACAAGGAAGTAGGCTGCGCCTTTGCCAAAGACGATACGCAGGAGTCCGCGGTGGTGCTTCTCAACCGAAACGAGGTTGCGGAAACGGTTTTGTTCGCGCGCCGTACCTGCCGCCATGCCCACGCCGAGAAGGAGCGTCTGCTGGATGATGAGAATCAGCACAGCCGGGATGAGGAACGTGGCAAAACCGTTCTGCGGGTTGTAGATAGACACTTCCTCGTACTTAATGGGGTGCTGGGCGAGCGCGTCCTGTTCGGCGGTTGTTCCGCCTGCGCGCTTCACCTTGATATTGGCGTTCATGGCCAAGCTTACGTTGGTGTTGGCCGTCAATACGCTCTTGTAGTAGAGCATACCGCTCATGTCGGCGTATGCACTTACGTACACCTGTTCACCCTGATTGATGCGCTGCGTAAAGTCGCGCGGAATGTAAACCGCTCCATAGGCATCGCGGTGCTTGATGAGCCGCTTTGCCTCGTCCATATTGGCGCAGTACGACACGATGTGCACGTCGGGCGAGGCGTCAAGATGGCGCACATACTCGCGGCTTTGCGTCGTGCGGCAGTCGTCTACCACGGCTACGGGTACGTCGCGCACCACCTCGTTGTTATAGATGAGCGTATAAAGCAGCGGATAGCCGATGGGTACGAGGAAGAAGAAGATTATCACCCCCTTGTCGCGCACGATGGTGCGGAGCTCTTCTCGAAATATATGGTTCAGGTCGGAAAGTGCCTGACGGATGTTCAACATAGCGTGGATATCTTTTTGAGTTCTTTACAACGGGCCTCCTTTGCGTCAGCCCCGAGGGTGCGTCAAGGCTCGTAGGCGTAACGCGTCAGCACCTTTTTGAGTCGGCCGAGGAAAGGCAAGGGCAGCACCACGAAGGCGAGCAAGCCCAAACCGAACGGCCAGGCATTGGCAAGCGGATAGCCATCGAGAGCGGAATTGACGTAGAGCAGGTAGTAGTGGCGCAGGGGGAAGAGGTAGGACAAGCCTTGCAGCACAGGGTGCATAGCCATCACGGGGAACGACATGCCCGATATGCTGAACGAGATGACGCCCCAGAGCGAAGCAAACGATAGTCCCATACGCAACGTGGGGAGCATGGTGAACATGAACACGCCCATGCCCTGACAAGCCATGACGAAGAGAGCCATCACACTCCACATAGCAGGGATACCCCCGTTGCAGGGGAAATGCAGATAGCCGTAGAGCAGGAATATATACAGCGTACCCATGAGCAGGAACACCACCGTTTGCGGAATAAGTTTGCTCGAAAGAGCTACCACAACGGAATTTCCCGACGACTGCATCAGCTCGTCCGACGTGCCGAACTTCAACTCCGTACCGAGGCTGTAAACCGTGGTCATAAAGATGAAGATGCCAAGCATACCAGGGATGATGATGTTGGAGAGGTACACGTTGTAGTTGAGCCACGGGTTTCCCACGGCGTGCATATCAATCACAACGGGCTGCAAGTAGGCCATTGCCTGACGGGTGGTAGCCCCTTTGGCGTAGAGTACCGTGCGCGCGGCTGCTCCCGAAGCCAGTTCGGACATGGTGCGCATATCGCGGTAGAGCAACGAACCAGCCACGAGGTAGGAGTAGTTGGTGTAGAACGACACCGTGGGCATGCGTTGCAGCTGCGCCTGACGGGCAGTGCCGCGTGGGATGAGGTAGAAGCCGTACACCTCGCCCCGCTGCACGGCCTTGCGTGCCTCAGTCACGTTGGCGTAGTGGTTGGTGATGTCGCTCATCTGGAAAGCATCGAGATTGCGTTCCAGGTTGCGCGACGTGGCAGTGTTGTCCTCATCGACAATCCCCATCGGCAAGCTCTGCGGCAGTCCCTGCTTCATCAGTGAGGTGAAGAACACGTAGCAGAAGAGCGGTGCCACCACCATGCAGAATATGTAAATCGGCTGCGAGCATATTCGTTTTGCCTCACGCAGCCACAGCGAATTTCGGTTCATTCAGTTTGCTTTGCTTGTATGCGTCCGTCGCGGCGGCCTGTTTGTTGCCAGCCGCTGGCGTTCACACTTTTGGACACGTCGGGAGGGTTATTTCTCCCCGTTTTCGAGCAGCACGCTCATGCCGGGGCGCAAGCCCTCCAACTTTTGCACGGGCGAAGCCTTCACTTCAAAGGTCTTCATGTCGAACTGTCC
>CAVKGN010000016.1:15486-23885 GCA_963655595.1 uncultured Oscillospiraceae bacterium
GCAATGAGGACAGTCTCCTTAATATATGAGTTCACCTCGTTGACAGCACCCTTGGCACGGTTCACGAGAGCGGCGGCAGCGTCCTTGTCCTCGCGCTCTGCCCCGTTCTTAGCCATGTCGTATTGCGACTTTGCAGCTTTCTCGGTGGCAATGGCGGCATCGCGCTGCGCCGTCACCTCGTCGAGTTTCTGCGCCGTCATCACGCCCTGCTCATACAAGCGCTTCACACGGGCGTACGACTTCTCAGCAATGTCGACACCGGCTTTCGACTTCTGCCACATCTCGTAGGCGGCGGTAATCTGTTCCTCGCGGGCGCCCTTTTCGGCCTTGCGGTTCTGGGCAGCGGCGGCATCCTCGGCGGCCTGAGCCTGCGTCAGTTTGGCAGCCACCTCGGGAGCTTGCAGAATGGCGAGCGTATCGCCAGCGTGCACGTAGTCGCCCTCCTTGACCATGAATTTCAGCACACGTCCGGGCACCTTGCTCGACACGCGGTATTCCGTTACGTCGGCCTGCCCCTGCACAGTGTCAGGTTCGTTGTCGAAAGCGTAAAGACTGCCGATGACAACGAGTACTATGATGCCGAGAAGAATAAATATTGCGGGTAAAAAGTTTGCTTTCTGTTTCATCGTTCTATTTTGATTGTTTCTTGTTGCAGGATGAAGAATGTTAACGTCCCAAAGCCTTGTTGTAAGCGGCCTGACTGAGTTTGATGTCAATCTGCGAGTCTATCTTGTCGCTGTGTGCTTGCAGCCAGGCCGTTTGTGCCATGAGCAGGTCGGTGGTATTGATTACGCCTTCCTTAAATCCTACCTGCGCCGTACGAAGATTTTCCTCGGCTTTATCAAGATTTTTGAGGCTGAGCGTGAGTTTGCGGTTGGCCTCGTTCACGCGGAAGGCTTCCTGATTGACTTGCAGCTCAATCTTTTCTTTTGCCTCCTCACTTTTGAGCGCTGCCATGCTCTGTTCAGCCCTTGCGGCGCGCACCTTATACTTGGTCTCGCCCCAGTTCCACACAGGCACCTTCAGCATAACGCCTACGGCCCACGTGCCGCGGAACTTCTTCTCGAAACCATTGAATACGTTGGGGTTCGAAATCATGTAACCGCCAGTGAGAGCGAGTTGAGGCAACACGGCAGCATGTTCCACCTTGGCCTTCTCTGCGTATATCTTCTGCGCGGTGGCAAGCTGCGAGAGTTCGGGACGATTGGCATAAGCCGTCTGCACATCGGCAGTGATGTCCTCAGCCGCGGTGGGGAGGTCGGCGTTGCTCTCGTCGGCAAGTCGGGGTGCGCTCTCCAAAGGCAGACCGCAGAGCTGGCAGAGGAGCATACGCGAAAGGGTGAGTCCGTCCTCCACCTTCATCAGCGTCATCTCTGCCTCGTTGAGTTTCACACTCACGGAGAGTTCGTTGCTCTTCGTTGCCACGCCCTCGTCAATCATCTTCACCACGTCGGAGTCGAGGTGGGCAAGCATGTCGCGGTAGCTGATGGCGAGCGTGCGCTTGTTGGCGAGCGAAACCACCTGCCAGTAGGCCTTGTCCACGTCGAGCAGCACGCTGAGTTCATCGCTGCGGAGTTGATCGCCAGCGAGCTGTTCCTGGTACTTCGTGATGTTTTCGTAAGCCTTGATTTTTCCGCCCATATACAAAGGCTGCGTGAGCAGAATCATGCCGGCGGTGATGTTGCGTGTGTCGGTGCGGAATGCGTCGGTGATGCTCTTACCAAAAGAGTTGCCGCCCTGAGCCAGGAGTCCACCGTTTTGCTGGAGAGCCGTCGACATGTCCTGAATGAGCGGCGCGAGGTCGGGATGCTGAGTCACTATTTGCTGCGCAATGGCAGGGAATTGTGAGCCAATCTGCCCCACGGCGCTTGTGCCAAGATTGTTAATCGCGTTTTGCTGGTTCTTGCTCAGCAGAGATATCTCGTCGCCCGAACGCAGGTAGCCAGCCGTGAGCGACACCTTGGGCAGATAGTTCGTATGCGCGGCTTTGCGGTCCCACTTAGCCTTGTCGGTCTTCACCTTGCTCTGGGCAAGTTCCTTGTTGTTGCGCAGAGCCAACGCCCGACAACTGTCGAGCGAGAGCACGCTTTGCGCATTCAAGGACAGACCGCCGAGGAGGAACGCCGCCAGCATGATTGCCTTATTCATCATTCGAAAGTATTTGTGCTTAAAACGTTGTTTCTTAATTACTTGTACCGCAAAATTACGCATTCTGTCACGTGTGCGACATACGCCCGCCGAGCCAAACGGAAAAATAGAACAATTAAGACGAACTTTCGGGGGCTGTACACCGAGCGTACGAAAGCCGTTGACAATCACAAGCCCGTCTTCGCCTCTCGACAGTTTTTTGTACTTTTGCGTTATGATTGTCGACCCTTTTACACAAAGCGCATTCCCTGACAGCTACGACCACGAAACGGCCGTTCCAGGCGAGCACGAGGCGACGAGGACAGAGCCGCGACAGGCCATGTCGCTCTTTGAACTGAACTCCCGCGTGCGCGCCATGCTGCACCACACGATGAGCGACACCTACTGGATTGCCGCCGAAATCAGCGAACTGCGCATGGCCTCGAACGGGCATTGCTACCTGGAATTTGTGCAGAAGGACGCCGACAGCGGCAGCCTCGTGGCAAAGGCGCGCGCCAACATCTGGCGCAACACGTACACTATGATTACTACCTACTTTGAAAGACAAACTGGCCTTGCTCTCTCGGCTGGGATAAAGGTAATGGTGAGCGTAAGCGTGCAGTTTCACGAGCTCTACGGCTACTCGCTCACCGTGGTAGACATTGACCCAACGTACACCCTGGGAGACATGGCAAGGCGCAGGCAGGAAATCATTCGCCACCTTGAAGACGACGGCGTGATCAACCTTAACAAGGAACTCACCCTGCCGCGCGTTATCAGTCGCATAGCGGTTATTTCGAGCAAGACGGCGGCGGGCTACGGCGACTTCTGTAAGCAACTCGAACAGAGCGGCTACCGTTTCAACGTGAAGCTTTTCCCTGCCACCATGCAGGGCGAAAAGGTGGAGAGCAGCATAATTGCGGCACTCAGCGACGTATACAGCGAAATTGACAAATGGGACGTGGCGGTGATTATCCGAGGCGGTGGGGCTACGGCCGATCTTAGCGGTTTCGATACCTACCACCTGGCATGCTTCGTGGCGGAGTTTCCCATTCCCGTGCTGACGGGCATCGGTCATGAGCGGGACGATACCATCCTCGACCTTGTGGCGCACAAAAGACTGAAAACACCGACTGCCGTAGCGGCTTTCCTCATTGACATACGCAAGAACGAATGCGACCGACTCGACGACTTGAAAAGCCGACTGGCTGCCGTGGCCGCACGACAAATACAGGAGCAGCAAACACAACTCGCCCTGAAAGAACAACGACTAACCCACCGCGCAAAACTCTACCTGTACGAGAAGCGGTATTCGTTCGACGCTCTCGCCAAACAGTTTCAACGTCTTTCCTCGCAGCATATCAGCAAGCAGCACGCGGAAGTGCTCCGCCTGGCCACACGGCTGCAAATGCTCGCCAGACAACAGATGACGGCTGAAAGACTTCTGCTATCGCCCTACCCCCGGCGCATCCGGACGGCCTTGGACATACTGTTTAGCAAAGCCCATCATAAACATGAAATGCTTGAGCGCAGCGTGAAGCTTGCAGAGCCCTCGCGCATTCTCGCCCTTGGATTCAGTATCACGATGAAGGACGGAAAACCCGTGCGCAACGCCGCAGAACTCAAGCCCGGCGACGAGATAACGACCGTGCTGCAACACGGCCAGACGCGTAGCACCGTAAAATAGCACAATCCACCGAACACACCTATAATATATATGCCTACAAAGAAACCTACTTACGAGCAGGCCCTGCAAAGGCTCGAAGAAATTGTGAGCGGACTTGAAGACAACACGCTCGAACTCGACAAACTCACCACACAACTTGCCGAAGCGCAGGAGCTTATCAAATTCTGCAAAGAGAAACTGAGAAAGGCCGAAACCGACGTAAACAAGATATTGAACGATGAGCAAGAATAAACTGGCGAAGTTCGCCGATATGGAAACGTATCCGCACGTGTTCCAAGCTGGCGACATAGCCACAAGCAACGAGCCCTTCGCGATGAAAGGGAAGTGGAACGAACTCTTCTTCAAGAACAACAACCCCATCGTGCTTGAACTGGGCTGCGGACGCGGTGAATACACGGTTGGTCTTGCACGCCTTTTCCCCGAAAAGAACTTCATTGGCGTTGACATCAAGGGTTCGCGAATGTGGACCGGGGCTACGGAGTCGCTCAACGAAGGCTTGAAAAACGTAGCCTTTCTGCGCACGCACATTGAGTTTATCGACCGCTTTTTCGGCGAGGGCGAAGTGGCAGAGATATGGCTCACCTTCTCCGACCCGCAGATGAAGAAGGCCACCAAGCGACTCTCGTCCACCTACTTCCTGCAACGTTATCGTCACTTCCTTGCCAACAACGGCCTCATCCACCTCAAAACCGACAGCAACTTTCTCTTTACCTACACTCGCTACATGGTGGAGAGGAACGCCCTGCCCGTTGACTTCTCTACGGACGACCTCTACCACACGCTGGGGGCTGAGACGAACGAGGAGGTGAAGCGTATCCTCGGCATCCAGACCTACTACGAGCAGCAGTGGATTGCCCGCGGACTGAATATCAAGTACCTTAAATTCCACTTGCCGCAAACGGGCGAACTCGCAGAACCGGAGGTGGAGATTGAGCTGGACAGCTACCGAAGCTACAACCGCGAAAAACGCTCTGGACTTTCCACAAGCAAATAAGCGGGCAAGGAGTAACGCCCCCTGCCCCCGTTCCGACTATCATCACAACGTTAATCACACTATGCAACTATATCCCAAACTCATCACAGACGCTCTTGCCCAGGTGCGCTACCCGGGCAACGGCAAGAACCTCATAGAGGCGAACATGATTGAGGACGACCTCCGCATCGACGGTATGAAGGTGTCGTTCTCTATCATTTTCGACAAATCCACTGACCCCTTCATGAAGTCGGTGCTGAAAGCCGCCGAAGCCGCCATCCACACTTACGTAGACAAAGGCGTGGAGGTGGAAATCCACACGAAAAGCGCACAGGCAGCACGTCCCGAACCTGGGAAGATGCTCCCGCAGGTGAAGAACGTCATTGCCGTCAGTTCAGGTAAGGGCGGCGTGGGCAAAAGTACCGTGGCAGCCAATCTGGCCGTGTCGCTCGCCAAGCTGGGCTACAAGGTCGGCTTGCTCGATGCCGACATCTTCGGTCCGTCTGTGCCGAAAATGTTCCACATGGAGGCAGAAAACATTTTTGCAGAGATGAAGGACGGACGCCAAGTGCTGATACCAGCCATGAAGTACGGCGTGAAGATTCTTTCCATCGGCTTCTTCGTCAATCCCCAAACGGCTACGCTCTGGCGCGGCGGTATGGCGTCGAACGCACTGAAACAACTCATTGCCGACACCGACTGGGGCGAGCTGGACTACTTTGTGCTCGACACCCCTCCCGGCACGTCGGACATTCACCTCACGCTGCTGCAAAACTTGGCTATCACCGGTGCGGTGATCGTGTCGACGCCGCAACAGGTAGCCCTTGCCGATGCCAAGAAGGGCATTGACATGTACCGCAACGAAAAGGTGAACGTGCCTATCCTCGGCATGGTGGAAAACATGGCCTGGTTCACGCCGGCCGAACTCCCCGAGAACAAGTACTACCTCTTCGGCAAGGAGGGCGTGAAACGCTTGGCGGAGGAAATGAACGTGCCCTTGCTCGGCCAGATTCCCCTTGTGCAAAGCATCTGCGAAAGCGGCGACGAGGGCGAACCCGTGGCCGTGAAGGACAACACCATCGTGGCGCTTGCTTTCCAAGACCTGGCAAGGGCTGTGGTCAGCGAAACGGAAAAGCGCAACGCTGAACTGCCGGCTACGCAGATTGTGGAAATGCACAAATAAGGACTTACAACTCAGAAAAGAATGGACATGAAGATAGGCGATAAGGTACGCTTCCTCAACGACGTGGGAGGCGGAACAATCACGGGCTTTCAGGGCAAGGACATTGTTCTCGTATCCGACAGCGACGGCTTTGAAATCCCTACCCTCCGCTCAGAGGTTATCGTAGTGGAGACGGACGACTACAACATTGCCAAGGTGGCTAAGGCTTCGCTCAAAAAGGCAGCGACAAGCGATGATGGACAGAACGCCCCCACCTCGGTGAAGAGCATCCTCAACGCCACAGACGACGAAGAGGACGAGCCCGAGACGGACATTGCCGACAAAGAGCTCACCTACAAGCCCATGGAGCAGGAGCGTCGCGGGGCAGACAAGCTGAACCTTATGCTTGCTTTCGTGCCCAACGGCACGGCTACTGCAAGCGGCGCAAAGTTCAGCATGTACCTCATCAACGACTGCAACTACACGATGCACTATGCGCTGCTCACGTACGCCGACGAGATGTGCAGCCTGCGACACGAGGGGGAAATTGCGGCGAACACCAAGACGCTCCTCGAAGAGATTACCCGCAACGACCTTGAAACATTGCAGCACGTCACGGTGCAGACCATTGCCTTCAAGCACGAGAAGTCCTTTGCACCGAAGCCTGCCCTCAGCGTAAACCTGCGCATCGACGCGGCAAGGTTTTTCAAGCTGAACGCCTTCAAGCCGAACGACTTTTTCAATCAAAACGCGCTCGTACTCGACGTGGTGAAGGACGACCGCGCAGCCCGCTCCATGTTTGTCGATGCCGATGAACTGCGCGACGCCATGCAGAGTGCCTCCTCCCCTGCCCGCTTGGACGCCCCTGCACAGAGCGGGGCGGAACGGCGTGCGAACGCAAAGCAGCAACGCCAGGAGGTGGTCGAGGTTGACCTTCACGCCAACAGTCTTTTCGACACTATGGCAGGCCTCTCGCCCAAGGACATCCTTGAATACCAGATTAAGGTGGTACGCGACACGCTCAACGCCCACGCCAAGCACCGCGGCCAGCGCATCGTGTTCATCCACGGCAAGGGCGAAGGCGTTCTGCGCAACGCCCTGCTCAAGGAACTCCGCACGCACTACCGCCAATGCCGCGTGCAAGACGCCTCATTCCAGGAATACGGCTACGGAGCTACGATGGTGACGATGTAGCACCGCCGTACGGCCACGAAAAAGTGCCTCACTCTTGCAACAATGTCAAGGGTGAGGCACTTTTTCGTGGCTCGCTTTGTTTACTCAGCGGCGGTCTTTGTGCGGCGGGTGCGGCGCTTGGGCTTCTCCTCCGTTTCCTTTTCAATCTTCACGCCGGCCAGTTCAGGGTCAATCATGATGCGGCCGCAGTATTCGCAGACGATGATCTTCTTACGCATGCGGATGTCGAGCTGACGCTGGGGCGGGATCTTGTTGAAGCAACCGCCGCAGGCATCGCGCTCCACGTAAACGATACCGAGACCGTTGCGCGAGTTCTTACGTATACGCTTGAAAGCGGCGAGCAGACGGGGCTCGATGGTCTGTTCAAGGTTCTTGGCCTTTTCGCGGAGCTTTTCCTCCTCAGCCTTCGTCTCGGCGGTGATGTCGTCGAGCTCGGCTTTCTTCATATCGAGGTCGGCACGGCGTTCTTCAAGCTGATTCTTGGCAGCCTCAACCTCCTCCTTGCGTACCTCGATGGTGCGCTGAGCCTCACCGATCTTCTTGTTCTGAAGCTCAATTTCAAGGCTCTGGAACTCAATTTCCTTCGAGAGCATGTCGTACTCGCGGTTGCTCTTCACGTCGTTGAGCTGCTCTTTGTAGCGGTCGATAGCCGTCTGAGCCTCGTTTATCTTTGCGCGCTTGGCAGCAATGTCTGCGTTGAGGCCTTCAATGTCCTCGTTGTACTTACCCACGCGGTGCGTCAAGCCTTCGATCTCGTCTTCGAGGTCTTGCACTTCAAGGGGAAGCTCGCCGCGGAGCGTTTTGATGCGGTCTATTTCCGACAGGTTGGTCTGAAGCTTGTACAAGTTCTCCAACTTCTGTTCTACGGACATATCCGCTACGTCTTTCTTTGCCATATCTATATATTATATGTGTGTTTAATTAAATGCTATCGGGTTGGTGTTAATGCTGGTTCTGACAAGGGGAAGTCCGGGACAGCCCTGGCTCAGAATGTCGTGGAGCAGGTCCACCGTATATTGCTCGCTCTGGTAATGTCCCAGGACGGCGATAAGAATTTCCGCCTCATGGCCAAAGTAGCGATGGTAGCCCATTTCGCCGGTGAGGAATGCCTGCGCACCCTGACGAATTGCCTCGTCGAGCAGGAAGTCGCCCGCACCGCCGCAAAGGGCCACGCGCTTCACTGCATGACTGCCGCTACAACGGTTGTGCATCAGTCCCTCCACGCGGAAGGCGTTAGCCACCTTTTGCAGGAAGTC
>CAVKGN010000016.1:24102-25981 GCA_963655595.1 uncultured Oscillospiraceae bacterium
GTCACGTGGCGCAGGGGGCGGAACAACAGGGGATGGTGCGACACAATCAGGTTGCAGCCTTTCTCCCGAGCCTCGTCTATCACTTCCTCGGTCACGTCCAGACACAACAAGACCCCTGACACTTCTTCGCCCTCTGTCAATCCTACTTGCAAGCCAGCATTATCGTAGCTTTCCTGCAAGGGCAGAGGAGCAAACCGTTCAAGGGTCTCAACGACTTCCTTTATCTTCATCAAGATATGTTTCTCTTATTTCTTTGCAAATATACGGCTTTGCCCGCGAATAGACACGGCTGTATAAAACAAAAATTGATTGTCTCACGACAACCAATCTTTACTAACCTTAAATCTAATACCATGAAAAACAGTGCAAATGTATAGGGATATACCCTCCCCAGCAAACATTCTGCCACATTTCCACTGGCTTTTAATATTATTTTAATTCAAAATGCCGCATTTGCCATATCTTCTTGACAAAACGGAATTTCTTGCGCCGCGCACATCGGCAGAAGGCGGAGGCGTGGAAATCACTTTATCTCGACCACCGTGATGCCTGCACCGCCAAACTGCACGTGTTCGTCGTGGAAATGTGCCACGCCCGGCACGGTACGCAGATAGTTGCGCACGAGTTCGCGGAGTGCCCCCGTACCTGTACCGTGCAGAATGCGTACGCGTGACTGTTCCAACTGAATGGAGTCGTCGATGAAGTAGGCAATGGCGTTGAGAGCCTCATCCACGTGCATGCCGCGGATGTCTATTTCGGGACGGAAGTGGAGCTTCTTTTCGTACATGGCATCGCGAGTCTCCTTGCTCACAAAGGTGGCTGCCACGCCGGCGGCGGGTGTCTCCTTGGCAGGAGCTTCGCAGGGTTCGAGGCGGCTGAGTGGCACCTGGGTGTACATCATGCCAAAGAGCACGCGGGCTGACTTACCGTCCATGCTTTCCACCTTGCCGGCCGTGTTTTGTCCTTTTATGCGGACGTACGAGCCTACAGATATTTCGCCCTCTGTTCGGTTTGTCATCGCGCTACCCGATTTGCTCCCCGCAAGGCTGCGCAATTTCTGTGCGGCTGCTTCCTCGCTGGCGGCGTTGCGACTCCGAGCGTTCCCCTCGCCGGCAGAGCGGCGTTGCTGGCGGCGTTGTATCTTGGCTATCTTGCGGGCTATGCGGTCCTGCTCTTCGGTGTCGGCCTCCACCTGTTGCTTAAAGTCTGCCAGCTCGTTGCGCACGAGTCGGGTTTTCTCCTTCTCGGCCTGCGCCTCGCGTATCTCGCGAATGGTGTTCTCCACGCGGGCGTTGGCTTGCTCAATGAGTTGCTTTGCCTCGTTCTTGGCTTGCGCCAGGATGACTTTGCGCTCCTGTTGGAAGTCGGTCATCTCGCGCTCATACTTGGCAATGGCCTTTTCGAGCTGCTGTTCGCGTTCCTGCACGTGGCGACGCTTGGTGTTCCAGTATTCCTTGTCGCGCACAATGTCCTGCACGTACTTGTCGCTCATCACGTAGTCCTTGCCGACGATGTCGGTAGCATACTTGATAACCTCGGCGGGTATGCCCATCTTG
This sequence comes from uncultured Oscillospiraceae bacterium, assembly GCA_963655595.1. Taxonomy (GTDB): domain Bacteria; phylum Bacteroidota; class Bacteroidia; order Bacteroidales; family Bacteroidaceae; genus Alloprevotella. The sequence continues at coordinate 25,659 of CAVKGN010000016.1, forward strand.
CGAGCTATCTCTATGGCGAACGAACTGCCCGGGTTGCCCACTTGCAGCTTAAAGAGCGGACGCATTCCGGCGTTGTCGTAGAGCATGGCGCCGTTCACCACCGAGCGGTTTTGTTCTGCGAAGTGTTTCAGGTTCTGGTAGTGCGTGGTAATGATGCCGAAGGTTCCCCTCTCTACAAAGTGCTTGAGGAAAGCCTGAGCCAACGCACCGCCGATTTGCGGCTCTGTACCGCCGCCAAACTCGTCGATGAGCAGCAGGCTCTGCGTTCCGGCGCGCTGCATCATCTGTTTCATGTTGAGCAGGTGCGAGGAATAGGTGGACAG
>CAVKGN010000016.1:26711-28962 GCA_963655595.1 uncultured Oscillospiraceae bacterium
GGCGAGGCGGTGTCTTTCACCTTGCCGTACTTGTTCAGCACAGCGTCGATGCGCTGCACAATGAGGGGGAACACGTCTATGTCCTCCGCCATGCGGCCCAGCGCAGGGTACTTGTAGCAGGGCTTTGCCTCGTCTTCTGCTTCGTCGGTCTCGCCGCCGTCCGCAGCGTCGTCGTCGTCGAGGCGTTGAGTGAAGAGCTTTACATATATAATAATGGTACTGACGGAGCGTTTCAGGTTGAAGAGGTCGAGCTCTTCAAGGTAGGTGCGCTCAGGACGAATGCGTATAAGGGGCTCGCGCACATCGAAGAACTCGCAGTCGGCACTGTCCTCGTCCGTTTCGGCAAAGCGGGCGAACTCTGCTGCCCGCCCCAGTTCCTCGGCCACGTCCTCGTAGCGCGTCATGAAGCGGAGCCGCTTGTCCACCCACTCCGTGCCGAGCGTCGACAGGCAGCGGCCTTTCAGCAGCGTCCTTATTTCAGCAAATCCAATCTTCCGCTCAAAATTTTCGGGATAAATCATTTATCGTCTTTCTATTTATCTGCAAAAATACGAAAAAAACAGTACTTTTGCGGGAGCAAACGAGGGGTGGCTGGGCCGCCGAGCCAGGCAAAGCGTTGCCGTTGGCGCAGCTGGTCTGTCCCAGGAAAGGGACTTTCTTTCCGCCCCTTAGCACAAGGAACACAAACAAAGCAACTAAATAAAGTCATGGAGAACGTCACGGTACGCGACCGTAAATTCACGGTATCGATTACTGAAGAAACCATCAAGCGACGCGTAGCCGAGGTAGCAGCGCAAATAAGCAAGGACCTCGAAGGCAAGCGCCCACTATTCCTTGCAGTGCTCAACGGCTCGTTCATCTTTGCCGCCGACCTTATGCGCGGCATCACCATCCCCTGCGAAATCACATTCATGCGCGTCTCCTCCTACGAGGGCACAAGCTCCACGGGCACCGTGCAGCAGCTCATTGGCCTGAAAGAGGAAATCAAGGGCCGCACGGTGGTAATCATTGAGGACATCATCGACTCTGGGCTGACTATGAAGAACCTGCTCGAAACGCTCAGCGACAAGCAACCAGCCGAGGTTCGCATAGCCTCGCTGCTCGTAAAGCCGGGCAACCTCAAGGTGAAGCTCGACATTCCCTACTGCTGCTTTGAAATTCCCAACGACTTTATCGTGGGCTACGGGCTCGACTACGACGGCGAGGGACGCAACCTCCCGCACATCTACACCGTGGTCGACTAAACCGCCTGCCGCAAGGTTGTGGCGCAAGGCCAAAGGACTTTTCTAAACTATCAATCACATAGAAACACAAATGAAGAACATTGTAATCTTCGGTGCGCCGGGTTCCGGCAAAGGCACACAGAGCGACCTGCTCGTGAAGAAGTACGGCTTCAAGCACATCTCCACGGGCGACGTGCTGCGCGCCGAAATCAAGAACGGCACAGAACTTGGCAACACTGCCAAGGGCTACATCGACAACGGCCAACTCATCCCCGACTCTCTCATGATCGACATTCTCGCCGCCACTTACGACGCGCTTTGCCCCTGCGAGGGCGTCATCTTCGACGGTTTCCCCCGCACCATTCCCCAAGCTGAGGCTCTGAAGAAGATGCTTGCCGACCGCAACACTGAGGTTTCGGGCATGCTCGAGCTCGACGTGCCTGAGGACATGCTCATGGAGCGACTCATCAACCGCGGCAAGACCTCTGGTCGCGCCGACGACAACGCCGAGACTATCAAGAAGCGCCTCGACGTATACAATGCGCAGACAGCCCCCCTCATCGCTTGGTACGAGAAAGAGGGCAAGCGCCACGCAGTAAAGGGTTACGGCGAACTCGAAGAGATCAACGCTGCCCTCTGCGCCGTAATCGATCAATTCTAACACATTCCGCACAGCGCACGGATACGCCTGCCACGCAGCGGGCGTATCCGCGCGCTTTTTTGTTTCCGCAAAGGCAACCTCACTCACTTTTGAAGCAAACCAACCCCTAATCCCGTATGGCTGAAACGAACTTTGTTGACTACGTGAAAATATTCTGTCGCTCTGGCAAGGGCGGCCGTGGCTCCATGCACATGCACCGCGCCAAATACCAGCCCAACGGCGGGCCCGACGGTGGCGACGGCGGCCGCGGTGGCAACGTGTACCTGCGAGGCAACCACAACTACTGGACGCTGCTCCACCTGCGCTACGAACGCCACGTGTTCGCTGGCAATGGCGGCAACGGATCGAAGTGTTGCTCTCACGGCTC
>CAVKGN010000017.1:0-27190 GCA_963655595.1 uncultured Oscillospiraceae bacterium
ACCCCGAACTGGCCGAAGAACTCGAAGCAAAAATCATGGAAGCCCTCAAAGGCAACCAAAGCGAAGACTTCCAGTAATCAAGCACAACCCCAACAAGCACGAATGCGGCAAGGATTTCACTCCTCGCCGCATTCGTGCTTTTATATGCCGCCCCGCCATTCGTACAACGGGGTAGTGGATAAATACTTGATAAGATGCAGGGTTGCTTCTTGGTAAGATGCAGGTATGCTTCTTGCAGGATACAGATGTGTATCTTACCAAGTATTTATCCACTACCCCGGGGCTACGAACAACTACCCCGCGGGTACGTTTCACTACATGCTTTGTAGTGACTGACGGGCAAGGAATGAGGGATAGACTATATCATCAGTCAATCAAGATCCCCCACCGTTTGTCGTTGGCTGGTTCGGTATTGTCGTTCGGGCGTGTACCCTACCCTATACTCTGGCAGTAGTCGTCGAACTCGTCATTGAGCTGAAGCATCCATTGCGGGAGTTTCTGCTTGGCATTTGCCACAAGTTCGGCGGGCATTTCCTTGTAGAAAGCATAAGCCATGGGACCGGCGATAGCAGCAAGCGTGTCGGCATCACCACCAAGGGCAATGGAAAGTTTTAGGCAGTCGGCGTAGTTGTTGCTTTCGAGGAAACAAATCAGAGCAGCCGGTACTGTCAGTTGGCAAGTCTCGTCGAAATAATAACTGGGCTTTATCTCGTCGTATGTCTTGTCGGTCCAGGCGGTATAATACGCTTCGAGGACATGCGCACGTATGAACTCTTTGCTTTCACCGCGCATTGCATAGAAGATAGCAAGCGCCGTGGCTACTGCCCCCTTGATGCCTTCGGGATGGTCATGTGTGGGCATGGCTGTTTGTGTGGCGAAACAGACGCATTCCTCCGTGGTCATTGCCATAAAGCCAGCGGCTGCGCAACGCATGGCACTCCCGTTGCCAAACGAATAATAGGACGCACGCGGTTCGGGAGCTGAGAGCCAACGGGCATAGCGTCCGCCAAAACCGCGGTGAAAGTCTTCACGCCCTCTCGTCCACAATCTTTCGGCTATGGATTCTTGGTGCAACAGCGCCTCGGCACAAGCAAAGGTGCAGACCGTATCGTCGGTATAGGTGTTGCTTACGTGCAGCAGGTTGACCTTGCTATAATCCTTCGTCGCATCAAATTCGTATGGCTGCCCAGCGATGTCGCCAATGGCTTCGCTCAGCAGCAGGTTTCTCAGGTGTGGGTTAAGTTGTTTCATGTCTCTATCTTTATTAGTACTGACTTGCAACGTAAATTCAGCGTAAAGGAAAGCTATAAATCAGTTCTGGACAAATTATCAACGGACTTCTTGCACTCTACGTCCTGTACGCCGGACGCTGTAAGGGTAGGCGGAGTTTGGGGGTGTGCTTGCAAATCAATACTTTTGCACGTTGCATAGGCTAAAAGCTACAACAAAACACACAACCCGCATACCCGATAAATCACGAATGAAGAACCAAAATACACAAGCGACTACAAAACGCCTCTCCGCGAAGAACCTTTTCGTCACCGCCGATGGGCAAAACTGCCTTTTGCCCTACACGCTGGTGACCTTGCTGTTTTTTCTTTGGGGCTTCGCCCACAGCATTCTCGACGTGCTCAACAAACACTTCCAGGACTCGCTCCACGTAAGCAAAACGGAGTCGGCCTTTGTGCAGGTGGTGGTGTACGGCGGCTACTTCCTTATGGCACTGCCAGCCGGGCGCATCATTCGCCGCTTTGGCTACCGCACGGGCGTTGTCACTGGGCTGCTACTCTACGGCATCGGGGCACTGCTCTTCATCCCCGGCGGACGCATTGGCTCATTCCCGTTCTTCCTCTTCTCGCTCTTTGTTATCGGTTGCGGCCTGACGTGCCTCGAAACGTCAGCCAATCCCTACGTAACGGTGTTGGGCAACGAAACTGGCGCCGAGCAGCGCATCAACCTCTCGCAGGCGTTCAACGGCCTGGGCTGGATGGTGGGACCGATTGTCGGCGGATTGTTTGTCTTCGGCAACGACAGTTCGGCGGCGAGCGTGTCCATTCCTTATACTATTATAGGAGTGGCGGTGCTTTGCATTGCGGCTGTATTCTCGCGCATCCGACTGCCGGAGTTCTCGCTCTCTACAACAACTGACGGCGAGGCGCCGAGCAACGAGCCGCCCCTGCATAAACGCAAGATGTTCCTTTGGGGAATGTTCGCCCTTTTCCTTTACGTGGCCGCACAGACGGGCATCAACAGTTTCTTCATCAACTACGTGACCGAGACTTCGGGCATGGGGAAAGCCACCGCGGCAACCGTCCTCGGACTGGGCGGCATGGGGCTGTTCCTTGTGGGACGGTTGGCCGGAGCTGGGGCGATGTCTGTGATACGTCCGGAGCGTCTCCTCCTATGGTGCAGTGTGGGCGCGGCTGTGGCTATGGCTCTCACCGTAACCTGCACGGGCAACGTGTCGGTAGCAGCTATGTTGCTGTGCTACCTGTGCGAGAGCATCATGTTCCCCACCATCTTCGCCATAGCCCTGCGAGGCATCCGCCGTTTCCGCGAAAAGGCCTCGTCGCTCCTCATCATGTGCATCGTGGGTGGAGCGATTGCGCCCGTCATCATGGGGGCAATCGCCGACAGTACGGGCAGCATGGCTGTGCCATTCCTTGTACCGCTCGTGTGCTTCGTCTTCATCACTTGCTACGCCCTGCTTCTCAACACTCAGAAGCGGACCGCTTAATCCTTTCTCTCCTCCCCTTTTCCCCACAACGCTTGCAACAAAATGCCACTAAGCGACGACATATTCCGACAACTGGCCGAGTGCTTTGAGCATCCCTTCACCTCCACGCAGGAACGGGCTGCCTTGCTGCTCTCCCACTTTGTGGCCACACCGCAAAGCCGAGCGGCATGCATACTTCGCGGTTTTGCTGGTACGGGAAAGACGTCGCTCATCGGCGCCCTCGTCAAGGTGATGCGGCGCACGGGGCGCGACGTGGTACTCCTTGCCCCCACGGGCCGTGCCGCCAAAGTGTTTGCCCGCCACGCTGGCACGCAAGCGTTCACTATCCACCGCACCATCTACCGCCAGCAGTCGTTCCAAGGCGAAGGCACGCGCTTCTCTCTGGGCTTCAACAAACTGCGCAACGCTCTGTTCATCGTGGACGAAGCCTCCATGATTGGCAGTGGCGAACGCTCGTTCGGACAGTCACTCTTCGGTTCGGGCGAACTGATGGACGACCTTGTGAGCTTCGTTTACTCAGGCGAGGGCTGCCGTCTGCTGCTCGTGGGCGACACGGCGCAGCTGCCGCCCGTGGGCGAAACGGAGAGTCCGGCACTGCTGAACGCCACGCTCGAACGATACGGACTCATTGTGGGCAGTGCCGACCTTACCGAGGTGGTGCGCCAAAGCAGTGGGAGCGACGTGCTGGACGGTGCCACGCTCCTGCGCCGACTGATGGACGAAGGCTTTGCTGGCATACCCCCGATAGCCACAAGTCAGCGGGGAGAGGTGCGCATTCTGCCGGGCAACGAACTCATTGAGAGCCTTGTGGACGATTACAGGGAATATGGCGAGGACGAGGTGATTGTGGTGACGCGCTCAAACAAACGAGCCAACGTGTACAACGCTGGCATACGGTCGCGCATCTTCGGACGTGAGGAACAGCTCACGCAGGGCGACTTGATAATGGCGGTGAAGAACAACTACTACTGGGCGGAAAAGTATGCCGCGACGCTACCCAAGGACGCCGTGCCACCGTTTCAGTTCATCGCCAACGGAGACACTATGCAGGTGGTGCGCCTGCGGAACGTGCACGAGCAATACGGCTTTCACTTTGCCGATGTCACCTTGGCCTTCCCCGACTACGGCGACTGCGAACTCACCTGCCGCGTGTTGCTCGACACACTTTCCTCAGAGTCGCCCTCACTCACCAGGGACGAGAGTCAAACCCTCTACGAAAAGGTATTAGAGGACTACCAACACATACCGAATAAACGGAAACGAATGGAGGCCCTGCGCAACGACCCTTACTACAACGCGCTGCAAATAAAACATGCCTACGCCGTGACCTGCCACAAGGCGCAGGGCGGACAGTGGACAAGGGTGTATGTAGACCAAGGCTATGTTCCGCCCGAATCACTCGGCAAAGACTACCTGCGCTGGCTCTACACGGCCTTCACCCGCACCACGGAGAGGGTGTACCTCGTGAACTGGAAACCTCAACCCGCAGGCAACTAAACGTCCGCCGAACAATCTCGCAGACAGCGAACTTCACACAAAGCACATAGCGTCAAAGCACAAAGAAAGCGCAAGAGTAAAACGCCGACAACCGTCGTGCCTTTACTCTTGCGCCTTCTTTTTGTGGGTAGCCTCGCTACGTCGCTTCTTACTTCAGCTTATTGAAACCGTACTGCGCCTTGCTGCCAAGTTCTTCCTCAATGCGGATGAGCTGGTTGTACTTGGCCATGCGGTCTGTGCGGCTCATTGAACCGGTCTTGATCTGACCTGAGTTCGTAGCCACGGCGATGTCGGCGATGGTGGTGTCTTCCGTTTCGCCGGAGCGGTGACTCGTCACGGTGTTGTAGCCGTGGCGGTGCGCCATCTCAATGGCTTCGAGCGTTTCGGTGAGCGAGCCGATTTGGTTTACCTTGATGAGGATGGCGTTGCCCGCACCCAGTTTGATGCCCTTTTCAAGGAATTTGGTGTTCGTCACAAAGAGGTCGTCGCCCACGAGTTGGCAACGAGAGCCGATGGCTTCGGTGAGCTTCACCCAACCTTCCCAGTCGTTCTCGTCGAGACCGTCCTCGATGGAGTCAATGGGGTACTTCGTGATGAGTTCTTCGAGGAACTTTATCTGCTCCTCGCCGCTGAGTTTCTTGCCGTTGGGGTCCTTGGGCATGCCGTTCTTGAGCTGACTGTAATCGTAGAAGTACTTACCATCCTCTACCACGGCAAATTCAGAGGCGGCGCAGTCCATAGCGATGCGAATGTCGTCGCCCGGACGGTAGCCGGCGTCCTTCGTAGCCTGCACAATGCTTTCGAGGGCATCCTCAATGCCGTCGAGCTTCGGAGCAAAACCGCCCTCGTCGCCTACTGCCGTAGAGAGGCCGCGCTTCTTGAGGAGTTTCTGCAAGGCATGGAACACTTCGGCACCCATACGGATGGCCTCACGCTCGCTCTTTGCGCCCACGGGACGGATCATGAATTCCTGGAAAGCAATGGGAGCGTCGGAGTGTGCGCCGCCGTTAATGATGTTCATCATGGGCACGGGAAGCACGTAGGTATTTGTGCCGCCGATGTAACGGTAGAGGGGAATGTTGAGGCACTTAGCTGCCGTGTGAGCTGCTGCGAGCGACACGCCAAGGATAGCGTTTGCGCCGAGGTTCGACTTTGTGGCCGTGCCGTCGAGTTCGAGCATTTTGTAGTCAATGCCGCGCTGGTCAAGCACGTTCCAGCCTTTGAGCGCAGGGGCAATCACCTCGTTCACGTTGGCTACGGCTTTCAGCACACCCTTTCCGCAGTAGCGGCTCTTGTCGCCGTCGCGGAGTTCAAGGGCTTCGTTCTCGCCCGTCGATGCGCCCGACGGCACAGAGGCACGACCCATAACGCCGCTCTCAGTGGTAATTTCAACTTCAACTGTGGGATTGCCGCGCGAGTCGAGTATCTCGCGGGCGTGGATTTTTTCGATTTTCATTTTACCTTGTTATAAATGCGTTTTACTGTTCTTCGCTTGCAAAGGTAAAATATCCAGTCGCGCTGCGTTATCCCCCGAAATAGTGATTTTCGGTCTCCGCAAGGGTACGGCCGTATGCAGGGGGAGCCAGGTCAGGGGCGGAACTGCGGCACATCTACCAGCACACCACCGCCCTGGGCAGAAAGTCTTGTGAGTTCAGACAGGCACGACCACTCCGCCGCATCGTACACGTCGATATCGAGGGGCAGTCCCTTTCGTAGGCAATAGATAAGGCGCATGTCCATGGCGTAGTTCATCTCGTTGGGCACGCAGAGTTCGTGCCCTTCCACCCACAGCTGCGCAGCGTGTGAGGTGGCGTAGTTCTGCAATTCGCTTTGCGCCTCCTCGCCCATGAGGGGGGCGTTGTGTCCCGTCTGCAAAGTCACGACGGGGTATTTCTGCGCAAAGGCCTTTGTGCCGCAAATTGTCTGCAAACGGCTATACGGGCGCGGCGTGGTCACGTCGAGCTGGAGCAGGATAGTGCGCCCCCGTAGCGTTTGTATAAGGGTGTTGCTCACTTGCGTCTTCTCCCCTCCGCCATGCAGGGAGCTGCGGCTGGTAAGGGAGGTCAGCCGCACCATGCGGTCGGAGCTGTGGAAGTCGAGCAACTGGGCAATAGGCCCGATGGCGTGAGTGGGGTAAGCGTTCCCCTCGTGGCGTGCACACTCGCGGCGCATCCACCCTATGCGGTCGTCGGCCACAGCCGGCGCATCGCCATACTGGGAAAGGTCGTGGATGTAAGCACCCTCGCAGTGCGTGATTTCGCCAAACAGACCGAGGCGCTGCATCTCCAACGTTTCGAGCGCATAGAAGTCGTAGCAGCAGTTTTCCGTCATGAAGAGGTGACGCTGCGTCTCCTCCGCCGTGCGCACAAGCAGACGGCACTCCTCCACGGTGCAGGCGGCTGGCACTTCTACCGCCACGTGCTTGCCACACCGCATGGCCTCAACAGCAATGCGGGCATGGAGGCTCCAACCTGTGCATATGTAAACGAGGTCTACGTCGCTGGCCCGGCACGCCTCAGCCCAAGCATTTTCGCCACAAAGGGCACGGGCAGCGGGGCGTCCACTCTCTTGCAGCTTGCGATTTGCCAGCGCAAGGCGTTCCGCGTCCACGTCCACCACGCAGCATATCGTGGCGTCCTTGATGTAGGCGTAGCGTTCGAGCGTCTTTATGCCGCGGCCGCCCACGCCGATAAGGGCTATGCGCACGCGGGGCAGCGGCGGGCAGGTAAGGTTGAGAGCGGAAGGCATCGTTTGGCGGAGTTTTAAGGTTGGGTACAGGGAGAGGCAGGACGTATCTAAAAAAAGCGGACGCAATCGCTGGTGCGACGCGTCCACTTACCACTTGGGTGTTACCTTTCCCTTTTTTGATAGAATTATCGGCTATACAAGCCGCAGCAAGGAGAATTACTTGCGGCTCTTTCCGTAACGGCTCATGAACTTGTCTACGCGACCAGCGGTGTCGACAAGCTTCGACTTACCCGTGTAGAAGGGGTGAGAAGTGCTTGAGATTTCAAGCTTTACAACGGGGTAAGTTTCGCCTTCGAACTCAACCGTGTCAGTAGTCTTGCAGGTTGAACGCGAAAGGAACATGTCGCCGTTACTCATATCCTTGAACACTACGGGACGATAATTCTCAGGGTGAATACCTTTCTTCATTTTTTGCTATAGCTTTTTATGGGTTATCAAAATTGTCTGGTAACAACTTAGTGTAATGGTCTGATAATCGGCTGCAAAGATAGCGTTTTCAGCCTGTTTGGCAAAGCTGGTGCGCCGTTTATTGCAGGTTCGCGTCCTTACTTGATGAGATACTGCGAGGAAATGCTCTCGTTCTCCATGACGCGGCGGATGGTTTCGGCAAGCATTCCGCTCACGGTGAGTTCCTTCACCTTGTCGCTTGTGCCGCGGTAAGGAATGCTGTCGGTGAACACCATTTCCTTCAACGCCGAAGCCTGTACGCGCTCGTCGGCAGGACCAGACATAATGCAGTGGCTTGCGATGGCGCGCACGCTGCTTGCTCCGTGCGACATGATGAGGTCAGCGGCCTTAGTGATGGTACCTGCGGTATCAACAATGTCGTCAACGAGCACAACGTTCATGCCCTTCACGTCGCCAATGATCTGCATGTCAGCCACTTCGTTAGCCTTCTTGCGGCTCTTGTTGCAGAGCACCATAGAGCAGTCGAGGTACTTAGCGTATGAGGCTGCGCGCTTCGAACCGCCCACGTCGGGAGATGCGATGCAGAGGTTTTCGAGGTTGAGGCTCTTTATATAGGGGAGCATCACGGTCGAGGCGTAGAGATGGTCCACGGGAACGTCGAAGAAGCCCTGTTCCTGGTCGGCGTGGAGGTCCATCGTCATGAGGCGGTCAATGCCTGCCACGCTGAGAAGGTCAGCCACCAGTTTGGCACCGATGCTCACGCGGGGCTTGCTCTTGCGGTCCTGACGTGCCCAGCCGAAGTAAGGCACTACGGCGCATATGCTGCGAGCCGAGGCGCGCTTAGCTGCGTCTATCATCAGGAGAAGCTCCATGAGGTTGTCTGAGTTGGGGAATGTGCTTTGAACGAGGAACACGTCGCGTCCGCGGATGCTCTCTTCGTAGCATACCTCGAACTCGCCGTCAGCGAATTTCGTCACTGTGAGGTTACCCAGCGGGCAGCCCAGTTCTTCACAAATCTTTTCGGCCAGGTATCGGGAGGCAGTACCCGAGAAGACCATAAAAGAGTCATTGTTCATAGTTCTTGTTGGTATGAATAGTTATTAAAGGTGTATTCGATTGTTAGTGCATCTAAATGCGGTCAGCCGCTTTCCTGAGGTTGCGGAAGTGGAGTATCAGTTCGCGGAAGTCCTGCGTGGAGTGCACGCTGAAGCGGTTCCAGATGTCGCCGAGCACCACCGCGCCGCCAAAGCCCAGTCCGGCGAGCTGGTCGATGTTGTCAAGCCCTATGCCGCCGAGAGCCATCACCTTGCGGTCAATAACCTTGGCCTGCGAGAGCTCGCGCAGCTGCACGGTTGAGAAACGTGAGTTGTAGTTCTCCTTGGAAATACTGTTGAATATGGGGGATAGAAATACGTAGTTGCAAGCCCGCTTGTGCTGCGTCACCTCCTGTTCGGTGTGGCAGGAGCAGGATATGTGGCCTTTGTACTTCGGCGGCAGCTCGGGGTTGCGATGGTTGAGGTGCACGCCTTTCAGGCCGTATTCGTTTTTGAGGTAAAAGTGGTCGTGTACAACGATGCGCTTACGGTAGTCGGGGTTGATGAGCGTAAGCAATCTCTCAGAATAAACGGGTTCCGTATCGGGTTTGCGCAAGTGCAGAATTTCCAGTCCTTCGTCAAAGAGGGCATTGAGTATCTGGTGTTCCTCAACGAAGAAATACGGAGTGGTCATTAGAATGAGTTTCATGTCGTGCGCCGTTATTCTGCCGCAAAGGTACAACTTTTAACGCACGGAGAGCCGCCGCTGGTTACATTTTTATGAACGGGCGGACGCGGCGCAGGGGCTCCCGCCTACGATGCAGAAAATCCCTCCCCCATCCTGTCCGCAATGCGGAGAGGCTAAGGGGGAGGGACTTTGCGTTGAGTGTTTTGCGTTCCAAGGCTGGAACATCAGGGCTGCTTATTCCTCAGTTATAGGGCAAAGGAGCTTATAGCCCTTGCCGTGGATGTTGATGATTTCCACGTCCTCGTCATCTTTGAGGTGCTTGCGGAGCTTCGTGATGTACACGTCCATGGAGCGTGCGTTGAAGAACGTGTCTGCCTTCCAGATTTCGTTCAGAGCGTAGTCGCGCTGAAGGACTTCGTTTGCGTTTTCGCAGAGCAACTTAAGCAGATCGTTCTCCTTCGTGGTGAGCTTGGTGCTTTGATCGCCGCGCGAGAGGATTTGCTTCTGGGTGTCGAACGAGTACGAGCCAATGCGGTAGTGCGTGCGGCAGCGGCTTCGTTTGCCGTGAATGCGACGCATGATGGCTTCAATGCGGAAGGTGAGTTCCTCCATGGAGAAGGGCTTCGTCAGGTAGTCGTCGGCACCGATGCGGAAGCCTTCGAGCACGTCCTCTTTCAGTGTCTTTGCAGTGAGGAACACGATGGGCAATTCCTCGTTGACCTGACGGATGTCGCGAGCCAGGGTGAAGCCGTCCTTCTTGGGCATCATCACGTCGAGCACGCACAGGTCGTACTTATTCTGCGTAAAGGCGCGGTAACCAGCTTCGCCATCGGGGCAGAGTTCCGTGTCGTAGCCCTTAGCCTGCAAATATTCGCGGAGAAGCATGCCGAGGTTCTCGTCGTCCTCGCAAAGCAATACTTTAATCTTAGTTTCTGCACTCATAATCTATCGTATTTTTTTCGTTTGTCGTTTTTGTTTGTTACCCCGTCGAGCCATCAATCCATCAGGGGCAGTGTGATAATAAACCTTGTGCCGCGACCGTACTCGCTTTCGGCGTGGATGTCGCCTCCGAGGGCTTTCACCACGTTGTGCACATACGCCAGTCCCAGGCCGAAGCCCTTCACGTCGTGACGGTTGCCCGTGTGTACGCGGTAGAACTTTTCGAAAATCTTTTTCAGGTCGTCGCGGCGGATGCCTATGCCGTTGTCCTCGACGGTGATGACAAGGTGCCTGCCGCCCACGTTGCGCGTACTTACGTTCAGGTGCAGGGCGCGGTCTTCCGACTTGTATTTCACGGCGTTGTCGAGCAGGTTGAACACCACGTTGGTGAAGTGCATCTCGTCTACGAACACGATGGCGTCTTCGGCATCGAGGTGGGCTTCAATTTGGCCGCCCGAGGCCTCAACTTTGAGGCGGAACGTGTTCACGGTGTCGTACACGAGCAGGTTGGCGTCCACTTCTTTCCGTTTGAACGTAGCGGCTTTGCGGTCGAACATCGACATTTGCAGCACCTTCTCCACCTGGAAGCGGAGCCGCTTCGTCTCATCGACAATCACGCCCGATATGTGCTTAAACATGACCTCGCTCTTGCCCACTGCCGGGTCGCCGAGCATTTGCGCTGCAAGCGATATGGAGGAAATGGGCGTCTTGAACTCGTGCGTCATATTGTTGATGAAATCGTTCTTGATTTCGGAAAGCCTCTTCTGCCGGAATATTGCCCAGATTGTAAAGATGAACACCATAAGCAACAACAGGGTGAACACGAGCGCGGGCACCATGAAGCGGACGCTGCTCAGGAGTAGGCTCTTCATCTCGGGGAAGTGTACGCAGAGGATGCCTTGCTGAGCCGATGGGTCGTTGGGATAGAGTTCCTGGCGGTAGGTATATACCTCGCCCTCGGGACTGTAATCGGAGCAGCGGTACACTTGTCGACCGTCCGACGTAGTTACGTAGAAGTGGTAGTTTATCGTGATGCCGTTGCTGCGGAGTACGGCGCGCAGATCGCTATCGAGGGCGCGGAAGTCAATACGCTCGGCCAAGGGCTTGTCGCTCGATTTGTAGAGGATGTTGAGTACTACCTCGTTGAGCAGTTCGCGCTGGTGCACGTAGCGATGGCGTACGGAGTCGCGCAGGGCATCGTCCACCGTGTCGGCGTTGAGGTTTTCGAGGAACAGACCTTTGGTCACGTTGGCCGGAATGCCTGCGCTGTGCTGCGCGGGCGGTGCGGCGGCGGTGCGGGAGGCGAGGGCAGCACTGTCGGGGCGGTGTGACTTGCCCGCCGATTGACGGAACTGCGCCTCGAGGTCGGTGCGCGTCTCGTTGAGTTCAAGGTTGCGCGCTGTTTGGTACAGGCTGCGCGTCACGGCCTGGTCGAACTGCTCCTTGCGCATGGTGATTACTTCCTCGAAGTAGCGTACCTGCAAATAGAGCAACGCGAGGAACAACACGCCCATCACAGTGGCTATTATCCATATCGTCGACCTTTTCATACGGCAAATGTAGTTAGATTGTTAACGTTTTCACGGCGTACGCTGGGGCGCACGCCGTGAATGTACTAATATTTAACACGCCTTCGAATTTATATTTAACAGAATGTAAAATATAAGTCGAAAGCCCTTATTCTATTGACTCACTATCTGAGTTGGGTAAAGAGGAGACTGTCCATGTCGGAACAAAGCACCATGCGCGAGGAGCTGAGGCTCACTATGCGGAAGCGGGCTGTGTTGCTGCGCAAACCGATGCGCACCAGAGAGTCGGTATGATCCACGAGCAGGCTATCACTCTCGCGGAAGTGGATGTAGGTTTGGGTAATGTTCAGACGGTCGCCCTCGTGGGCAAAACGGGCCAGCGTCTCGTTGGAATACCCGTTGAGGTTTCCGGGCGAAGTAATGGAGAGAAGATTAAGCTGAAAGCTCCAATAGATACTGTCAGGCTCTTTATTCTTATATATAGTATAAGAAGCGTCGGTGGGATTTTCCTTGCTGTAACAAGCCCTCAGCCTCCATTTGCCGTCAAGGTAGCCATTGTGCGACACCTTGGAGCAGGAAGCCAGCACAACAAGGAGGACGAAAGTTGCAAGGGGGAGGAATATATTCTTCATTGTGGGGAGTTTTTTGTTAAGGTATTGACTGAATGCATCACGCGGAGTTGTCGTTCCCAGGCCGCCGATTGTTGGCGTTTGTCGTACGAGTGACGTGTGTGCGTCGTACGGTGTACATGTGTCAATCGTACGATGAACGCACGTCACTCGTACGAGGAACAACAAGTAGCCCAGAGGCCGTCTCCGTTAGCTGCGGGGCGGTGTTAGCGTTTCGACAGCAGTCCCGTTTTGGATATGGTGAGCTGGAAGCCAAGGTTGTCGCCGATGAGGTCGCCCTTGTCGAAAGCCAGCGCACCGCGGAACTGCCAGCCGCGCCCTGCCGCTCCGCTGCCAATGCGCAGGGGGGCATATGATGCTTCGAAGAGCATACTGTGCGTGGTTCGCGCTTCGTTGAAGGGGGATCCGTAGGTGCCGAGGCTACGTTCGTGGGTATAAAGCACACGGTAGTGGAGCCACGGAGCAGGTGTGCCGCTGATGCCCACATGGTGGGCCTTGAAGCGGTTGGAAGTGAAACCCAGAGCGTAAGAATGATTATAGAGCGGCGAAACAAAGAGCGGATTGCCCATGGCCTGTCCCCAGTGTTGCCAACCTATGTACTGTCCGTGATTGTAATAGTTGTCGCCTGCACTAATCTGGTCGGGGATGGCGTCGGTATGGTCGTGGTAGACGGGACCGCTCTGGTAGGTGGTCTTCATAAACTCGTAGACCATGGCGTCGACCACGCGGTTCTTGGGCAAATGTGCCTCCACGCCCACGAGTCCGTCGAACCAGCCGTATTGTAGGAACATTTCCGAATGATCCTCGAAGAAGTGGTCGTAATATACGCCCAAGCTCCAGTCCTTTCCGTGCCAGGTGAGCCGAGCCAGCCAGCTGCCCAACGTATTTCCCTCGGCGTTGGCATAGATTCCGTCGGAGTAGTCGCTACCCATGCCAAAGAACACCTTGGCAAAGTTCTTGATTCCATGCCCCAACTTTTGGCCGTCCTCCTCGCTCACCTTGCTTTTACCACCAAACTGCGAGGCCCATTCAAGTCCGCCCTCAAACACGAGCGGAAACTTCTTGGCGTTGCCCAGTCGCAGGAAGCCTGCCTTGGTGTGGAGCAAAGCGCGCTGCATATAGTTGGAGCGGTACGTACCATTGTCGCAGACGTACTCCTTCTGCCAGCCGCCGTCCGTCATCATGCCATAGCTGATATGACCACGTATAGCGGCCCAATTACCCCGACCGGAGATATTCCAATATTCGGGCAACTCAATACGCACCGCGGGCACGGAGCGCGCATTTACGCCGAGCGTCTGACTACCACTGCTCAGCTCGGCATTTTTCAGGTTGGCAGGCTGATTCTTAGCCCCCAGGGTGAGGCGGACAAGCTTGTACTGGAAGTCGGCATAGAGCTGCTGCACGTTGAGTGTGCTGGCGTAGTTGTACGCCACAGCCACATCGGCACCGTAACCAATGCGCCACTTGCGCAAAGAGTCGCCATCGACGTCGTGACGCACACCGAGGCGTAGATATCCGTTGTTTTTCTCAATGGAAGTGAGGCCGTACTTGTTGGCCATGAGCCAAAGCGGCGTGTCGCCGTTCGAGGAACTTTGCTGTACCTCTACCTTGTACTCAACGTGCTTCCCAGCATCGGTGAGCGCGCTCTGGGCGAACGCCGCAGAGCAGGCAGGCAAGGCAAAGCCCAACAGGGCTAACAGGCGGTGGTGTTTTCTCATAAATTATATAGGTGTTAAGGCTTGCGCCGACGCGGCGCGTTGTTTTTAGGTGGATAGTTCTTGTTGTTTTTCCGCTTCCCCTTGTCGTGTCCCTCGGGCCGCGGTTGGCGATTGCCCTCCCCGCGGGGATAGAGCCGCATAATAAGGTCGGGACGCCCTATGCGCCTCAACTCGGCTATGATGCGCGCCCGTTCCTCGGGCTTGTACCAGAAGAAAAACATGCGCTGGCGCAACTTTTCCTGCGGTGAACGCGCGCAGAACACAGGTTCGAGCGTGTAGGGATGATAGCCCGAATACCACGTCTCAGTGGATACGGTCATGGGCGTGGGCGTGAAGTCCTGCACCTGCTCAAGCTGGAAGTCCATCTCGCGCGTTTCGGCTGCCAGCTCCGCCATATCTTCCTCGGTGCAGCCGGGGTGTGAGGATATAAAGTAGGGAATGATTTGCTGTTTCAGACCTGCCTCGCGATTGATGCGGTCGAATATCTCCTTGAACTGGTGGAACAGTTTGAACGAGGGCTTGCGCATCATGGCAAGCACGCGGTCGGAGGTGTGCTCAGGGGCTACCTTCAAGCGACCCGACACGTGGTGGAGGATAAGCTCGCGCGTATATTCGGCAGCTGCCTTGCGGAGAGTCTCGTCGCGGTAGGGATGGAGCAGAAGATCGTAGCGTACGCCGCTACCTATGAAGCTCTTTTTAATGCCCTTCACGTTGTCCACCGCACGACAAATCTCAATGAGCGGACGGTGGTCGGCGTTGAGGTTGGGACACACCGCCGGACTGATACACGAGGGGCGTTTACACTTGCCACAGATGTCCTTGTTGCGCCCACTCATGCGGTACATATTTGCCGACGGACCGCCCAGGTCGGACAGGTAGCCGCGGAAGTCGGGCATGGTGACTATCTTCTTCACCTCGCGGAGGATGCTCTCCTTGGAGCGGCTCATGATAAACTTGCCCTGATGCGCCGAGATGGTGCAGAAGCTGCAACCGCCGAAACAGCCGCGGTGGATGTTCACCGAGAACTTGATCATCTCGTAAGCCGGGATACGCTTGCCCTTGTACTTGGGGTGAGGCAGACGGGTATAGGGGAGGTCGAACGAATGGTCGATCTGCTCCGTTGTCATGGGCGGATAGGGCGGATTGACCACCACAAAGCGGTCGCCGAGCGGCTGGATGAGGCGCTGAGGATGGAGGCGGTTGCTCTCCTCCTCCACATGGCGGAAATTCTCTGCATAGTGCTTGCGATTAGCCAGGCAGTCTTCGTGCGAATGGAGCACGATGTCGTCGTCCGTCACGCCCCCAGGAATATTGTCCCGCACTTGCAACGTAACAGTCTGCTTCACAGGATATTTACGCATGAGGCTGGCAAACTGATCGGTGGTGCAGAAGGCATCGTCGCGGTTGTGCAAGAGGCGGTCTTCGAGCGTGCGACAAAGATCGGTGAGGGGCAACTCGCCCATTCCGTAGATAATGAGGTCGGCTCCGCTGTCGGCCAGGATGCAAGGCATGAGCTTCTCCTTCCAATAGTCGTAGTGCGTAACGCGGCGCAACGAGGCCTCAATGCCCCCCAACACCACGGGCACGTCGGGGAAGAGCTTTTTGAGGATGTGCGTGTAGACGATCGTGGGATACTCTGGCCTCATGTCGTGCCGCCCGTCGGGGCTATATGCGTCCTCGGAGCGCAGGCGGCGATTGGCAGTGTACTTATTGACCATGGAGTCCATGCAGCCGGGAGCGATGGCAAAGAACAAGCGCGGGCGTCCGAGCTTCTTGAAGTCGCGGAAGTCGCCGTGCCAGTCGGGCTGCGGCACAATGCACACGCGGTAGCCCTGGTTTTCGAGCAGTCGGCCCAATACGGCCGCGCCGAAAGAGGGGTGATCCACATAGGCATCGCCCGAGAAAAGGATTACGTCAGCCGTTTCCCAGCCGCGAAGGTCCATTTCCTTGCGCGTGGTGGGAAGCCAGTCGGTCAGTTGCATGGAGAATAAGGGGATATAGAGGATGAAAGGCGCGGACGATAAGCACACACCTTGGGGCAGGCGTCCCTAACAGGGAGTCTGTCCCAACGAATAAACATAAAGGGGGAAATAGCTGGCACTACTCGGCTGCTGGCTGCTCGGAATGCGTCTCCGTCCACGATGCGTAAGCCTGCATGAGGTTTTTCAGTCCGAAGGCCTTCATCTTGTCGTGGTAAATCACGTCGATACAGAGGTCGAGCAAGTCTTTCGTGTTTTCCGAACTGGCGGCTATGAGCGAGCGTATGCTCAGACGAAGTTTTTCGAGTTCCACCTCGGTCACATAGCCCGTGGAACTAACAAGTCCGGTAAAGAGTCCGTACTTGCGGATTGTTTCCATGTTCTGATCGGTCACGCGCATGTGGCGCGTACCGCTTTCGTTGAGTTGTATGTCGTACATGCTGATTGTGTGTTAACAGGGTTTCTTTCTGCAAGGTAGGTGGAGGGACGGCTCGTCACTTTTTCAGTTCCTCCGTCACGGCGGCATAAGCCTTCTGCCAGTCGGTGTTGAGACAGAAAGGCGTAAGTTCTGCCCCGCTCGTAATGAATGCCATGGTCGTATCCTGGTCGTCGTCGACAAAGAGAGGGTTCGACACCGACGCATCCATGAAGAGCGTGACGCGTTCCTTGCGCTTGTCGGCGCTGAGCCGCTTGGTCTTTACTATCTCATTGAAGAAGAGAGTGACGTA
The DNA here is from genome assembly GCA_963655595.1 of uncultured Oscillospiraceae bacterium. Taxonomy (GTDB): domain Bacteria; phylum Bacteroidota; class Bacteroidia; order Bacteroidales; family Bacteroidaceae; genus Alloprevotella. Next base: position 16,638 of record CAVKGN010000017.1, read on the forward strand.
TTCCGAAAGGTAGTAAGCTTGTGTGTCAAGGAAAGTAGAAGGCACGGAGTCGGTCTGTTCAAAAGCCTTTTTCTTCAAATAAATCAGCGCAGTGCGCTTAAACTGTGCAATCTGCGTCTGCGTATAGTTACACGTAGGCGAATTGACCGTACGCGTGGCGTTGGCAAGCACATAGTTGTAAACCTCCTGCGCACGCAGCGAGGGAACGGTTGCCGCCATAAGAAAGAGGAAAAAGAGGATGTGCTTCATGAAGAAACGAGTTTTTTCAGTGTATTGCCCGACCGCCGTCAGAGTGTACGCGGTCGGCGTTGTGCTTTGCAAAGTCAGCCCACGAGCGTGCCGCGCCTCGGCTCGTCTCGGGACGTGAGGATTGTAGAAAATGGCAGTAGGCTGCGCCGAGGGCGTCGGTGGCGTCAAAGAAGGGCAGCATGCTGCTTTCGGGGATGCGGAGTATGCGCTGCAACATGGCGGCCACCTGTTCCTTGCTGGCCTGTCCGTTGCCCGTGATGGCCTGTTTGATTTTCATCGGGGCGTACTCGGCGATGGGGATATCGCGACTGATGGCCGCGGCAATGGCCACGCCCTGCGCACGTCCCAGTTTGAGCATACTCTGCACGTTCTTGCCGAAGAAAGGAGCCTCAATGGCGAGTTCATCGGGCTTGAAGGCGTCGATCACTCCCAGCACGCGTTCGTGGATGCGTCCAAGCTTCAAATAGACGTCCTTGCACTTGCGCAGGTCTATCACGCCCATCGCCTCCATCGTAGCTGTGCGACCGCACTGTTTCAACACGCCGTAGCCGAGCACATTCGTGCCAGGGTCGATGCCGAGGATTATCTTTTCGGGGACTGCCATAATGCAAAAGTACTGAATTGGCGATGAAACGGGCATTTGTCAATGCATTATTTTTCCATTCGGATTATATGCCGTACATTTGCAAAAGACGCACACGCAAAGGTGCACTTCTTTGTATACGCAAAACACAAACCCTATGAAACGTTTACTCATGCTGTTGTTCGCCGCCCTCGTTTATGGCGCGAGCATGGCACAAGCCGTTGTGAAATTTGAGAAAACGACCATCGACTTTGGCAACTTCGACGAGGACAAGGTGCAGACCTGCTCGTTCACCTTTACCAACACGGGCGACAAGCCGCTCGTTATCCAGCAGGCTTACGGATCGTGCGGCTGCACGGTAGCCACTCCGCCCAAGGACCCTATTGCTCCAGGCGCAAAGGGCGTGATCAAGGTGTCGTACAACGGAAAGGGCAAGTTCAAGGGTTTCTTTAAGAAGCCCATCACCGTACGTTCGAACGCCACAAACTCCATCGTACGCATATACATACAGGGCACGATGCTCGTTGACGGGCAAAAATAAAGGGGAGGCTGCAAGCCATCCCGTCCCGTAAAATCACTCTTCAAGAACAAATCCGGCAACATATATATGGACGCAAACAGCCACCTTGTGATCATGGCCGGCGGCATTGGTAGCCGCTTCTGGCCCGTAAGCAGCGAGGAACTCCCCAAGCAGTTCCTCGACATTCTGCACTGCGGACGCACACTCATACAGCTCACGCTCGACCGCTTCAAAGGGCTCGTGCCCGTGGAGAACGTATGGGTGGTGACCTCGGCCGACTACAAGGATATCGTGAGGGAGCAACTTCCCGACGTGCCTGCGGAGAACATCCTCTGCGAACCGTGTCGTCGCAACACAGCCCCTTGCATTTGCTACGTCAGCTGGAAGATAAAGAAACTCAACCCGAAGGCTAACATCGTTGTTTCGCCCTCTGACCACGTGGTGTTGGACACCAAGGCCTTCCAGGAAGCTGTGGACGACTCGCTGTCGTTCGCTGCCGAGACGGACGCCATAGTGACCATCGGTTTGAAGCCCACTCGCCCCGAAACGGGATATGGCTACATCAAGGCCGACCTCAGCTACTCCTCCTCGCGCAAGCAAAACATATTCCGCGTGGACGAGTTCAAAGAGAAGCCCACGCTCCCCGTGGCTGAAGAGTATGTGAAGCAGCCCAACTACTTGTGGAACTCAGGCATATTCATCTGGAACGTCAACACTATCATCAACGCATTCCGCGTGTACGAGCCTGAGGTGTCGACAGTATTCGAAAGCCTTCTCCCCCACTACGGCACGCCCGACGAGCAACGCCTCATCGATGAGGCCTATCCTGAATGCACCGACATATCCGTTGACTATGCCATTCTCGAAAAGGCTGAGGAGATATTCGTATTCCCCGCCACGTTCGCTTGGAGCGACCTCGGCACGTGGAACTCTCTGCGTGAACAGTCGGACAAGGACAAATACGGCAACGCCTGCTTCGGGCAGAACATCCGCCTGTTCGATACGTTCAACACCGTGGTGCATACGTGCGGCGAACGGGAAGTGGTGATTCAGGGTCTGGACGGCTACGTAGTGGCCGAGAAGGACGGCAAACTGCTTATATGCAAGCTCTCTGAGGAACAGCGCATCAAGTTGTTCCATTAGGAGTATGTTTCAGCAACAGATACTTACGTGGTACGGCACGCACAGGCGCGACCTGCCATGGCGCAACATCTCCGATCCCTATAAGATATGGGTATCGGAGATTGTTTTGCAGCAAACGCGCATTGCGCAGGGACACGACTACTACCTACGGTTCATTGATAAGTTCCCAACGGTAGAGAGTCTTGCCGCCGCCAACGAAGACGAAGTACTGTCCGCCTGGCAGGGGCTTGGCTATTACAGTCGGGCGCGCAACATGCAACAGGCGGCGCGGCAAATCATGAACGACTGGGGAGGACAGTTCCCCGACACATTCGAGGGCGTACGTTCCCTCAAAGGCGTGGGCGACTACACGGCGGCAGCAATCTGTTCGTTTGCCTACGGAGCGCCGTGCGCTGTGGTGGACGGAAACGTCTACCGCGTGCTGGCAAGGCATTTCGGCATCGACACGCCCATCGACACCACTCAGGGGAAGAAGCATTTCGCCGCACTGGCGCAGGAACTTCTGCCCATCAGCCAGAGCGCAGACTACAACCAGGCGCTGATGGACTTCGGCGCACTGCAATGCACCCCGGCCAATCCAGCCTGTGAGAGTTGCTGCTTGAACGCATCCTGCATTGCTCTGCAAACAAATCGGGTAGACAACCTCCCCCGAAAGGCGCACAAGACGAAAGTATCCGACCGCTGCCTCGTGTACGTGCGGGTAGAAACGCCTGATGGCGTATGGTTGCGCAAAAGGCAGGACAACGACATTTGGAAAGGGCTTTACGAATATCCCTTGTTCGAGTTTCCTGAACTTCCCCCGTCGGAGGACTTTCTGCACAGCGAACAAGTGAAGAAGTTCTTCCCATCCGGCGGCACGTGGAGGCTGGTGCGCAAAAAGGTGAAACACGTGCTTTCGCACCGCAACCTATGGATCGACTTCTACCAGCTCTCCTACCCCAACCAGGTAGCCGCCCCCGAAGGATACACGCTCGTGCCAGGCGAAGCAGAAGACGACTTCGCCCTGCCGCAAATACTGCAAAGGCTGAAGGAAGAGGCACGGCGACAATGACACTTGAATACACATATATTATATAGCACACAAAATGGCGCGCAAACGTAAACCATTCCCCGTACTCGAAAATATTGAAATAACCGACGTGGCCGCTGAGGGCAAAGCCATAGCTAAGGTGGACAACATGGTGGTGTTCGTCCCCTACGTGGTACCTGGCGACGTGGTCGACCTGCAAATACGTCGCAAAAAGCACAGCTATGCCGAGGCAGAGGCGGTGCGTTTCCACAAATACTCACCCAAACGCACAGAGCCGTTTTGCAAGCACTTCGGCGTGTGCGGCGGCTGCAAGTGGCAGTGTCTCCCCTACGAGGAACAGCTGTACTACAAGCAGAAGCAAGTGACGGACAACCTCACACGCATCGGCAAGGTAGCCCTGCCTGAGGTGAGTCCAATTCTGGGTAGCAAGCACGTGCGACAGTATCGCAACAAGCTCGAATTTGGTTTCTCCAACAAGCGATGGCTCACCACCGAGGAAGTGGCGTCGGGCAAAGAATTCGACGTGATGGACGCCGTGGGCTTCCATATTCCTGGTGCGTTCGACAAAATTCTCGACATCGACGAGTGCCACCTTATGGACGACGTGAACAACCGCTTGCGCAACGGCATTCGTGAGTATGCGCTGAGCAACGGACTGACGTTCTACGACATACGCGGCGGACACGGACTGCTGCGCAACATGATGATTCGCACCTCTGCTACGAGCGAGGTGATGCTCCTGTTGCAGTTCTGCATTCGTACGGACGAGGAACAAGCTCAAGCCGATGGCGTTTTGCAATACGTTAGCCAGTCGTTCCCCGAAGTTACGTCGCTGCTCTGGGTGAACAACCTGAAATGCAACGACACTATCGGCGACTTGGACATCCACACCTATGCCGGCACAGACTTCATCTACGAGACGATGGAAGACCTGCGCTTCAAAGTAGGACCGAAGAGCTTTTACCAAACCAACACCGAGCAGGCGTACGAACTCTACAAGGTGGCTCGCAACTTTGCCGGACTGACTGGCAACGAACTTGTATACGACCTCTACACGGGTACGGGTACTATTGCCAACTTTGTGGCGCATCAGGCCCGCCAGGTAGTGGGCATTGAGTACGTGCCGGAAGCCATTGAGGACGCGAAAGAAAACTCACGCCTCAACCACATCGACAACACGCTCTTCTACGCAGGCGACATGAAGGACATACTCAACGAGGACTTCATCAACCGCCACGGCCGGCCCGACGTGATTATCACTGACCCTCCCCGTGCCGGAATGCACACGGACGTGGTCAACACCATCCTCTTTGCTGCTCCCAAGCGCATCGTCTACGTCAGCTGCAACCCTGCCACTCAGGCACGCGACCTTCAGCTGCTCGACAAAGACTATGAGGTAGCCGCCGTACAGCCCGTCGACATGTTCCCGCAAACGCACCACGTGGAGAACGTGGTACTTCTCAACCGTCGCCAATGACTTCGCTGCGCCGACATAACCCCGTACTGCGGAGCAAGATGCTCGCATACACTAACAGGAACGACTTTGAAGGACTTGCCCAGATGCTCCGCACGCTGAGCGTGTCGGAGTTTCGCACGGCGGGCTTTCTGCTTGCCGAGGACGTCCTGCCCACGCTCTCGAACGAGAGTTTCTGGCAAGCCTTCAACACCATTGTACCCGACAATACCAAGGCTTACCTCGGCACGTTCCTCAAAGCTGCCGTCGTTCTCTACCGCAAGGGGGCGCTAACCGTCTCTGCCGAAGTTCTTCAAGACTTTGCGCAGACGTGTTCCGCCATTGACGAACGTAAAACGCTCGAAGCCTTCGTGCCGTATCTGCGCACAAGCGACGAGATTTCCCAACTACTAAAACTCTTTACGCACTGCACAGACGAGGCAAAAAGGCTCATCCTTGTAAAGGCGCATACGCTACGGGCTTTACACGCTCTGTTCCTTGCGCTCCGCACTCTGGACGAGGCTGAGATTGAACAAACAGCCAACGCCCTCCTGCGCAACAACGACGAGCTGTCGTTCCGCATGGTCGCCATGCTTCGCGCATACTTTGGGCTGACGCACGTCAAGGGTTCGTTTGCGCTCGCTCTCGAAGACTACGAGCTGAGCAACCTTGAACTCGGCTACGATTCTTTTGCAAAAACACTTACCAAATAAATCAACCAAACTTACATGAAAAAGATATTACCCCTGGTGCTTGCTGGTGCGCTTATGGCTGCACCGGCCGCTGCTAAGAATAACACTCCCGGCCCCAAGGCAGCCGCTTCGGCTGAAAAGGTGAGCAAAGGTCTCTTCACCGTGACGCAGAACGGCTCGGACTGGTTCCTGACTATCCCAGACTCGCTCATTGGCCGGGAGCTGCTCGTAACGGTGCGCTACACCTCCACGCCGTCGAACACTGGAAAATACGGCGGTGAGCTTGCCAACCAACAGACCGTGTACTTCCAAAAAGGCGCAGACAATAGAATGTTTCTGCGCTCGCGTCTGCTCGTCAACACGGCCGACAGCGTGGACAAGATCAACCGCGCCATCGTCATAAGCAACGAGGACCCGATCATTGCCTCGTTCAAGGTGGAGCAATACGCCGGCAAAGCCAGCAAGATCAAGGCGAACAACCTTTTCCTCGAAGACAACCCTGCGCTGGGCGTGCAGAACGAGGACAAGCGGTCAATGGGCTTACAGTCGCTCCTTGCCTCCAGCTCATACATCGAGAGCGTCAAGACGTTCCCCCTCAACACCGAGGTGCGCGTGGTGAAGACGTGGATGTCATCATCGTCGAGCAGCTACGCAGCCGCCTACACGGGCAAGGTGACACTCGGGCTTAACATCTCGTTCGTGCTGCTGCCCAAGGTGCCTATGATGCAGCGTCTCTTCGATCCCCGCGTGGGCTACTTCGCTGACCGTTACACCTACTACGCCGACAACCAGCAACGGGTGGAGAACCGCAACTTCATCGTGCGCTGGCGACTTGAACCCAAGGACAGCGCCGACATGGAGAAGATGAAGCGCGGCGAACTCGTAGAGCCCAAGAAGCCCATCGTCTACTACATTGATCCTGCCACGCCTAAGCAGTGGCGTCCCTACCTCATCCAGGGCGTGAACGACTGGCAGAAGGCGTTTGAGCAAGCAGGCTTCAAGAACGCCATCGTAGCCCGCGAGTGGCCGGAGAACGACTCCACTATGTCGATGGAGGACGCGCGCTACTCGTGCATCCGCTACCTTGCCTCGCCCACTGAGAACGCCTACGGCCCCAACGTGCACGACCCCCGTTCGGGTGAGATTATCGAGAGCCACATTTGCTGGTACCACAACGTGATGACGCTCGTGCACGACTGGTATATGATACAGGCCGGAACGCTCGACGAGGCTGCGCAGAAGATGAAATACTCGCCCGAACTTATGGGCGAACTCATCCGCTTTGTCTCCTCGCACGAGGTAGGCCACACGCTGGGTCTGCGCCACAATTTCGGCTCTTCGTCGACGGTGCCAGTAGACAGTCTCCGTTCGCGCGAGTTTGTTGAGGCGCACGGACACACGCCGAGCATCATGGACTACGCACGTTTTAACTACGTGGCACAACCTGAGGACAGCATCACGCACGCTGGCATCTTCCCCCGCATTGGCGACTACGACTGCTGGGCTATTGAGTGGGGCTACAAGCCTATGTGGAATGCTTACGACGCAGTGAGCGATCATTGGGAACTTGAGAAGCTCACATCTGAACGACTCAAAGGCAACCGCCGCCTGTGGTTTGGCGACGGCGAAACGAACAAGACCAACGACGCACGCTGCCAGCGCGAGGACCTTGGCGACGACGCAGTGAAGGCCAGCAACTACGGCATTCTCAACCTGAAACGTGAACTGCCCCTGCTGCCCCAGTGGACCTACGAGAGCAGCGACATCTACCACAGCAACCTCTCGAGCATGTACTACCAAATCACGTCGCAGTTCATGCGTTACTGTTTCCACGTAGCCTCAAACCTGGGCGGCGTGTATGCCGACTACAAGACGGTGGATCAGCCCGGCGCCATCTACACCGATGAGCCGCGTGCCAAGCAAGAGGATGCGCTCAACTTCCTCGACGAGCACATTCTGCAAGAGCCTAATTGGCTCATTGCCCAGCCTTATATGAACCGCATCACGCCCAATGCGCAGAACTATCTCAAAAAGATTGGCTGCCGCGTGGTTAGCTCGCTCTTCTCAGCCGACGTGCTGAACCGCCTTACCGACACTTATCCCGCTGCGGACTACCTGCCCGATGCCGTGTCGCGCCTGTTCAAGGAGGCTCGTACGGGTGCTGAACCTTCTACCTATCGCAAAGCTCTCCAGCGCAAGGCTGTTGATGAACTCATCGGCTACTTCAACAACTACAAAGGCACGGAAGCGAGCGGCGTTGTGCTGCAACAGCTGCAGCTGCTCCAGCGTCAGTGCCACGCTGCCAAGCAACAGGCTCACTTCCTCGCTTTGGCCGACCTCATCGACCGTGCTCTGGTCATCAAGTAACTGGCTCTATGGAACAAAAGGACGACTTTCTCTATTCTGCTCCCGTGCTCGACTTCGTGACCGTCAGCACTGAATACTGCAAATACCTGGAACAGTGCGGCGGCACAGATGCTGCAGCCTTCACCAAAGTGATGCGCGGACTGCTGCCCATGGTCTACCTCAAAGCCACGCTCCTCGGCAGTGTTCCCGAACAGGACGGATGGAACGAACACAAGCTTACGGAGGACGACTACAACTATGTGCGCCACGCCGTGGCAAGCGTTTTGGGCGATAAGGATGACTTCCTCGACGTATTCGTGGAAGACTTCAAATACTCCGAACGCCCCGTTCTCTGCACCGTAAGCGAAAACCTTGCCGACGTCTACCAGCAACTCCGCGAACTGGTGGAGACGTTCCGCAGTGGGTACGAGGAGGCCATGCACGTAGCACTGAGCGAGACCATCGACGAGTTCAACCTGCAATGGGGGCAAAAGCTGCTCAACGCACTGCGAGCCATTCACGACATTGCCACGGGCGATATGGACTGATTACGATTAACGTATGCAACAACTATTCAAGAAGACTGACAAAGACTATATCAATACCCTGCCGCGCTACGTCTACGAAGGGAAAATCGTAGTGGTGCAGAGCGAGTCGGAGGCCTTGCGCGCCACGGAGGTGCTGAGCAAGTCGCCCATCGTGGGCATCGACACCGAGACGCGCCCTGCCTTCCGCCGAGGGGTTCACCACAAGGTGGCTCTCCTACAAGCGGCCAACGAGGATGTGTGCTTTCTCTTCCGACTCAACCAGACGGACTTCCTGCCGTGTATCCAGCAGCTACTGGCCTCGCCCGATGTACTGAAAGTAGGTCTCTCGCTCAAAGACGACTTTCTCATGCTCCGCAAGCGCGTACCCTCGTTTCGACCCGCGGCGTTTATAGACCTTCAAGACTTTGTGAAGAAGATGGGCATTGAGGACATGAGTCTGCAAAAGCTCTACGCCAACGTGTTCGGCATGCGCCTGTCCAAGGCGGCGCGCCTCAGTAACTGGGAGGCGGACGTGCTTAGCGAGGCGCAAAAACTCTATGCCGCCGCCGACGCCTATACGTGCATCCAGCTCTACAAAAGGCTTGATCTACTGCGCAGCACAGGCGATTACAAAATCATTGACAACACTGTAACTCCCAACCAAAGCATCTCATGAAAAAGAAGGTTCCGCATACTGCAAAGCAGACCACCGAAGAATACCAAACGGCCTACGATGGCTCAATAACTACCCTGTTCCTGCGGCGCGGCAAGAGCGAGAGTCTCAAGCGCTTCCACCCGTGGGTGTTCTCAGGGGCTATCGCCGGCGCAAACGGCAAGTTGCAGGAGGGCGACGTCGTGCGCGTGGTCTCAGCCGAAGGCGAACTCATGGGCTACGGACATTACCAAATTGGCTCTATCGCCGTGCGTATGCTTACGTTCGACGAGGAGACTATCAACCACGACTTCTGGCTCTCACGCCTTGCCGAGGCTTTCCGCCTTCGTGATGCCTTACAGCTCACGCGGCGAGCAGACAATAATATATATCGTCTGGTTCACGGCGAGGGCGACCGCCTTCCGGGACTCGTGGTCGACGTGTACGGCGAAACGGCCGTCATGCAAGCGCACTCCGTTGGTATGCACGTCTGCCGCGAGGACATCGCCCAGGCTCTGGTGGAGGCGTCAGACGGACTGGTGAAGAACGTTTACTACAAGTCGGAGACTACCCTACCCTTCAAGGCCGACCTCGGGCAAGAGAATGGCTTCTTGATTGGGCACGACGACGGCAACGTGGCTACGGAGAATGGCCTGCACTTCCACATCGACTGGCTCAGGGGACAGAAAACGGGCTTCTTCGTGGACCAACGTGAGAACCGCTCGCTCCTCGAACATTACGCCAAGGGACGTAACGTGCTGAACATGTTCTGCTACACAGGTGGCTTCAGCGTCTACGCCATGCGCGGCGGCGCAAACCTGGTGCATTCTGTGGACTCTTCGGCCAAGGCTATCGACCTGACGCGCGCCAACGCGGAACTGAATTTCCCCGGCGACACACGCCACGAGGCTTTTGCCGAGGATGCATTTAAGTTCCTCGACACAGCGGGCGACAACTACGATCTCATTGTCCTCGACCCGCCAGCCTTTGCCAAGCACAAGGATGCCCTGCAACGCGCCCTGAAAGGTTACACTCGCCTCAACGCCGCCGCATTCCGCAAGATCAAGTCGGGCGGCATTCTCTTCACGTTCAGCTGTTCGCAGGCAGTCAACAAGGACCAGTTCCGCCTGGCCGTGTTCACCGCTGCTGCACAGAGTGGGCGCCACGTGCGCATCCTCCACCAGCTCCACCAGCCGGCGGATCATCCCATCAACATCTACCACCCCGAGGGCGAATACCTCAAAGGTCTCGTGCTCGAAGTGGAATAAGCAATATCCGCAAAAAGCTCTCCCCCGCTGAACATCGGCGAGGGAGAGCTTTTTGCTTTGAAAGGCGTCATTTGTTTATTGCCGTCAAAC